>NZ_JBFANM010000051.1:0-88534 GCF_040674815.1 Nonomuraea sp. NPDC049709
GGCGGCCGTTGGCGGGGCGGGGGCGGGGCCGGGGTTTCGTGGGCGGTTTGCTCCGGGGGGGGTTCGGGTAGGGCCTGCGTGGTTGCCCGCGCCATACCGCCCGCGCCCTCGACGAGCTGTACGGCGCCGGCCGCGGCGAGGGCTCCGACGACTTCGAGCCCCGGGGCGACGGCGGAGGCCAGGAGGGGTCGTTCCCCACGGCGCGGGAGTGGGCGGAGGAGCTGGAGGCGCTGTTCGGGACCGAGGTGCGCGAGGAGGTGCTGGCCCGGGCCGCCGACGCCGGGCGTACCGACGTGCTGGCGCAGCTGGACCCCGCGTCCGTACGCCCGTCCGTCGAGCTGCTCACCTCCGTGCTCTCCCTGGCCGGTGGCCTGCCCGAGCAACAGGTCGCCAAGCTGCGGCCGCTCGTGAAACGGCTGGTGGCCGAGCTCACCCGCGAGCTGGCCACGAAGCTGCGGCCCGCGCTGACCGGGCTGGGAAGCCCGCGCCCGACCCGCCGTCCTGGCGGGCGGCTCGACCTGCCCCGCACCCTGCGCGCCAACCTTCAGCACAGCCGGCGCCTGGAGGACGGGCGGCTGGTGGTGGTGCCGGAGCGGCCGGTGTTCGGGACACGGGCCCGGCAGGAGGCCGACTGGCGGCTGGTCCTCGTGGTCGACGTGTCGGGCTCCATGGAGGCGTCGGTGATCTGGTCGGCGCTGACCGCCGCGGTCCTGGCGGGGGTGCCCACGCTTTCCGCCCATTTCCTGACGTTCTCCACGCAGGTGATCGACCTGACCGACCAGGTGACCGACCCGCTCTCGCTGCTGCTCGAAGTCCGGGTCGGTGGCGGCACACACATCGCGGCGGGGCTCGCTCACGCGCGCACGCTGGTGAGCGTGCCCAGCCGTACGCTCGTGGTGGTCGTGAGCGACTTCGAGGAGGGCTATCCGCTCGGTGGCCTGCTCGGGGAGGTACGCGCCCTGGCCGGGTCCGGCGTACACCTGCTGGGGTGCGCCGCCTTGGACGACAGCGGCGTACCGCGCTATTCGCTGCCCGTCGCCCAGCAACTCGTCGCGGCCGGGATGCCGGTCGCCGCCCTCAGCCCGCTCGCCCTCGCCCGCTGGGTGGGCGATCGCCTTCGCGGAGAGAACCGGTGAATTCCCCAACCTCGAACGCCCCCGCCGCGGCCCAGCTGCCGCCCGCGGCGCCGCACGTGGTCGCCGCCGCCGTGGAGGGGCTCACCTCCCGGCTGCGGAAGAAGCTGGACGCGGCCGTCGAGCAGTACGCCGCCCTTGCCGTCGAGGTGGTGGATGGCGAGGGGGTTCAGATCGTCTGCGGTGAGGACGCGGTGGTGACGCTGTCGCCGGGGGCGTCCGGGGTGGTCGTGGAGGAGGGGCAGGCGAGGTGCAGTTGCCTGCTCGCGCCGCGATGCCTGCACCGGGCCGCGGTGCTCTGCGCGTGCCCGGTGGGGGAGTCCGGGGCTGTGGCGGTCGCCGCCGATGCCGCCCCCGGTGGAGGTGTCGCTGATGGTGGCGCCGGCTCCGGTGAGGTCGTGCCTGCCGATTCGGAGGCGGGTCCGAGGGCCGGTCTGGGGGCTGGTTCGGGGCCTGGCTCGGGGGTCGGTCCGGGCGCTGGTGCGGAGGCTGGCCAGGGGGCTGGTTCGGGGGGCGGTCCGGGGGCTGGTACGGGTGCGGGTCCCGCGTCTGTCGGTGGGTCGCCGGCCGGGGCAGATCCAGCCACCGGACTGACGCCGGCCGGCGGTGACGGGTCAGTCGCCGCGGCCGGTGGCGGGCAGGTGGGCGCCACGGCCGGTGGTGGGCAGGTGGGGGCTGCGGCCGACAGCGGGCGGGTGGCGGCTGCGGCGGGGTTGTGGCGGGCTGGGGCGGCGGTGCTGGTGGCCGGGGTGCCGGGCGCCGGCGCGGTGGCGCAGGCGGAGTTGCTCCGCGCCGCCCATACCGCTCGCCTGGCCGGGCTGCCCAGGGCCGAGGCCGCGGCCCTCCGGGTCGTACGCGGGCTGCGGTCGGCGCGCGAGCAGCACGGCGGCCACCGCCTGGCGGATCTCGTGTCCGCACTGCGCGAGCTCCTGCTCATCACAGGCAGGCTGGCCGCCGCGGATCCCGATCCGGCGCTGGTCGGCAGCGTTCGCCGGAACTACGAGCAGGGCGGCAGCCTGCGCGTCTACGGCGTCTGCCGGGAGCCGGTGATCAGTGCCACCGGGTACGGCGGTGTCGTCACCCACGTCGTCACGGAGGACGGCCGCTGGTTCTCCGTCTCCGACGTCAGACCGGGCGGGTCGGCGCGCGCCCGTGGCGCGGGCACCGCGACCGTCGCCATCGGCTCCGCGATGCTGACCCACGCCCAGCTGGCCAGGGCCGGACTGCTGATCGTCGGAGCCACCATCTCCCCGGACGGTCGGCTCGGCGCGGGCAGCGGGGTACGCGCGACCCCCTCGAACGGCATGCCCTGGACGGAGGGGCCGCTGGCGGCACTGTTCGCGCGCCCGCTGGGCGAGGCGGCCAGGGCCCGGCTCGCCGGGGATTCGTGGAGCGAGGCGGCCACAGCAGACGAGGCCCGGGAGCCGGTCGGGTGCGATCTGGTGATCGTCGGCGCGGCGGGGGATCACGTGCTGGCGCGCGAGCTCGTACCCGGCGACGGCGAGGTGCGAGCGGATGGGCCGCTGATCCGGCTCGTCCCGGCCGGCCGGCACCCCGACCTCGCCCACGTCGCCAACCTGCAGCGGCTCGCGTCCCGGCCCGGGTTGTGCGTGCGGGTGGTGGGACGGGTCGAGCCGGATCGGGCGGCGACCCTGTCCGCGCTGGCCGTGGGGCCCGTACCCGGGGTGGAAGCGACGTTGCGGCTGCCCGCCGAATGGCAGGGCCGGGCCGACCTCGGCTACGACCGCCTGCAGAGCGCCCACCTTCCCTCGCCGGTCAACGACCTGGAAGGGCTCATGGGCGGGGCCGGCGACGTGGATCCGGTGTCCAGCGCGCCGTTGTGGCGGGTGCGGCGGCTCGTCGAGCTGGCCGTCGCCGGGGGACGCCGGGCGGTGGCGGAGTCGGGACGCGGTGGCGACTTCAAGGTGCAGGGGGCGTCCCTGCGCCGGAGCGGCTTCCCCGCCGCGGCCGAGCTGGCCGCGGGGCTCGCCGCCGAGGCCGATCGGTGGCAGCGTGACGTGTTCGGCCGGTTGACGGATGCCGGGCCGGATCGGTACGCGCGGGCGTGGCTGGCCGCGGCCGTCCACCTGTCCGCGACGGAACGGGCCCTCGTCGAGGCGTCTTGGCAGACCGCCGGCTGAGGGGTGTGCCGATGCGTTCGGAGGCGGCGGGCCTACGCGCCTGTGGTGGCCGGTTCGTCAGGGGGTGGGGCCGTTGGGGGCGGGCCGGTGTGTTGGAAGGGAACGGGCTTCGGGATGGCTGGGAACTGGGATTGCGGGGGTTTCAGGTTGGTGCCTGTGCGGGGTTATGCGCTGCCGGGGATGAGTCGGGCGGCGAGGAGGGCGGCGAAGGCGAGCAGTGCGACCCCGCAGGCCGCCTCCAGGACTCGTACGGCCAGTGGCGGCAGCGCCTTGCGGAGGATGGCGATGAGGCCGGCCGAGATGAAGCACCAGGCCAGCGAGGAGGTCATGAAACCGGCGAAGAAGACGGCCAGGCTCGCGGCCCCCGCGTCGGAGCCCAGCACCGAGCTGACGGCCCCGGCCGCGCCTGACCAGTAGACGACGTTCCAGGGGTTGCCGAGCGACATGGCGGCCCCGACCGCGAGAGCACCACGGCCGGGGCGGGTGCCCGGGGGCGGGGCGGGGCGGGGGAAGGCGGCGTCGCGGAGCGCCGTCAGGCCGAGCCAGCCGAGCAGGAGGCACCCGGTGACCGTCAGCGGGACGCGCAGCGCCGGTACCGTGAACAGCGCTCCGACGCCGGCCAGCCCGAGCAGCGCCCATACGGCGTCACCGGCCAGCGACCCGACCTGCACCGCGAACGCCGGCCGGAACCCTCCCCGTACGCCCCTCCGCAACGACTCGCTGAACACCGCGCCCGGCGCCGCGTTGAACAGCAACCCCACCCAGAGGGCCAGCATGAAGATCTCGGACATGGCGTTCACTCTCGCGGCAGGTGCACCGAGGCGTCTTGTCAGATATTGATGGCCCGGTAACGGCCGGGCGTGATGGCGTACGCGGCGGTGAAGTGCCGGTGGAAGTGCGCCTGGTCGGCGAACCCGAGGTCATGGGCCACGACGGCCACCGGCCGGCCCGCGCGCAGCCTGCGCCGGCCCTCCGCGAGCCGGGCCTGCAGGTGCCAGGCGTACGGCGGGCAGCCGGTGGCCCTGGTGAAGGACCGTACGAGGTGCTCGCGGGACATCCCGGCGTCGTCGGCGAGGTCGGCCAGGCGGGGCGGGCTGGACAGGTCGGACCGCAGCCGGTCCAGCACGGCGGCGATGGGCGCGGGGATGGCGGAGGTGACCGGCGTGGTGGTACGGGCGGCGGTGGGGGCGGTGAGGTCGAGCAGGTGGAGGAGCATCAGCGTCAGCCGTTCCGCCACCAGGGCCGCGTCGTCGCCCCCGGTGTCCAGGTCCCGCGCCGCCCGCAGCAGCTCCGAGCGCAGGTGGGCGGCGCGTACGACCGGCCGTTCGAACTCCGGCGGCGGCCCGCCGACCAGTGACTCCAGCACGGCCGGCGGGACGTACCAGCTCACGCACGTGAACGCCACGTCGTCCGGTGTCCGGGTGGTGCAGGACTGGACCTGGCCGGGGTTGTACACGGTCACCTCGTCCAGGTCCACCTCGAACGAGGACCGGTCCAGCCGCACCTGCTCGCGCCCGCACAGGTTGACGCTGATGACGTACTCGTCGTGGCTGTGCCGGGCGAAAGCGCCGGAGACCGGCCTGATGACGGCCAGCTGGGTGCCGTCCATGTCCCAGACCTGCATACCGGCAAGATTAGGTCATACGGGAGGAACCAGGACAAAGTAGCGATCGAGTACGGCCTTGTCGCCCCGCACGTGGAGCCCGTCGGCCGGGATCCGATGCCAGAGGAACAACATCAGGTCCGACGCCGTACCGGCCAGCTCGACGTCGAAGTCCCCGTCGCCGACCCGTACGTGCTCGCCCTCGAAGCGAACCACCCACTCACCCGGCCCGTCGGTACGGACGAAGCGGAACCCCTCGCCCGCCCCCGCCGGAGCCTGTGTCCAGGCCCGCCGCGCGGGCGCCATCACCTCGAACGTGTGCGCGATCGCATCCGCCGCGATCTCCTCGGCGATGGGACGAGGGGTGCCGAGGGCGCTCTCGGCGTCCCAGCGGTGCACGGCGGCCTCGATGACCTGTATCCGCAGCCAGAACCCGACCGTCTGCTCCTCCGACCAGGTCCACGCGGGCTCGTCCGGCGCGCACTCCCGGAACAGCGCCGCGAGCCGGTCCGCCCCCTCCGTGAACCAGTCCAGCAGGCTGCCCGGGATCGGCCCGAAGGTGGGGGACCTGTCCGGCGCGGGCCAGCCCGCCGTGTCGGGAGGCGATTCGGTACGGGCCAGGTAGGCGAAGTCGGGCGGCTCCTTGAGCCGGTCTCGGACGATGACGCCGACGAATCGATGGACCCCGCTCAGGTGGCCCACGAGATCGGACATGGTCCAACCGGGGCAGGACGGCACGATGGGCGCGTCGCCTGCGTCGGCCGCCTGGCGGGCGGCGTCCTGGAATGCGCGTACTTCCCGCTGGAAATGTGCGACAGCTTCCATGGCGTTCACTGTGCCCTATGCGGAAGATCGGCCTCCACCGGGTTTCCCCTGGGCCGCGATCCGATCAGGTGGGCGCCGGCGGCGACGGCCAGGGCGAGGCCCACGAGCACGGCGCTGACCCACAGCGGCGACCGGAACCCGAGCCCGGCCCCGATCGCGACCCCGCCCAGCCAGGGACCGAGCGCCGCCCCCACGTTGAACGCCGCCGTGGCGAACCCGCCGGCCAGGGTGGGGGCGCCGGTGGCCGCGTACAGGACCTGGGAGATCAGCGTGGAGCCGACCGCGAACGACAGCGTCCCCTGGACGAACACCAGCGCGACCGCCGGTACCGGCGCTCCGGCGGCCACCGCGAAGGCGGCCCATCCGGCCACCAGCGCCAC
This sequence comes from Nonomuraea sp. NPDC049709, assembly GCF_040674815.1. Taxonomy (NCBI): domain Bacteria; kingdom Bacillati; phylum Actinomycetota; class Actinomycetes; order Streptosporangiales; family Streptosporangiaceae; genus Nonomuraea; species Nonomuraea sp. NPDC049709. The sequence goes on from NZ_JBFANM010000051.1 coordinate 6,083, forward strand.
TCCACCGATCACCAGCAGCGGTACGGGCCGACGGTCCGCGATCCGCCCGCTGATCGTCACCCCGGCGAACGACCCCAGCCCGAACAGCGCGAGCATCCCCGGCATCCAGGCGGACCCGATCCCGGTGACCTCGGTGAGCAGCGGCGCGAGGTACGTGAACGTGCAGAAGGTGGCGCCGTTCACCAGCGCTCCCAGTAGCAGGAGCACCAGCAGCCGAGGCCGCCGCAACGCCCGCGCCTCGACCCGCGCCCTCCCCGGCAACCGACCCGCACCCCGCCCGCCGACGCGCCCGCCGGTCCGGCTGTCGGCCCCACCCGGAGCGTCGGCGGCACCCGGAGCGTCGGCCCCACCCGGAGCGTCGGCGGCACCCGGAGCTTCGGCCGGTACGGACTTCAGGACCGCGACGATGGCCGGCACCAGCGCGAGGGCCACCGCCCAGAACGCCGAGCGCCACCCCCACAGCTCGCCGAGCAGCGCGCCCCCGGGCACCCCCGCCACGCAGGCGACGGTGACCCCGCCCAGCAGCACGGACGTGGCGCGCCCCTTGGCGTCCGGCGGCGCCAGCCCGACCGCCGTGGCCATGGCCACCGCCAGGAACCCGGCGTTGGCCAGCGCCGCCACGACCCGCGTGCCGAGCAGCACCTCGTAGCTGGTCGTGACCGCGCCGAGCACGTGGACGACCAGGAAGACCACCAGAAAGGCCGGCAGCGCGAACCGCCTGGACAGCCGCAGGCTCAGCACCGCCATCAGCGGCGCCCCCACCACCATCCCGGCGGCGAACGCCGAGGTCAGCAGCCCTGCGGCGGGAATGGACACGTTCAGGTCCCGGGCGATGCCGGGCACCAGCCCGGACAGCATGAACTCGGACGTCCCCTGGGCGAAGACCGCCAGTCCGAGCAGGTAGACAGCGAAAGGCATGAAAGAAACTCCGCGACCACGTCATGGATCGGCACATGGATGCGCGCAGGACGGAGTGAGGATCGTCCTGCCGCGAGAGAGGCGCCCGACGACCGGTGTCAGAAGGGCGACCAGAGCACGACGCAACGGTGCATCCGAATGGCGTGGCGGGGATTCCCTGGCCGAGGCCGGCGACGCGTGCGAACGCACGGCCAATGCGGCGGGAACGGGGTCCAGGCGTCAGCGCCCCGGCATGCGGGGTCAGCAGCGCGGAACAGCCACCGGACGACCGGTGGCTAGCGTCTTGACGCCTCGGGGCTGGACATACGCGGCAACGTAGCAACCCCGTACGCGCCACGTCCAATCGATTTGCTATCTTGGACCGACCGTTCCAAGTTTGGGAGGTGCCGATGCCGGACGTGAAGCATTTCGATCCCGACGCCGTGCTGGAGCAGGTGGAGCGCCTGTTCTGGCAGCGCGGGGCCGCCTCCACGGGAGTCGCGGAGGTCGTCGCGGCGACCGGCCTGAGCCGCTCCAGCCTGTACGCGACGTACGGCGGCAAGCAGGACCTCTACGTCAAGGCGCTGACCCGCTACGTCGAGCGCCGTTCGGAGCCGGTGTTCCAGGCCCTGGCGACCGACGGGCGCGGCCTGCCCGCCATCGCCGCCTTCTTCGACCGGCTGATCGAGGCCCGGTGCGCCGGCGAGCACGCGCGCTGGGGCTGCATGGTCTCCAACGCCCATGCCGAAGGCGCCGACCCGGAGGTGCGCCGCGTGCTGGACCGGCACCAGGACCGGCTGCGCACGGCCATGCGCACCGCCCTGGAGGCGGCCGGTCCGCAGCTCCGCCCGGACACGGACCTCGACGCGGCCGCCGAGCTGCTCACCCTGCTCGCCTACGGGGTGAACCTGCGCTCGCGCGCCGGCGCCGACGCCGCCGCGCTCCGCGAGGGCGTGACCGCCGCCCTCGACTCCCTCCGCCCGGCCGCCGCCTGACCGAAGCCCGCCGGACGGAAACCTGACACCCGACAGAACGCGAGGAGAAGACAGATGGACGCCAGACCGCAAGTAGTGATCTTCGACGTGAACGAGACCCTCACCGACATGGAGCCGCTGAGGGTGAGGTTCGAGGAGGTGGGCCTGTCCGGCGAGCAGATGACGGCGTGGTTCGCGAGCGTGCTGCGCGACGGCTTCGCGCTCACGGCCGCCGGCGGCTACGCCGAGTTCGCCCAGATCGCCACCGACGTCCTCAAGGCCCTGGGCCTGGAGGACAAGGCGATCGGTCACGTGCTGAGCGGGTTCGCGGAGTTGCGGGTGCACCCCGACGTGCCGGCGGGCATGCGGGCGTTGCGCGAGGCCGGGATCCGGCTGTTCACCATGACGAACGGCGCCGCCGCCATGACCCAGGGCATCCTGCGCCGCGAGGGCCTGCTCGACCTGGTGGAGGCCACGCTGGACGTGAGCGGCCCCCGGGTGTGGAAGCCGGCCGGAGCGGCCTACGAGTACGCCGTGGCCCAGGCGGGAGTGGACCCCGGGCAGGCGGCTCTGGTGGCGGTGCACCCGTGGGACATCGACGGCGCCCAGCGGGCGGGGCTGATCGGGGCGTACCTGGACCGGCGCGGGACGGCGTACCCGAGCGTGATGAGCACCCCGCACGTCTCCGCCCCCGACCTGCGCGCACTGGCGGAGAGGTGGACGTAGGAGGCTAGAAGAACCGGGCGCTCTGGACGTACTCCATCGCCTTCGTGAACTCCGGATCGTTCATCCGGCGTCCCAGCTCCTCCTCGGAGACCTCCTCCACCCGCGTCTGGATCCACCACAGGTTGCCGAACGGGTCGCGCACCCGGCCCACGCGGTCGCCCCAGTACAGGTGCGTGACGTCGGTGATCGACGTCCCACCCGCCGCCACGGCCCGGCGGTGGGTGGCGTCGGCGTCGGGGACGTACAGGCGCAGGAAGGCCGGCGTGGGCGGCCAGCCCGGCGCGGAGTCGAAGAGCATCACGATCGCGTCCCCGATGCGCACCTCCGCGTGCCCGATCCGGCCGTCGGCGTCCGTCACGCGGCCCAGCTCGACGGCGTCGAACGCGGTCTCGAGGTAACGGATGATCCCGTCCGTGTCGGGGGAGATGATCCACGGCGTGACGGTCGTGTACCCCTCGGGGATCGGCTTGACGGTCATGTTCCCTCCAGGAAGGTCAGTGCGTTGTCACCGACACTAGGCCCGAAGTAGGCCAGGACCTGTCCTACATAGGATGGGATCCATGGCCGACTCCCGCCTCCTGAACCTGCTGTCGCTGCTCCAGACCCCGCGCGAGTGGCCGGGCGGAGAGCTGGCGGAGCGCCTGGGCGTCAGCCGCCGCACCGTCCGCCGTGACGTGGAGCGCCTGCGCGACCTCGGTTACCCGGTCGAGGCCACGATGGGCGCGGCCGGTGGCTACCGGCTGGTCGCGGGCACGGCCATGCCGCCGCTGCTGCTGGACGACGAGGAGGCCGTGGCCATCACGGTGGGCCTGTCCACCGCGGCCAGGCACCCGGTGCAGGGCATCGAGGAGGCGTCCGTACGTGCTCTGGCCAAGCTGGAGCAGGTGCTGCCCGCCCGGCTGCGCCACCGGGTCAGGTCGCTGGGCGGCGCCACCGTGCCCATGCCCGCCCTCGAAGGGCCCCAGGTGGATCCGGGGCGGCTCACCGCGCTGGCGGTGGCCGCGGCGGGCAAGGAGCGGGTGCGGTTCGCGTACCGGGCCAACGACGGGGCCACGAGCAGGCGGCTGGTCGATCCGCATCGGCTGGTGGTGGCCGGGCGGCGCTGGTATCTGCTGGGTCACGACCTCGACCGCGACGACTGGCGGATCTTCCGGATCGACCGCATCGACGAGCTGCGTCCGACGGGTGCCAGGATCGTGCCGCGCGAGCTGCCCGCCGGGGGCGCGGCCGCCTACGTTGCTGACCAGCTCTACTCGCTGGCGTCCACGTACGAGGCCGTCGTCACGCTGCACGCCCCCATCACGGAGCCGATCAGGGCGCTGGGCGAGGTCACCCCGATCGGCGAGCGGGTCTGCCGCCTGCGCATGCACGCCGACACCCTCGACTGGCTGGCCTTCCGGCTGACGGCGATCGGCTGCGAGTTCGAGGTGCACGAACCGCCCGAGCTGACCGAGCACCTGCGGGAGCTGGCCGCCCGCCTCACGAGGGCCGCGACAGGAACTCCAGCACCATCGGACTCGCCACCTGCCTGAACTCCTCGAAATACGCGTGCCGCGCCCCCTCGATCATCCGCAGCTCGGCCCCGGGGATGCGCCCGGCCAGCAGCGGCGCGTTGGCGGCCGGGTTGAACACGTCGTCGGTCCCGTGCACGACCAGCGTGGGCGCGGTGATGCCGGGCAGCGCGTCCCAGCTGTCGTGGCCCGCGCTGGCGGCCAGGTGGCGGCGCCGGGCGTGGGCGGGCATGTCCGGGTCGCCGGTCGTGTGGTGGGGGCCGGGGTGGGCGGCCAGCCAGGCGGGGGTGTACATGAGCTCCAGCAGCGCCCGCTCGGCGGCGGCCCGGTCCGGCTGGGCCAGCGACCTGCGTACGTCGTTGCTCCGTTCGATCCCGTGGGCGCCGCCCGGCGAGCTGCAGCCGAGCACCAGCGCCCCGACCCGCGCGGGGTGGTCGGCCGCCAGCCACTGGGCCACCCGGCCGCCCATCGACGTCCCGTACACGTGCGCCCGCCCCACCCCCACCTCGTCGAGCACGGCCAGCACGTCGGTGGCGAAACCGCGCGTGGTGTACGGCTCGTCGGGTTTGTCGCTGTCGCCCGTGCCGCGGTAGTCGAGGGTGATGGTCTGGTACGTCCCGTCGAAGTCCGCGCGTACGGAGTCCCACCAGCGGCGGTCGTTGGCCTGCCCCTGCAGCAGCACGAGGGGCGGCCCGTCGCCGCGGACCTGGTAGGACAGCTTCACGCCGTCGGAGGCGGTTGCGTAAGGCACGATGTCGATAGTGCCCTACGTTGGAATGTGTCCGGTTCGCCGCCCCGGCTCCGACGTCCCTCCCGAAAGGCAACCCAAGAGAGAGGGCGACCCCCGTGAAGTACATGATCCTTTCCTACGCCTCCCAGCAGGACTACGACGAGATGTCCGGCAAGGACACCGGGCGGGTCATCTGGACCGAGAAGGACATGGCGGCGATGCACGAGTTCATGACGACGGTCAACAAGGAGCTGGAGGAGTCGGGCGAGCTGGTCGAGACCCGCGGTCTGGCCGCGCCCGTCCACACCCGCAGGGTGGGTGCCCGCGACGGCGTCCCGTTCGTCACCGACGGGCCCTACGCCGAGACCCAGGAGGTGCTGGCGGGCTACTGGATCGTGGAGTGCGAGAGCTTCGACCGGGCCACCGAGATCGCCGCCCGCCTGGGCCAGTGCCCATTCCCCGGCGACGTCCACGCCAACGCGTACGCCGACATCCGGCCCATCATGGAGTCCGCGGACGACATGGGGTTCTGAGGGAGGGACGAGATCGACGGGATCGCCGGAGAGCGCCTGCTGCGCGAGCTGGCGCCGCAGGTTCTCGGCGCGCTGGTCCGGCGCTACGGGCACTTCGACACCGCGGAGGACGCGGTGCAGGAGGCCCTCCTGGCGGCGGCCACGCAGTGGCCGGAGCAGGGCGTACCCGACGATCCGCGAGCCTGGCTCATCACGGTGGCCGCGCGGCGGCTGACCGACCTGCTGCGCGCCGAGCAGGCCCGCCGCCGCCGCGAGGACACCGTCGCGGCCCGGGCGCTGCCGGACGACTGGCTGGCCCCGGCCGCCGACCAGCCGGCCGGCGCCTCCGACGACACGCTCATCCTGCTGTTCATGTGCTGCCACCCGTCGCTGACGCCGGACTCGCAGATCGCGCTCACGCTGCGCGCGGTCGGCGGCCTGACGACCGCGGAGATCGCCCGCGCGTTCATGGTGTCCGAGGCCACCATGACGCGCCGGATCACGCGGGCCAAGCAGCGGGTCAAGGACAGCGGCCTGCCGTTCCGCCTGCCCCGCGCGGCCGAGCGCGCCGAGCGCCTGGGTGTGGTGCTGCACGTGCTCTACCTGATCTTCAACGAGGGGTACGCCAGCACGTCCGGGCCTGACCTGCACCGCGCCGAGCCGGCGGCGGAGGCGATCAGGCTGGCCCGCATGGTGCACCGGCTGCTGCCCGCCGATGCCGAGGTGGCCGGGCTGCTGGCCCTCATGCTGCTCACCGACGCGCGGAGCCCGGCGCGCACCGGGCCGGACGGCGCGCTGATCCCGATGGCCGAGCAGGATCGCGGCCGGTGGAACGCGGCCTACATCGCCGAGGGCGTCGAGCTCGTCACCGGCGCGCTCTCCCGGGGGACGCCCGGGCCCTACCAGCTCCAGGCCGCCATCGCCGCCCTGCACGACGAGGCGCCCACGGTGGAGGAGACCGACTGGCCGCAGATCACGGCGCTGTACGAGCTGCTGATGCGCATCTCCGGCAACCCCATGGTGGCGCTCAACCACGCCGTGGCCGTGGCCATGGCCCACGGTCCCCGGGCCGGGCTCGACCGGCTCGAACGCCTCCGGGACGACGACCGGGTCTCTGGCGACCACCGGCTGCACGCGGTCCGGGCGCACCTTCTGGAGATGGCCGGCGACCTCGCGGGGGCCCGCCAGGCGTACGAGGAGGCGGCCGGCCGAGCCATGAGCCTGCCCCAGCAGCGCTACCTGCACGCCAGGGCGGCCCGCCTGTCAGCCGAGCCTGATGTGCCGCAGCGTGACCCCGATCCGACGCAGCCGGCGCCGTAGCGCGCCGTCGGTGTCGGGCGCCAGGCGCAGGCCCGCCGCCTCCGCGATCCGGTCGGCGACCTGCTGGACCGTCAGCCGGTCGGTCTCGATGTGCTCGGCGAACTTCGGCGCGCGCAGCCGCTCCAGGCACTCGTCGAGCCTGGACACCGCGAACTCCTCCCGCTTCAGGCCCCGGCTCAGCCCACGCTGCCGCAGCCGCCCGAGCACCGTCTCCCGGCCGGCGACCAGCGCGAAGTGGCGCACCTCGTGGCCAGACTCGCGCAGGCGGCCCAGGATCTGGTCGTAGTAGGCGGGCTCGACCAGCGTCATCGGGGCGATGACCACGCCCTCGTGTCCGGACAGGGCCAGGTCGAGCACCTCGAACACCCCCTGCCGCCAGGCCCCCAGCCGCTGGAAGTCCGAGCGCAGGGCGGGGGGCGTCATCCGGTGCAGCCCGAAGCCGACGTGCTCGGGGTCGCACACCACGCTGGACGGGAGGCGGCGGTGCAGTTCGTGGGCGGTGTGCGTCTTGCCGCCGCCGAACGGGCCGTTGATCCACACGAGCATGGCGGTCAGCCTACGGGTTCGCACCGCCCGGGGCCGCCTCGAAGACGGTCAGGGACTTCAGCTCGTGCCGTCCCACCGTGCCGAACAGCTCCGCCAGCCCCTTGTGGATCCGGCCCAGCTTGTCCTCGGGCAGGCGCAGGCGGCGGGCGATCGGGCCGGGAGCGGTCCCGCCGTGCCAGGCGAGCACGAGGCGGCCGCCGGGGCGGGTGACCCGGCGCAGCTCCCTCAGGCCAGCCTCCAGGTCGGGCCAGAGGGCCACGTTGTTCACCGCCACCACGCAGTCGAAGCTGTCGTCGGGGAAGCCGGTGTCGGCCGCGCTGCCCAGCCGCAGGTCGGCACCTCCCGCGCGGCGGGCGGCCTGGGCCCGCATCTCGGGTGAGGGGTCCACGCCGCAGACGCGCCCGGCGCCCGTACGGGTGAGGAGCCGGACGAGGCCGCCGGGGCCGTACCCGATCTCCAGCACGTGCTCACCGGGGCGCACGCGCAGGACGCGCAGGAGCTCGCCCTGCCGGTTCGTCCACAGCATGAAGCGTCCGGCCAGGCGTCCGAGCAGCCCGGATGGCGCGGCGAAGGGCGAGTTGACGGGTCCGCCCGTGACCCATGACGTGGTTCCCATTCCTCCAGGGAAGCGGTTCAAGGCGACTTGAAGTCAAATGGAGGCATGGAACCGATCCCGATCGGCGAGGCCGCGCGCCTGCTCGGCATGAACGCCTCCGCGCTGCGCTACTACGAGGAGCGCGGTCTGGTCGCTCCGGCCGGCCGCAGCGGGGGGCGGCGCGTGTACGGCAGGCAGGAGCTGCGGCGGCTGGTCTTCCTGCGCATGTTGCAGCAGCTCGGCGTGCCCCTGGAAACGGCTGGGGCGGTGCTGGACGCGCCGGGGGAGGAGTGGCGGGCGGCGGTGGGCGAGCGGATCGAGGAGCTGGACGAGGTGATCGCGCGGGCCAGGGCGGCGCAGTGGGTGCTGGGGCACGCGCTGGAGTGCCCGGCCGAGCATCCGGCCCGGGACTGCGACCACCTCGTCGGGATGCTGGATCAGCTGCTGGAGGGGTACACGTTCGCCCAGCTCGCCGCCGAGCACGAGCCGCGGTGGACGTCGCTGGGATTGACGGAGTGAGCCCTCACTCCGTACTGTGGGCGGTATGACGAACCCGACCGCACGCCGCAGAGCGCCGGCGATGAGCCCGGAGCAGCGGCGCGAGATGATCGTCCGCGCGGCCCTTCCCCTGGTGGTCGAATACGGCACGTCCGTCACCACCGCCCAGATCGCCCGCGCGGCGGGCATCGGCGAGGGCACGATCTTCCGCGCCTTCGGTGACAAGGACAAGCTGCTGGCCGCCTGCATGGCCGAGGCGGTGCGGCCGGACGACACGCTCGCCCACGTCGCCTCGATCTCGCTGGACCTGCCGCTGGCCGAGCGGCTGGTGGAGGCGTCGGAGGCGCTGCGCGCCCACCTGTCGCGGATGGGCGCGGTGGCCGGCGCGATGGCGGCCTCGGGCGCCCTGCGCCGTGGGGCTCCTCCCGCCGACGAGGGCAAGCCGGCCGAGGAGGGCAGGCCTGAGGGAGAGGGCCGCCGCGACCGCGCGATGTCCTCGCGGGACGCCTCGATGGCGGCCACCAACGAGGTGCTGGCCGGCCTGTTCGAGCCAGAGCGCGACGCGCTCAGGCTGCCGCCCGAGCAGCTCGCCCAGGCGTTCGGGTTCCTGACGATGGCGGCCGGGCGGGGCCCGGCCCCGCTGGGCTCGGCCGAGCTGGTGGACCTGTTCCTGCACGGGGCCTACGCGAACTCCGGAAAATAATCGGCGCGGCAGGGGAATGCATCGGCGGGGGGTGTGGTTACATACATCGTGGCCGGTGTGCCCAGTGTCCCCGGGCCTCACCTATTGCCTTCGCGGACTACCGTTCGGCTGGAGCCGCGTTGTGCCTTTCGCCGAGAGGCGACACGCACACCGGTACGCACTCGTAGAGCGCCCGCCCTCTCCGGAGGGCGGGCGTTCGCGCATGTTCAGGACTTCTCCCAGTACGGATCCGTGACGCCCCCGGGAGAGGCGAGCGCCTCGGAGTCGAGCCCGGTGAGCCTGGCCCCCGCCTGATAGGCGCTGTCCAGGAACTCCAGCACGGCCCCCACGGGATCCTCCATGGCCCGCACGTCGTCGTACCGCAGGACCGCCAGATGGCTGCCCCGGGCCGTGATCCACTCCGCCTGGGCGGGGCGCAGCGGCTCCCGTTCCAGCCCCTCCGGCTCCGGCGCGGTGTAGGAGTAGAAGGCCGGCCACGGCCGCTCCTTGTCCCCGAACCAGAACCCCGAGCTGATCACCTCCCAGCTGTAGGCCTCCCGCGTGACCGGGTCGGCGTCGGGCGAGATCTTGACCACGCGCCCGGTGAACCGGGTGACCGCGATGTCGAAGGTGTGCCAGAAATGGTGCACCGGGCTGGTCTTGCCGGCGAAGTCGGCGGCGAAGCGGTCCAGCAACTGCACCACCTGCGACAGGATCCGCCAGTAGCGGTTGATCAGCATCGGGTCGTAGCGGGCGTGCAGCGTGTCCTCGGCGAACGGGGTGTCGTCGCCCATGTCGAACGGCACCGCCCAGATCTCCGGCCGGATCCCGAGCCCCGCCAGGGTCTCGAACAACCGGTCGTGGAACGAGGCCACCGACCTGCCGATCAGGCTGAACTCCGCGCTGCGCCCGTCGAACACGTCCACCACCAGCCGGTGCCGTACGAGGTCGAAGTCGACGCAGAACAGCGGTTGCTCGCCCAGCCCGCCCATCGGCCGCGTGGTGAGCCCCCGCCCGGTCGGATGGAACGGCACCTGCCACCAGTGGTTTCGCCGGTTGCTCGAAGCCAGCCGGATCTTCCCCACGATCTGCGCGAACCTGTGAAAGGTCTCCTTGGCCTCCGTCCACTCAGCAAGCGGCATTGCCGGGAACAGCTCCATGACGGCCCCCTCCGACTTAGAGCATTCACCGCAATCGTAACTACCCGGAGTATTCGGTCAGCTCCCAGGGGTCGTGAGCGGAGAACATGGCCACCCCGTGATCATGCCGGAGCGAGCGCAGAAGCCCCTGGCTCGACAGCCGCCGCTCGCCGTTGACCTGGGCGTCGAGCTGCACGATGTCCAGCAGCGGGTGGGAGCGCGGCGCCCGGTCCAGCTCGCCGTGGTAGAAGTACGCGTCCCCGGCGTGCAGCAGCCAGCGCCCGCCGTCCCTGATCGCCACCCCGGCGTGGCCCCGGGTGTGCCCGTCGAGCGGCACGAGCAGGAAGTCCCCTTCCGGCAGGCCCGCCAGCGGCCGCACCCCGTCGGCGCCCAGCCACCTGGTGCCGGTGCCGGGGTAGGTCACCCAGTTGGGCGCGTGCGCCCAGTGCGAGGGCCGGTAGCGGCGGTTGGGCGCCTGCGCCAGCGCGTCCTCCAGCTCCGCCGCCATGACGTGCACCCGGGCCCCCGGGAAGTCCGGCAGGCCGCCGCTGTGGTCCACGTCGAGGTGGGTGAGGACGATGTGGCGTACGTCGGCGGGGTCGTACCCGAGCGCCGCCACCTGCCGTACGGCCGTCTCGCCGGGCACCAGCACCGGCTCGACGAGCTCGGCCCACTCGCGGTCGAGGCTCTCGCCCGGCTTGGCCACGTCGTCCAGGCCGAGCCCGGCCTCCACCAGCACCAGCCCGGAGGCCGGGGTCTCGACGAGCAGCGCGTGGCACACCGCACGGGCCGCGGGCAGGCCGTCGATCGAGTCGATCTCGCGCATCGAGGCGAGGTTGAGATGATGAATTCGCATGCCGACTAGACTGCGACTTGAAGTGCGGTTCAAGTCAAGGAGCCAGGTCGTGGACGAAGCGTTGATCGACATCGGTGAGGTGGCGAGGCAGAGCGGGCTGGCCGCGTCGGCGCTGCGGTTCTACGAGCGCAAGGGGCTCATCGAGGCCGAGGGGCGCAACGGCCTGCGGCGCGCGTACCGGCCGGAGACGCTGGCGCGCCTGGCGCTGATCGCCTGCGCCCGCGACGCCGGGTTCAAGCTCTCCGAGATCGCCGACTTCCTGCGGGCCAGGCCCTCGGACGCGCGGCTGCGCGAGCGCATGGCAGCCAAGGAGCGCGAGGTGGCCGAGCGTGTCGCGCAGCTCACCCGGCTGCGCGACAGCCTGCGCCATGCGGCGGTCTGCGAGCACGATCCGCTGGTGGAGTGCCCGGAGTTCAAGCAGGCCCTGCGGCGGGTGCCGCAGGGGTGAGGGCCGTCAGCTGGAGCTGACGTATTTCCTGGGCCGCAGCGCGTGGGCCCGCAGCGCCGCCAGCGCGGCGAGCTGGCCCGGCCGGTCCATCCGCACCGCCAGCTCGTCGCTGAACGCCAGCCCCAGCGCCGTCAGCTGGGCCACCAGGTCGGTCACCGGCCCGGTGACGTCCTCCACACCGGTCGCCGGATGCCAGCCCTCGCCGCCCACCACCTCGGCCACCCGCTCGCGCAGCTCGCCGGGCGACATCAGCGTGCCGTCGGCGAGCAGCATCAGCGCGGCCTCCCTGGCCGACACCTCGAACTCGTGCTCGCCCCTGGCCAGCAGCAGCCTGGTGACCGCCGTCCACATGGCTGTGGACGACTTGAGCAGCCGCAGGCCGTAGTCGGTGATGGCCAGCTTGGCCCCGTCGCGGCGGATGGCGCCCAGCTCCCGCTCGGCCAGGTCGCGCAGCCTCAGCGCCTCCGGCGAGGGCGCCAGCCGCAGCGGCAGGCTCTCCCCGGAGGCGGCCAGGGACAGCAGCCGGTGCAGGGCGGGCATCGGTTGCGGGGTCACCGGCGCGTGCAGGCGCACCTCGAAGGGCTGCGCCAGCTCCCGCCTGGCCGGGCCGCGGCCCAGCACCCAGCGGTTGAGCCGCTCGCCGTGCACCCGGTTGAGCCAGCTGTCGCCGCCCAGCTCGGCACGCGGCTCGGTGAGCCAGCGCCGGGTCAGCGCGGTACGGTCCACGCTCTCGCCGGCCACGATCGCCAGCTCCAGCGCGGCGGAGCAGGCGATGTGCGCGCCCAGCTCCTCCGGCCCCATGATCATGCTCCACTGCAGTTCGGGCACGTCGGGCGGGAGCACGCCCGTGGCCTCCAGGGCCTGCTGATAGGCGGCCGTGCCGGCGTCCTCGCCCTCGCGGGCGTAGGTGCGCAGGATCTGCAGGGTCGTCGGCGACACGCACAAGGCGGCGTATCGTTCCATTCCACCCAGCTGGAGCAACTGCCCCAGTGAACGAGCCAGGCGCTCGTGGTCCCCGCCGGGCTTCTGCGGTCCGACCTTGAGCGGCAACGTGTACCAGAGAAACTCGCAGACGTCGAGCTGGGTCACCGTCTCCAGCGGCTCCCCACCCGTCAACCATTCGACGGCGGTCCTGGCCTCCTCGGCCAGATCCGGCTGAGATCGCTCCAACTCGGCGAGAAGGGCGGTGACATCCGGTGCACTCATGCCTCGAAGTTTGCCGTATCGACCCCGGGCCTGACGATGACCGAATCCGGTGCGTATTGGGTCTTGCACAGCGACTACCCTAAGGAACCCCTGTTGAGCCTTCTGCAGCGGTTCATATCCACCGCTTCTCGAAGAGCATGCGGGCCTTCCAGTCGACGTACGGGATCAGCTCGGCGGACAGGATGGGGTGCAGCCACCAGAAGTTGATCAGTGCGAGCAGGGCGAACGCGCCGACGGCGGCCGCCCCGATGGTACGGCGCACCGGCATCGCCCCCGTGGCCGTCGGCGTGGACGGCCCGATCAGCAACCCGGCGCACAAGGTGATGGCCAGCACCATGAACGGCACCATCGGGATGGCGTAGAACAGGAACATCGTGCGGTTGTCGGCGATGGCGAAGTAGAACCACGGCAGCCAGCCCATGGCGTAGGCCAGCAGCACGGCCCCGGCCCGCCAGTCGCGCGAGGAGACGTACCAGGCGATCAGGGCCACCAGCGCGGCCACCGCGCCGAACCAGATCACCGGCGTGCCCACGCCGAGCACGGCCTCCGAGCAGTCCTTGACGCCGCAGGCGTTCTGCTTGCCCTCGTAGTAGAAGGCCACGGGACGCAGCAGCAGCGGCCACTGCCAGGGCTCGGACATGTACGGGTGCGAGGTCTCCAGCCCGCTGTGGAAGGTGAAGACCTGCCACTGGTAGTGGACCCACGACCGCATCGAGTCGAAGACGAAGAAGAACGGGTTGCCCGGGGAGGTCGCCTGGTCCCAGTTGCGCCCGTAGCCGGTGGCGTTGACGAACCAGCCGGTCCAGGTCGCCATGTAGGCCACGAACGGCACGATGCCGAACGCCAGGACCCCCTGCGGCACGTCCTTGTTGAACGCCCCCACGTAGGGCTGCCGCAGCCCCACGGCGCGGCGGGCGCCGAAGTCCCACATCAGCGACATGATCGCGAAGGCGACCGCGAACGCCAGCCCCGACCACTTGACCGACATCGCGAAGGCCAGGCACACCCCGGCCCCGATCCGCCACCACCTGATGCCCAGGGACGGCCCCTGCGGCGAGATCGGCGAGCCCTCGTACCAGGAGACCAGCTTCTCGCGCGCCTGGTCCCGGTCGACCACCAGGCAGGCGAACGCGGCCAGCACCCAGAACATCAGGAAGATGTCCAGCAGCGCCGTGCGCGAGAGCACGTAGTGCAGGCCGTCGAGCGCCAGCAGCAGGCCCGCGAAGCAGCCCAGCAGCGTCGAGCGGGTCATCCGGCGGGCCACCCGGGCCAGGATGAGGATCGACAGCGTGCCGATCACCGCCGCCGCGACCCGCCAGCCGAACGGGTTGAGCCCGAACAGCCACTCGCCCACGCCGATCATCCACTTGCCCAGCGGCGGGTGCACGACGTAGGAGGCGCACTTCTCCAGGTCCTGCGGCGCGCACGACTGCCAGATGTCGGTGTTGCCGGCCATGATCGCCTTGTCGGCGTCCTTGATCGTGACCCGCTCGACGCCGTGGGTGATGAGCGAGAAGCCGTCCTTCATGTAGTACGTCTCGTCGAACACCACGGCCTTGGGATGGCCGAGCCCGATGAACCGCAGGATCCCCCCGAACAGGGTGACCAGCAGCGGCCCGCCCCATCCCCACAGCACGCTGCCGCGCATGGGAGGAATGACCCGATCGCGTACGGACCGCGCCTTGGGTTGGCTCTCGCCGACCTCCGAACTCTCGTAGGCCTGGTACGGGGAATCGGTCACCGCCATTCGGACATCGTACGGGCCCCAGAGCGGTGGTTACCCAAGAAACACGGTCTATTTGGGATGCCCTGCCACAATGGTCGGGTGACAGGGAACGGCAGGTTGGTGCTGGCAGGAGCCCCCATAGGCCAGGCGGGCGACGTCTCGCCCCGGCTCCGAGAGGTGCTGGCGGGCGCTGACGTCGTGGCCGCCGAGGACACCAGACGGCTGCGCAGGCTCGCGGCCGACCTGGACGTCGAGATCACCGGCCGGGTGGTGTCCTACTACGACCAGAACGAGGCGAGCCGCGCCCAGGAGCTCGTCGAGACCCTCAAGGAGGGCCGCACGGTCGTGGTGATCACGGACGCGGGCATGCCGGGCGTCTCCGACCCCGGCTACCGCCTGACGCACCTGGCGATCGAGGCGGGCGTCACGGTCACCGCGCTGCCGGGGCCGAGCGCCGTCACCACCGCCCTGGCCGTGTCGGGGCTGGCCAGCGACCGGTTCTGCTTCGAGGGCTTCCCGCCGCGCAAGCCGGGCGAGCGGGCCCGCCGCCTGGCCGGCCTGGCGGCCGAGGAGCGCACGATGGTCTTCTTCGAGGCGCCGCACCGGCTGGCCGGCTGCCTGGAGGCGATGGCGCAGGCGTTCGGTCCCGACCGGCGGGCCGCGGTGTGCCGCGAGCTGACCAAGACCTACGAGGAGGTGCGCCGCGGCGGCCTCGGCGAGCTGGCCGAGTGGGCGGCCGCGGGCGTCAAGGGCGAGATCACGGTCGTCGTCGCCGGCCACGTGCCCGGCGAGGCCGAGCAGGACTTCGACGCGCTGGTCGCGGAGGTGGACCGCAGGGTCGCCGAGGGGGAGCGGCGTAACCAGGCGGTCGCCACGGTGGCCAAGGGCGCGGGCATCCCCAAACGGGAGCTCTACGACCTGGTTCACAGGCGATCCCCCACGCCATAGGGTGCGCATCGTGAGGAACTGGGGGGTCTCGGCGCAGCGACTGGTGCCGCCGTTCCAGGGCACCGCCCTTCTGGGCTGGATCGGCCCGCTCGCGGTCGCGATCTTCGGCGGGCTCCTGCGGTTCATCAGGCTCGGCGAGCCCAAGGCCGTCGTCTTCGACGAGACCTACTACGTCAAGGACGCCTACTCGCTGATCACCCACGGCGTCGAGCGGACCATGCTCGGCGACGCCAAGGACCCCATCGCCGACCGGCGCCTCCTCGCCGGCAGCCTGGACATCTTCAAGCAGTGCGCGCAACCTGCCGACTGCGCCTCCTTCGTGGCCCACCCGCCGCTGGGCAAGTGGATGATCGGCGTGGGCGAGTGGCTGTTCGGGATGAACCCCTTCGGCTGGCGCTTCGCAGCGGCCCTCGTGGGCACGCTGTCCATCCTGGTCATGGCCCGGGTGGCCCGCCGCATGACCCGCTCGACGTTGCTGGGCTGCCTGGCCGGGCTGCTGCTGGCGCTCGACGGGCTGCACCTGGTGCTGTCGCGGACGGCGCTGCTGGACATCTTCCTGATGTTCTGGGTGCTGGCCGGGTTCGCCTGCGTGGTGGCCGATCGCGACTGGGCCCGGCGGAGGCTGGCCGACCGGTACGACAGCCGGCCGGCCGGCGAGCTGGGCCCGCGGCTGGGGTTCCGGCCGTGGCGGCTGGCGGCCGGGGTCTGCCTAGGGGCCGCGTGCGCGGTCAAGTGGTCGGGGATCTTCTTCCTCATCGCGTTCGTGGTGCTGTCGGTCATGTGGGACATGGGCGCCAGGCGGGCTCTGGGGCTGCGGGGGCCGTACCGGGGGGCGCTGTCGTACGACCTGCCCGGCGGGCTGGGGGCGATGGCGCTCGCGCCCGCGGTGACGTTCATGGCGACGTGGACGGGGTGGTTCGTCACCTCCGGCGGCTGGGGGCGCAACTGGGAGCAGGCCACCTCCTCGGGGCCCTTCTACTTCCTCTTCGACTCGACCCGGTCGTGGATCCAGTACCAGTCGCAGGTGCTCGGCTATCACAGCGGCCTGGAGAGCTATCACCCGTACATGTCGGAGCCCTGGCAGTGGCCGCTGCTGTTACGCCCGGTCTCCTTCCACTACCCCTCCGGCCTGCCGCCGTCGGCGTGCGGGAGCAGCAGCTGCTCGCAGGCCGTGCTCGGGGTCGGCACCCCCGCCCTCTGGTACGCCGCCGCGATCGCGCTGGTCGGCCTCGTCGCGTGGTACGTGGCCTCCCGCGACTGGCGGGCCGGGGCCGTGCTGCTGGCCTACGCGGCCGGCTGGCTGCCCTGGTTCTACTACGCCATCGCCGACAACCGCACGATGTACCTGTTCTACATGATCCCCGTGGTGCCGTTCATGGTGCTGGCGGTCGTGCTCATGGCCGGGCTGATCCTGGGCAGGCAGGACGCGCCGCCCACCCGGCGGGCGATCGGGGCGGCGGTCGTGGGCGCGTTCGCGCTCGTCGCACTGATCAACTTCTGGTGGCTCTATCCGGTGCTGGCGTCCGAGACGATCACGTACGCACAGTGGTGGGCCCGGATGTTGCTGCGCTCTTGGGTGACCGTCGCGCCCAAGTGACCCCGCGGCGCAGCGTGATCGCCGCCGCGACGCAGGCCAGCGGGACGGCCGGAAGCACATAGCGGTAGTCGAACTCCGCCGTCGCCGCCGGGGCCAGCAGCAGCCCCACCGCGCCCAGCCAGGGCAGCACCACCGGGCCGCCGAACTTGCGCCAGCGCACCACGACGCCGTACAGGCCGATCAGCAGGATCCCGCCGAGCATGATGCCGCGCAGGTAGAACACCTTCTGGTAGCCGCTCATGATGTCGGCCCACGGGTGCGCGATCCGCGTCTCGGCCGGGCCCTGCTCGTAGCTGAACGCGTCGGTGTCGGTCCGGCCGCCCCCGTAGGACGACCACTTCGGCAGCCGCTTGGGCTGACCGTTCTCGTCTATCTCGACGTACGGCTTGAACTGGTACATGTTGTACGTCGACTCGTCCGGGAAGCGCGGGCGCGACCAGTGGAACGAGCGGAAGAAGTCACGCGCGACCACCTTCAGGTAGTCGCCGGGCTGCGACAGGATCGCCCGCGTGGCGAACGCGCTGGCGGCGTCGTTGGTGATCTCGCTCCACTTCTTGTTGATGCCCCACCGATGGAGCACCTCGCCGGTGCCGGTGCCGTCGCCGTTGCCCTGGCCCCACAGGTACCACTGCGCGTAGTCCTTGCGCTGGCTCACCGGGTCGTTGATGCACAGCAGCAGGAGCTGGACCTCTTTGTACTTGTCGATCTCCATCTTGTTGCAGTCGGCGAAGATGGCCGTGCGCATGTACAGGATGAGGCCGTCGCTGTTGGTCATCGCGAACTTGCCGTACGCGGAGGCGAACCACCCCATGTACGCCATCACCGGGATCGCGCAGGCGGTGATGAGCGCCGTGATCGGCCGCCAGCCGGCCCGCTTGACCAGCAGGTAGAGCACCACCAGCGCCAGGATCGGCAGGCCGATCGAGCGGGTCAGCCAGGTCAGCGCCAGCAGCAGGCCGACGACCGCCCCCGCCTGCCACGTCAGCCGCCGCTTCCACAGCACCATGGTGATCACGCCCACCACGAGCAGCATGAACAGCGTGTCGGACATGACCAGCTGCTCGAGCTGGATCTGGTAGGCGTCGAACAGCACCGGCGCCGCCGCCAGCGTGGCTCCCCACTTGGGCAGCCGGAACTTGATCCGCAGCAGCGCGTAGATCAGGCAGGCCGTGGCCAGGCCCATCAGGTGCTGGGTGAAGGTCACCAAGGTGAAGCTGTGGAACGGCTTGAGCAGCATCAGCCAGGCGCTGTAGCCGTCGGGCCGGATCGGGTGCGGCCGCGGGTGCAGCGCCACCGAGACATACTCGTAGGAGTCGTTGAACCACATGGCCGGCCCGTAGCCGAGCATGGTGATGAGCCGCAGCACGGCGCCCACGCCGAAGGCCGCGGCGAACACCCGATGCCTGCGCAACATCGCCAGCGCACGTGCCAGCCGACCAGGGGCGGAGGGGTCCACAGGGGTAATCTCCGCGACGCTCACCATGCTGTAAAGAATGCCAGTCGTTTTCGCTTCCGTGCCCGAGCATGGTCGTGTTCAGGGCATGATGGTTCACTGGAAGAGCCTTAACTGAAGGGTAGACACGTGGAACTGACGGTGGTCATGCCCTGCCTCAACGAGGCGGAGACCGTGGAAGTCTGTGTGCGCAAGGCACTGGCGTGCATGGAGGAGCACGGCATCGAGGGCGAGGTCCTGATCGCCGACAACGGCAGTACGGACGGCTCACAACAGCTGGCCCGCGACGCCGGAGCCCGCGTGGTCCACGTCGACGAGAAGGGCTACGGCAACGCCCTCATGGGCGGCATCAGGGCGGCGCGTGGCAAATACGTCATCATGGGCGACGCCGACGATTCCTATGACTTCACCGCGCTGCTGCCGTTCGTCGAGCAGCTGCGCGAAGGTGCCGACCTGGTGATGGGCAACCGCTTCAGGGGCGGCATCGCCCCCGGTGCCATGCCGCCGCTCCACCGCTATCTCGGCAACCCGGTGCTGTCGTTCATCGGCCGGCTGTTCTTCCCGTCGGCGATCAAGGACTTCCACTGCGGGCTGCGGGGCTTCCGGCGCGACTCGATCCTGCGGCTGCAGCTCCAGACGGGCGGCATGGAGTTCGCCTCCGAGATGGTGGTCCGCTCCACGCTGGCCGGCCTCGACGTGCGCGAGGTGCCGACGACGCTCTCGCCCGACGGCCGCTCCCGCCCGCCGCACCTGCGCTCCTGGCGCGACGGGTGGCGCCACCTGCGCTTCCTGCTGCTCTACAGCCCCAAGTGGCTGTTCTTCTACCCCGGCGTGCTGATGATGGTCGTCGGGCTGGTCGCCGGCACGGCGCTCACCTTCGGCCCGGTGGAGATCGGCGAGCTGGCGTTCGACGTCGACACCCTGGTCGGCACGGCCGCCCTGGTGGTGATCGGGTTCCAGGCGGCGCTGTTCGCGGTGTTCACCAAGGTCTACGCGGCCGAGGAGGGCTTCCTGCCGGAGTCGCCGCGCATCCGCAAGCTGATCGACATCGTCAGCCTGGAGAAGGGCCTCGTGGTCGGCGGGCTGCTGGCGCTGGCCGGTCTCGTCGGCCTGGTGATGTCGCTGGTGCACTGGCAGGTCCGCAGCTTCGGCGAGCTCGACCCGCGCGAGTCGCTGCGCATCGTGGTGCCGTCCGCCACGGCCCTCATCATGAGCTTCCAGACCATCTTCGCCGCGCTGTTCATCAGCATCCTGGGCATCCGGCGCACCCGCGAGAGCTCCATCGACGTCGCCGCCAAGGCGGCGGAGGAGGCGGCCGAGGCGGTCTCGCTGGAACAAGCGAAGCGATGAGCTGATCCTTACGCGCCGCCGGGGCCGGCGGCGCGTAACAAATGATCATCACAGACCCCGTAGGCTTAGGACCATGTCCCAGCACATCTTGACCGCCGTAGCGTGGCCGTACGCTAACGGCCCCCGCCACATCGGGCACGTCTCAGGATTCGGCGTGCCGTCCGACGTCTTCAGTCGTTACCAGCGCATGGCGGGCAACAAGGTGCTGATGGTGTCCGGCACCGACGAGCACGGCACACCCATCCAGGTGCAGGCCGACAAGGAGGGCGTGAGCGCCAGGGAGCTGGCCGACCGCTACAACCGCGTCATCGCCGAAGACCTGACCGGGCTCGGCCTGTCCTACGACCTGTTCACCAGGACCACCACGAAAAACCACTACGCCGTGACGCAGGAGATCTTCAAGGGTCTCTATGACAACGGCTACATCTTCCCCAAGACCACGATGGGGGCGATCTCCCCGTCCACCGGCCGCACCCTGCCCGACCGCTACATCGAGGGCACCTGCCCCATCTGCGGTTACGACGGCGCGCGCGGCGACCAGTGCGACAACTGCGGCAACCAGCTCGACCCGATCCAGCTGATCAACCCCAAGAGCCGCATCAACGGCGAGACGCCGGTGTTCGCCGAGACCGAGCACTTCATGCTCGACCTGCCCGCCTTCGCCGAGGTGCTCGGCTCCTACCTGCAGGCCAAGCAGGGCGAGTGGCGGCCCAACGTGCTGAAGTTCGCGCTCAACCTGCTCGGCGACCTGCAGCCGCGGGCGATCAGCCGCGACCTCGACTGGGGCGTGCCGATCCCGCTCGACGGCTGGCGTGACCAGCCCAACAAGCGGCTCTACGTGTGGTTCGACGCGGTCATCGGCTACCTGTCGGCCTCCATCGAGTGGGCCAGGCGCTCGGGCGACCCCGACGCGTGGCGCCAGTGGTGGCAGAACCCCGACGCCCGCGGCTACTACTTCATGGGCAAGGACAACATCGTCTTCCACGCCGAGATCTGGCCGGCGATGTTGTTCGGCTACAGCGGCATCGGCGCGCGTGACGGCTCGCCGGGCTCGCTGGGGGCGCTCGACGTGCCGTCCGAGGTGGTCTCCAGCGAGTTCCTGACGATGGAGGGCAAGAAGTTCTCCTCCTCCCGCCAGGTCGTCATCTACGTGCGCGACTTCCTCGCCCGCTACGACGCCGACGCGCTGCGCTACTACATCGCGGTGGCCGGCCCGGAAAACCAGGACACCGACTTCACCTGGCAGGAGTTCGTCAACCGCAACAACGGCGAGCTGGTCGCGGCCTGGGGCAACCTGGTCAACCGGTCGATCTCGATGGCGGCGAAGAACTTCGGGGTCGTGCCCGAGGCCGGCGATCTGACCGATGCCGACCGCGCGCTGCTGGAGCGCTCGCGCAACACGTTCGGCCCGGTGGGCGCGGAGCTGGAGCGCTCGCGCTTCAAGAACGCCATCACCGAGGCGTTCGACGTGGTCCGCGAAGCCAACAAATACCTGGCCGACCAGGAGCCGTGGAAGCTCAAGGAGGACCCGGAGCGGCAGAAGTCGATCCTGCACGTCGCGCTGCAGGTGGTCGACGACGCCAAGACCATGCTCACGCCGTTCCTGCCCGGCTCCTCCAACAAGGTCTTCGCCATGCTGGGCGGCGAGGGCGTCTGGTCGGGCATGCCGGAGATCCACGAGGTCGACGAGGACGGCGGCACCCCCTACCCGGTGATCACCGGCGAATACGACGGGGCGGCCCGCTGGGAGCACCGGCCGATCAAGCCGGGCACGCCGCTGGCGCCGCCCGTGCCGCTGTTCAAGAAGCTCGACCCGAAGGTCGTGGACGAGGAGCTGGCCCGGCTGGGCGAGTGACCTCATAGTTCTCGAGGGCGATGGCGGAGGGGCCTTCCCGGCCCCGCCATCGCCCTGTCCGCGCCGGGGGCTAATTTGGATGGCGTGACCAAGCTACCTGCCGCCCCAGAGCCGCTCTCCGCACCTGTGTTCGACAGCCACTGCCACCTCGACATCATGGTGGGCAACCGGCAGGCGTCGTCCGGCGACCCGGTGGCGCAGGCCGCGCAGGCGGCGTCGGCCAGCGTACGGAGCATCCTCGACGACGCGCGGGCCGTCGGCGTGACGAGGCTGGTCACGATCGGCTACGACCTGAAGTCCTCCCGCTGGAACGCGGAGGTGGCCACCGGGGAGGAAGGCGTGTACGCCGGAGTGGCCATCCACCCGAACGAGGCCCACGAATCCACCCCCGAGGTGCTGGCCGAGATCGAGAGCCTGGCGGGGTGGCCGGAGGTGCGGGCCGTGGGGGAGACGGGCCTCGACTACTACCGCGACTGGGCGAGCAAGGACGACCAGCACGCGAGCTTTCGCGCGCACATCGAGATCGCCAAGCGGACCGGCAAGGCGCTGGTCATCCACGACCGCGACGCGCACGACGACGTGCTGAAGGTGCTGGCCTCGGAGGGCGCGCCGGACAAGGTCGTCTTCCACAGCTTCTCGGGCGACGCCGAGATGGCGAAAAAGTGCGTTGAAGCTGGATATTTCATGTCGTTCTCCGGGCCTGTGACGTACAAGAACGCCGCCTACCTCCGCGCGGCGGCCGAGGTCGCGCCCGCCGAGCTCATGCTGGTCGAGACCGATGCCCCCTACCTGCCGCCGGTCCCGCACCGTGGCAAGCCCAACGCCCCCTACCTCATCCCGCTCACCCTGCGCTGCCTGGCTGAGGTCAAAAAGGTCCATCCGGACGAGCTGTGCGAGGCGATCAGCGTCAACGGAGTCACGGTCTTCGGCGAGTGGTGACCATCTTTTGGTGAACCGGTGGATGCAGGGAAGCGGCCGCCGCTAGCGTTCGGGCGGTCCTGACCCCTCACCGGAGGTGGTTCGTGCGAGGAAAGAGGCGTGCGCCCCGTCCGCCGATCCCGTGGCGTTCTGCGTGGACGCCGGTCGTGTGCCTGGCCGGCGCGGTGGCCGTCGGCGCGCTCGTGACCGTGTCATTCCTGGTCAAAGAGGTCATAGTGGTGGTGGACGGCGAGCGTACGCCGGTCCGCGCCTTCGGCGGGACCGTGGCGGAGGTGCTCGCCGACGCCGGGGTGCCGGTGGAGTACGGCGACGTCGTACGCCCGTCGGCCCAGGAGGCGGTCGCCGACGGCACCACGATCGAGGTGCGCCGCGCCCGCCCCCTCACCCTGACCCTCGACGGCCGCACCAGCACGCACCTGGTCACCGCCACGAACGTGGGCGACGCCCTGGCCGAGCTCGACATCACCCCGGCCGCCGGCAAGCTGTCGGCCCCGCGCGCCGACGCGGTGCCGCTGGAGGGGATGGAGCTGACGGTCTACACCAGGCGGAAGGTGTACGTGGTGGCGGGCACCACGCGGCTGACCTCGCGTACGACGGCGAGAACGGTGCGCGAGGTGCTCAGGCAGAAGCGCATCGCGCTGCGGCGCGGCTACCAGGTGAGCCCGCCCCTGGGCAGCTTCCCCAAGGACGGAACGGTCATCACGGTCACCCCACCCCGGACCGTACCGATCCAGCCCGCCATCGCCCAGCTCAACTGGCCGGCCCTGGCCGAGTGCGAGTCCCGGGGCGACCCGCAGGCGTACAACCCGAACGGCCCCTACTACGGCATGTACCAGTTCAGCCTGGCCATGTGGCAGGCCGTCGGCGGGATGGGCCTGCCGACCACCTGGCCGGTGGAGGAGCAGACCTACCGGGCGCAGGTCCTCTACCAGCAGGTGGGCGGCAAGTGGCAGGGCCAGTGGCCTAACTGCGGCGACCGCCTGTTCGGCCCCTGACCCTTCCCCGACCGGATACGGCGACGGCCTGTCCGGTCCCAGACCCCTCCCTGACGGGATACGGCGACGGCCTGTCCGGTCCCAGACCCCTCCCTGACGGGATACGGCGACCGCCTGTCCGGCCCCAGACCCCTCCCTGACGGGATACGGCGACCGCCTGTCCGGCCCCTGACCTTCCTTAACCGGATACGGACACCCCGAAGTCGGCTCCCTTGGGCGGCTGGAGCGGCTCCAGCGTCTCGGCGTTCCGCCCGGCCACCGCGACCTTCCCGGACGGCGCCGCGTCCGGCTGTCCCACGTACAGCTTGTTGCCGCTGAAGGCCACCGCCCAGCCGAACAGTCCGTCCTTGGTGGCCAGCCTCCGGTCCTCGGAGGCGTCCTTCCACGACACCACCCGGACGCCCCCGCCGTACGGGGCGCCGATCGCCAGCCGGCCGTCGGCCGAGGTCGCCATCGAGAACCCGAACGCCTGCTTGCCCGCCTGCGTCACCGTCCTCGTGGGCTTCCTGGCGGGGTCCAGGAGCTGGACGCTGCCCGGGCCCGGCGAGCTGACGGCGTAGCCGGAACCCTCGGAGTACGCGACCGCGTACCCGTACCGGTCGCCGGAGGCGTTGGTCGGGGAGTCCAGCTTCAACGAGGTGATCTTCGAGGCCAGCACGTCGTCGATGAAGACGACCGAGCCCGAGTCGATCTTGCCGGCCTCGATCTGGCGGCCCGCGCCGTCGTCGTTCTCGTACGGGACGCCGACGACCAGCCCGTTCTTCGGCCCGAACGCCATCGACCAGCCGAACTGGTCGCCCACCTCGCTGTTGCCCCGCACGTCCACGGTCTCCTGGCTGATCCGGCGCAGCTCACCCGCGCCCTTGCGCACGTAGACGGCGCCCACGTCCAGGAGCTGGGCCTCGTCCTCGTAGGGCGCGCCGATCGCGACCAGGTCGCCGCGGGCGGCCAGCGACCAGCCGAAGTGCGCGAACTGCTGGGGCTGGGGCGGGGCCAGGCGCTGCGGGGGCGTGGTGCCGCCGCCATAGACCACGTACGCGGCCCCGGCGTCCTCGGCGCCGTCGACGTCCGCGTAGGGGGCGCCGATCACCAGGTCGGCGCAGGCGTCGCCGTTGACCTGCGCCAGCCGTACGGACCAGCCGAAGCCGTCGCCCGCGGCCAGCCCCGGAACGCTGACCGGCACGACCTTCCCCCCGGACAGGACGTGCACCGCCCCCTTCTGCTCGTCGGCGAACGGATCGCCCACGGCCACGTCGTCCACGCCGTCACCGTCGAAGTCGGCGACCCCGGCACAGGCCACGGCCGTCGTGGTGGCGCCGAGGCCCGGGACCCCCGTCGCGAGCAGGAGCGCGAGGAGCGCGGATCTGATCATCACAGACCCACCTCGATCTGCTTGCCGTTCTCGAGCATGGTGGCCGTCATCTTCACGGGCTTGCGGTACGTGGCCAGGTCGAACACGAACGCGCTGTCCACCCGCGCGCCCGGCAGGATCGCCGGAGGCAGCGTGACGGGAGCCGCGTCGTGCTCACCGCCCCGGTCGTCGACCATGGTGACCACGGGCTGGATCAGGACCCGGCGCTCGCCGCCCGGGTTGAGCATCGTCCAGCGGATCACGCAGAGCTGGCCCTCGGCGGAGACCGTGCCCTCGTACTCCTTCAGCCCGCACTCCGGGGCCGTCGCGACGATCGCGACGGGGTCGTCGAAGTTGCCGCCCAGCGCGAACCTGCGGCCTACGTCGTTGGGACCGGCGCTGGTCGCGACCTGGGACGGGGTGCCCGGGGTGGCGGTCGTGACGGTGTTGCGCGCGGAGGTGACGATCAGCACGGCCACCGTCACGACGATGGCCAGCACGGCGGCCGCGGCGGCGATCAACCACCGGGTGCCCGGCGTGCGCGCTCCGCCGAGGGTGTCGGGCTCGTCACCGGCGACCGCGGGGGCGGTCCGGCCGCCCGGCTGGGTCTCGGTGCCTAAGCCGCTCCCTTGCCGTACCTGTGCCGCCTGCCCCTGCTGCCACGGCGGCACGAGCTCCTGTGCCGCCTGCCCCGCCTGCTCGCGCCCCTGGGCCGACTGGCCTTGCTGCCGCGGCTGCCCGCGCTCCTGGCCTGGCTGGACTGGCTGGTCTTGTTGCCGCGCCTGCTCGCGTTCCTGGGCCGACTGGCCTTGTTGCCGCGCCTGCTCGCGCCCCTGGACCGGCTGCCCTTGCTGCCATGCCTGAGCCTGCTCATGTCCCTGCGCCGGCTGGCCGCGTTCGCCTCCCTGAGTCGGCTGCTGCTGCCGCTCCTGGGCGCGCTCCGACTCCCGCCGGGACGCCCCTCCGGAGCGGAACAGCCCCCGAGCCCGCTCCCGCAACGGCTCCCTCGGCGGCGCCTGGTCGGGGACCTTCCACCGTGCCAGCTCCTCTTTGGCCGCCGCCTCCTCCCGCCGAGCCAACTCCTCCACCGACGCGGCACCCTGCGACGGCACATTCGCCGCCTCGCCGGAACCAGGCACGCCGGGCGCGCCGGCCGCGCCGAGAGAACCCGGCGAACCGGGCGCACCCGGCACACCGGGCGCTGACGTGGGACCGGTCGCCGGGTTGGTGGGCGCCCGCCCCCCGGAAGCCGGCGCTCGCCCACCAGCAGCCGGCGCACCACCCCCAGCCGCCGGACCGGAATTCGCCGGACCGGAATTCGCCGGGTTGGAGCCCCCCGCACCCTCCGCACCGAATGCCGCAGGCGGCACGCTGGGCGCCCGCCCCGTCGCATCACTCGGCGGCGGCGTCGTGAACGTGGCCGTGATGTCCGGCTCGTCCACCACGTTCTGCGGCGGCTGCCATTCGCTGAGCATCTCGGTCGCCACCAGGGTCGGCGGATCGGCCACCGCCGCCGGTGCTGGTGCAGTGCCTCCCACCAGGGCGATCAGCAGGTCCTGCGCGGTGGGCCGCAGGGCGGCGTCCATCGAGGTGGCCCGCCGTACGAGCTCGTTGAGCGGCGCCGGCAGCGCGCCCAGGTCGGGCGGGGTGTTCAGCACGCGCGTGGCCAGCGTGATGGGGTCACCACGCCCGAACGGATGCCGCCCGTTCCCGGCGTAGGCCACCAGGCAGCCCCAGGCGAAGATGTCGGCCGCCGGATTGACGACCTCCCCCCGTACCTGCTCGGGCGCCCACCATCCAGGGCTCCCCAGCAGTTCGCCGGAGAGCGTGAACCCCGTCTCCCGGTCGAGCGCCCGCGCGATGCCGAAGTCGATCACGCGCGGCCCCGACAGCGAGAGGATCACGTTCGCCGGCTTCAGGTCCCGGTGCACCAGCCCCGACACGTGGATCGCCGCCAGTGCCGCCGCGACCCCCAGCGCGACGCCGTGCAACGGCCCCGGGTCCAGGGCCCCGTACTTCGAGATCTGGTCCGACAGAGGAGTGCCCGCGATGTACTCGGTCACCATGTACGGGCGCCCGTCCCCGGTGTTGCCGTTGTCCAGCACCTGGGCCGTACAGAACGACGCCACCCGGCGGGCGTTCTCCACCTCCGCATGGAACCTGGCCGCGAAACCCTCCTGATTGGCGAACTCCGCCTTCACCACCTTGAGCGCGACGAAACGCCCCGTGGGTGCCCTCGCGAGGAACACGGTTCCCATCCCGCCCTCGCCGAGTCGCCCCAGCAGCCGGTACGGCCCGATCTCCCGCAGGTCGGTCGGCCGGAGCGGCGCGGCGCCCGTTGGCTCCATGAGGGACGTTCCTTCCTGTTCCACGCCATCCTCTCCTTTGGTCTCCCCATCCGCCATCACACGTTCTTCGATGCGAGAGACTGATTGGATGATGAGGCTGTTGGGCCCTGCAGAAATACGTATTTTGGCGAACAAGCTAGATCTTCGCCCGACAAAAAAACTTGGCCAGAACTTCGTGATCGACGCAGGGACCGTCCGGCGCATCGTCCGCGTGGCCGATCTGTCCCCTGATGACGTGGTCATAGAGGTGGGGCCGGGGCTCGGCTCGCTGACCCTCGCGCTCCTGCCGTCGGCCGCGCACGTGGTCGCCGTCGAGATCGACCCGGTGCTGGCCGGCCAACTCCCCATCACCGTGGCCGAGCGCGACGCGGCCGACAAGCTCACGGTCGTTCACGCCGACGCCATGAAGATCACCCTCGACGACCTGGCGGGCCACGTCCCCACGGCCTTGGTGGCCAACCTCCCGTACAACGTGGCCGTCCCCGTGGTGCTGCACGTCCTGGAGGCCCTCCCGTCGCTGCGCAAGGGCCTGATCATGGTGCAGGCGGAGGTAGCCGACCGGC
The DNA here is from genome assembly GCF_040674815.1 of Nonomuraea sp. NPDC049709. Lineage (NCBI taxonomy): Bacteria > Bacillati > Actinomycetota > Actinomycetes > Streptosporangiales > Streptosporangiaceae > Nonomuraea > Nonomuraea sp. NPDC049709. The sequence continues at coordinate 33,848 of NZ_JBFANM010000051.1, forward strand.
TCGCCGCCGGCCCAGGCTCGAAGGTGTACGGGGTGCCGTCGGTCAAGGCCGCCTGGTACGCGGACGTACGCCGAGCCGGCCAGGTCGGCCGCACGGTCTTCTGGCCCGCCCCCAACGTCGATTCCGGCCTCGTCTCCCTGGTCCGCCGCGACCCACCGGCCACGACGGCCTCGCGCGAGGAGGTCTTCGAGGTGGTGGACGCCGCCTTCGCACAGCGCCGCAAGACCCTGCGAGCGGCCCTCGCCTCCTGGGCCGGCACCCCCGCCGACGCGGAGCGCACCCTACGGGCCGCCGGCGTGGACCCATCGGCGAGGGGCGAACAGTTGGACATCCACGCCTTCGCCCGCATAGCCGAGCTCAGACCCTGAACGGCACACCCATCTGAACGGCCCCGGGGCCGGAGCCCAAACCCTCCTGCCCTGAGGCCCTGTCCCCAGCCCCGCAGCCACCCGCGCCCTCCATCCCCAGCCCCGCAGCGCCCACCTTCGCTGTCCATGGCCCCGCAGCACCGACCCTCGCTGTCCACAGAACCGCAGCCGACCGCCTCCGCCTCCACAGAACCGCAGCCGCCTCACCCCGCTGTCCATAGCCCCGCAGTTGCTTACGCCCGCTGTCCGCAGAACCGCAGCCGCCTCACCCCGTTGTCCGCAGAACCGCAGCCGCCCACGCCCGCTGTCCACAGCCCTCAGCTGCCCATCCCCGCTGTCCACAGAACCGCGCTCGGCCCATCCCCGTCCCCTCCCACCCGCCGATCCTGGCCTCCCACCCCCGATCAACCCGGAGGCCACCCATGACCGAGCCCACCGTCTCCCTGTGGCTCACCCTCAGCGGAGCTCTGCTGACAGCCGTCCTCACCACCACCCTGACCACGACCGCCGCCCGAGCAGCCACTCCCACCGGATCCGCGACCGAGACCCAGATCGCCGCCACCCTCACCCGAGCGGCAACCCCGGCCAAGCTCCTGCTGACCAAGAAGAAGCAGAAACTCCTCACAAGGGGCCAGATCGCCGCCGCAGCCGCCCTGACCCAGCTCGGCGTCTCCTTCTCCTGGGGTGGAGGCTCAGCGAAGGGCCCGACCCTCGGGATAGGCAGGGGAGCCTCCACCAGAGGCTTCGACTGCAGCGGCCTCACCCTCTACGCCTGGTCCAGAGCGGGCATACGGCTGGCCCACTACACAGGCACCCAGTTCCGCCAGGGCCGCAGGATCCCTTTCGGCGCCCGCCGTACAGGCGACCTGCTCTTCTTCGGCCGCGGCACGGGAGACCCCACCCACGTGGCCCTGTTCCTGGGAGGAAGCCTGATGATCCACGCCCCGAGGACAGGCGACGTGGTCAAACGAACCAACTTCCTCAACACGCCCTACTACCGCACCACCTTCCGAGGCGCCGTACGCCCAGGCTGACGACTCACCCCTCGACCGTCCCCGAGCCGCCCAAGCGCCACAGCCGTTCAGGCGTCCACAGTCGTCCAAGCGTCCACAGTCGTCCAAGCGCCCACAGCCGCCCAAGCGTCACAGTCGTCCAAGCGTCACAGCCGCACAGAAGCGTCACAGGGACGGCCTGACCGTCAGCCCCTGACGGTCAGGCCCTGACCGTCAGCCCCTGACCGTCTCGGACCTTGACCGTCTCTTGAGACGCCTGCCATTCCACGACCGGTCACATCCGCACCGCGCTCAAAGGACAGGCGACCAGCGACCCCGAGAACCCCCGCAACCCCTCCCCGAGAGGCCCCCCACGACTGGCGTATTCACCAGGTAGTTCACGGTGCCGGGACCACCATCTGACCGAATCACTCTTCGTGACTTGCGAGGATCGGGCAAATGCCTACTATCTTGACTCTCTGTGTTGAGGAGTCGGCAGTACCCCAGGTCATATTTCAAGAACCGCATGTCAGGGCAGCGTGCCCCGATAACATCGAGTGTCCTTGACCCCGGCAAGTGATGAGAGTGGCAGAAGATCGATGAGTTCGGTGACCGTACGTGTGCCCGCGAAGGTCAACGTGCAGCTTTCTGTCGGCCCGCTCAGGGAAGATGGCTACCACGACCTGGTCAACGTCTTCCACGCAGTATCGATCTTCGATGAGGTGGTGGCGAAGGAGTCCGAGTCGATCACCGTGCAGGTGAACGGCAAGTGGTCCGACCAGGTGCCCACCGACGACGGCAACCTGGCGATCCGGGCCGCTCGCGCGCTCGCCAAACACGCGGGTCGCACTTATGGCGCCGATCTCATCATCCAGAAGGACATCCCCGTGGCCGGTGGCATGGCGGGCGGCAGTGCCGACGCCGCCGGTGCGCTGGTCGCCTGCAACGAGCTGTGGGGTTTGGGGCTGCCCATGGAAGATCTCATGGAGATCGCCGGAGACCTCGGCAGCGATGTCCCGTTCTCGCTGATCGGCGGCACGGCGGTCGGGACCGGGCGCGGTGAGCAGCTGAGCGAGTTGCCCACCGGGGGCACGTTCCACTGGGTGTTCGCGCTGGCCAACGGCGGCCTCTCGACGGCCAGTGTGTACGCCGAGTGCGACCGCCTCAGGGAGGCTTCCGGGGCCGATGTCCCCTGGCCCCAGCTGAACGACTCGCTCATGGAGGCCCTCGGCACCGGCGACGCATACGCCCTCGGCACTCACCTGAGCAACGACCTCCAGGCCGCCGCCCTCAACCTCCGCCCCGAGCTGGCACCCACCCTCGACTCTGGCCGCCAGCACGGCGCGCTGGGCGCGATCGTCTCCGGCTCGGGCCCGACCTGCGCCTTCCTGGCCATCGACGCCACCCACGCCCGCGACCTGGCCCGCAGCCTGACCAGCACCGGCGCCGCCCACACCGCGGTAGCCGCCCACGGCCCCGTCCACGGCGCCACCCTGGTCTGACCCCGGCCGCCCATTCCAACGCGCGCAGGCCCGGGGCGGCCTCCGGGCCTGCGCGAGATCACCCGGATACACGCGCCGCCTGTCCGCTCGCGGCGCGTGTCGCAGGTGGTCCAGTTGCGCTGATGCCGCAGACCGTCCAGTTGTGCTGATGCCGAGGGTGCTCTGGTCGCGGTGACGCCGCAGACGATCCGGTCGCGGTGATGCCGCAGACGATCCGTTCGTGGTGGTGCCATGGACGAGGGCGTGCCGCGATACCAGACCAAATGTGCTCTCGGCGAGGGCGTGCCGCGATACCAGACCAAGTGCGCCGCGGCGAGGGCTTGTGACGATGCCCCGGCCAAGGCGGTCCCGCCTCTGCCACCCGCCCTCATATGTCGCCTGCCGCGCAGCGCTCGCGTGCCGCCTGCTGGTCGGGCGGGGTACAGCACGGGAGCCCCGAGACCCCGCCCAGAGGCAGGCTGCGCTCGGGCGGCGCCAACGGGAGGACTGGTGCTCGGCGGCGCCTACGGGGAGGACCAGCGCTCGGGCGATGGGGTGCTGGCCGGGCGATGCGGCACGGTGGCACCCGAGACCCCGTCTACGGGGAGGACTTGTGCTCGGGCAGTGAGGTGCCCGTTGGGCGGGTGGGAGGTCGGTGGGGAGCCGATACCCTGGGAAGGCCATGAATCTGGTCAATCTTGAGTCGGTTTCCCATGCGTATGGGCCCAAGCCACTCCTCAGCGACGTCTCCCTCGGTGTGGAGGCCGGCGAACGCATTGGCGTCGTCGGGCGCAACGGCGGCGGCAAGACGACCCTGCTCTCGGTCATCGCAGGAGCCGTACGACCTGACAGCGGTCGTGTCACCCACAACCGTGGCCTGCGGGTCGGGTTCCTGTCGCAGCAGGACGACCTCGACCCCACGGCCACCATTCGACAGACGGTCCTCGGCGGGCTGGCCGAGCACGAGTGGGCCGGTGATCAGCGGGTCCGCGAGATCCTGTCCAACCTGATCGGCGACCTCGACCTCGACTCCAGGGCCGGTGATCTGTCCGGCGGCGAGCGCAGGCGTACGGCGCTGTCCCGGCTGCTCATCGACGACCACGACCTGATCATGCTGGACGAGCCCACGAACCACCTCGACATCGAGGCCATCGCGTGGCTGGCCGGGCACCTGGCGGTGCAGAAGAACGCGCTGGTGGTCGTGACGCACGACCGGTGGTTCCTCGACGCCGTGTCCACCCGCACCTGGGAGGTCGTGGACGGCCGGGTCGAGCGCTACGAGGGTGGTTATGCCGCCTATGTGCTGGCCAAGGCCGAGCGCGCGCGGATCGCCCAGGTCACCGAGGAACGCCGCCAGAACCTCATGCGCAAGGAGATCGCCTGGCTGCGCCGCGGCCCGCCCGCCCGTACGTCCAAGCCGAAGTTCCGCATCGAGGCCGCCCAGGCCCTGATCGCGAACGAGCCCCCAGCGCGCGAGACCGTCGAGCTCATGCGGTTCGCCGCGGCCCGGCTCGGCAAGACCGTCTACGACCTCGAAGACGTCACCCTGCACGCCGGCGGTCCCGGCACCGGGCCGCTGGTGCTCGACCACCTCACGTGGCAGTTCGGCCCGGGTGACCGGATCGGGCTGATCGGCGTCAACGGGTCCGGCAAGTCGTCCGTGCTGCGGTTGCTCGCCGACACGATCAAGCCCGACTCCGGGCGGGTGGTCCGCGGCAAGACGGTACGTCTGGCGCACCTGTCCCAGGAACTGGCCGAGCTCGACCCGACGCGGCGCGTGCTGGAGACGGTCGAGGAAGTACGCAAATACCTCCAGCTCGGCAAGAGGGAGTGGACCGCTTCCCAACTCCTCGAACGCCTCGGCTTCCGGGGCGAGGCGCAGTGGAAGATGGTCGGCGACCTGTCGGGCGGTGAGCGGCGGCGGCTGCAGCTGCTCCGGCTCCTGATGGACGACCCCAACGTCCTGCTGCTCGACGAGCCCACCAACGACCTCGACATCGAGACGCTCAACGAGCTCGAAGACCTGCTGGACGGCTGGCCCGGCACGCTGATCCTGGTCAGCCACGACCGCTACTTCCTGGAGCGGGTGACCGACCGTTCTGTGGCGCTGCTCGGCGACGGCAAGTTGTCACTGCTGCCGGGCGGGGTGGAGGAATACCTCGAACGGCGCGCGGCGGGCACGGCCGTGACCGCCCGCCTCGCCACCGCCGCGACGACGGGCCGTCCCGACGCCGGTGGTGCGGTGTCCAGTGGCCCGGCGACCGTCGGTACGGTCGCAGGAGCGGCGGCTCCCGACACGTCCGGCCAGGTGAAGGACGGCGGGCTGTCGGCCAAGGAGGAACGGGAGCTCCGTAAGGAGCTCAGCCGCCTCGAACGCCAGCTCGACAAGCTGGGTGACCAGGAGTCCCGCCTCCACGCCGCCATGGCGGAGGCGGCCAGCGACTACGCCAAGCTCGGCTCGCTTGATGCCCAGCTTCGCGATATCACGGCCCAGAAGGACACGATCGAGGCCGAGTGGCTGGAAGTGGCCGACCGCCTGGGCGACTGACCGGACGCCCGCCAGCGTTCCTGGCTCGGGGGATGGCCGACTTCACACGGCTGTTCCCCGGCTTGAGGGGGCCGGGGACGGTTGACTTGGCGCGCGGTCGTTCCGAGGTCTGTGGACACGACCCGGTGCGGCCGTGCCCGGCTCTGGACGGGCCGGGACACGGCGGTCAGGCGCAGCACGGTTCGCAGGCGCCGGGCCGGCGTGTCTTGAGCGGATGTGGCAGGTGGAGTTGCGCTGCGTGCGTGCGGGGTTGAGGTCTGCGGCGCCGGAAGGTTGAGCGGGGTGGAGGGCTGCGGCGCCGGAAGGTTGAGCGGGGTGGAGGGCTGCGGCGCCGGAAGGTCGAGCGGGGTTGAGATCTGCGGCGCCGGAAGGTTGAGCCGGGTTGAGGTCCTTCCGCGCCGGAAGTTGAGCGGGATTGAGGGCTGCGCCGCCAGAAGGTTGAGCGGGGTCAAGGCTCGGACGGGGGCTCGCCTTGGGCTGGGTCGGTCTGGGAGGGGGCTTGCCTGGGCTGGGTGGGTCTGGGACGGGACCCGCCTGAGCTGGGTCGGCAGGGGCGGGTTCGCCTGGGCGGGGTGGTGGCGGATGCAGGTGTCTGGGGGTGGGAGGCGGGAGAGCGTCCCCGAAGAGAGTCGGCGGGAAGCGTCCCGGGGAGGGGCGCCGGATGGCGTTCGAGGGTCAGCGGGGGGAGTCGAAGGGGGCGAGGAGGGTGCGGAGGAGGGACGCGAGGGTGCGCTGATCGGCCTCGCCCAACCCCGACAACAACTCCTGCTCCCGCCGCAACAAGTCCGCGAACGCCGCGTCCACCCGCGCCAACCCCGTGTCCGTCAGCGACACCAGTACCCCCCGCCGGTCCTCGGGATCGGGCCGTCGCCGTACCAGCCCCGCCTGGGCGAGGCGGTCGATGCGGTTCGTCATCGTCCCAGAGGTCACCAGCGTGGCCCGCAGCAAGGTCCCGGGGCTGAGCTCGTACGGCTTCCCGGCCCGCCGCAGCGCCGTGAGCACGTCGAACTCCCACGGCTCCAGATCGTGTTCGGCGAACGCCGCCCGCCGCGCCCGGTCGAGATGCTTGGCCAGTCGTGACACCCTGGAGAGCACCTGGAGCGGCTCGACGTCGAGGTCGGGGCGCTCCGTTCGCCAAGCCGCGACGAGCCGATCGACCTCGTCTCTAGCATCCTCCGTCATGACACAAGAGTGTACTGTCTTGACATCGAGATATCTCTCTCGATATCAATTATCTTCATGTCAAGAGATATCTGGGACCCTGTGACGTACGCCGTCTACGCGGACGAGCGGTCGCGGCCGTTCATCGAGCTGATCTCCAGAGTGGGGGCGGTCGCGCCCGATTATGTCGTGGACGCGGGCTGCGGCAGCGGTGAACTCACCGTGGAGCTGGGCAATCGCTGGCCCGAGGCGACGATCGAGGGCTTCGACTCCTCGCCGGCGATGATCACCAAGGCCCGCAAGCTGGAGACCCCGATCAGGTTCGCGGTCGCCGACGTCGCCATGTGGCGCCCCGACCGGCCCATGGACGTGATCATCTCCAACGCCGTGCTGCAGTGGGTGCCCGAGCACCGCGACGTGCTGGAGCACTGGATGGAGAACCTGGCGCCGGGCGGCTGGCTGGCCTTCCAGGTGCCGGGCAACTTCGACGCCCCCAGCCACGTCGCGATCCGCGAGCTGTGCTCCTCCCGCGCCTGGTCGGACAAGCTCGGCGGTTTCACCAGGGGAAACCCGGTCGGCGAGCCCCTCGAATACGTCGACATGCTCAACGACGGCGGCTCCCAGGCGGACGCGTGGGAGACGACGTACGTGCACATCCTGCACGGGGAGAACCCCGTCCTCGACTGGGTCTCCGGCACCGCCCTGCGCCCGATCCTGGACCGCCTCGACCCGGACGAGCAGCGGCGGTTCAAGCAGGACCTGGCCGGCCCGCTCGCCGAGGCCTATCCGGCCAGGAGCTACGGCACGCCCTTCCCGTTCAGGAGGATCTTCGTGGTGGCGCAGCGATGAGGATCACCCGGTTGCACCACGTGCAGCTCGCCGCGCCGAGGGGCAGCGAGCCGCTGTTAAGAGAGTTCTACGAGGGCGTCCTCGGCCTGCGCGAGGTGCCCAAGCCGCCGGAGCTGGCCGACCGGGGCGGCGCCTGGTTCAGGGGTGACGGCGTGGAGGTCCACCTCGGCATCGAGGACGACTTCAGGCCCGCCCGCAAGGCCCACCCCGCCTTCCTGGTGGACGATCTCGCCGCGTACGCCGCCAAACTGCCCGACGCCGTCCCTGACCACCTGTTCCCCGGATACCGGCGGATCTACGTCTCTGACCCGGTTGGCAACAGAATCGAACTCCTGCAACCCGTGTGATGTTCACCCAACGGTGGCATCATGGTCCGAAATCGGACTCTTGCGAGGTGCAGTGGGCATCGAGATCGAGGACAAGTTCGACGTTTCCCCGGAGTACGCGGTCCCGGACCTCAGCGGACTGGCGGACGTGGTCGGCCCGAAGAGCTACCAGCTTGTGGCTCTTTACTATGACACGCCCGATCTGAGGCTGGCCTCCCGAGGCGTCACGCTCAGGCGAAGACGGGGTGGCGCCGATCCGGGCTGGCATCTGAAGCTGCCCAAGGCCAAGGGCGTACGCCAGGAGATCACACACCCGCTCACCCGCAGCACCAAGGTGGTGCCCGATGAGCTGGCCGAACTCGTCCGTGCCTACACCCGCGGCGCCGAGCTGCAGCCGGTCGCCGAGCTGGACACCCGCAGAACCGTCACGGTCCTGCTCGACGGCGAGACCGGCCTGGTCGAGATCGCCGACGACCGCGTCAAGGGCACCGTGTACGGCGAGGAGCCCAAGGTCGTACGGTGGCGCGAGGTCGAGGCCGAGCTCCTCGAAGGCGGCAGCCAGGCGCTGCTGGCCAAGGTCGGCAAGCGACTCAGGAAGGCCGGGGCCAGCCCGTCCGAGGCGGCCAGCAAGCTCGCGAAACTGCTCGAGCCCGCCCCCCTCCCCACGGCCCCCACGAAACCGGGCTCAGCGGGCGAGATCGTCATCGCCTACCTGTCCGGCCAGGTCAAGGCCCTCCTCTCGCAGGATCCGCGGGTCCGCCGGGCCGAGGAGGACGCCGTGCACCAGATGCGCGTGGCCTCCCGGCGGATGCGCAGCGCGCTCAAGGCGTTCAAGACCGTCGTGGTCGACACCGGCGAGCTCCAGGAGGAGCTGCGCTGGCTCGGCAACGTGCTCGGCGAGGCCCGCGACCTAGAGGTGATCCGGGCCAGGTACGCCAAGATGCTGTCCGGCCTGGCGCCGGAGCTGGTGACGGGTCCCATCCAGACCCGGCTCGGCTCGGACCTGCAGAGGCGCGAGGAGGAGGCGTACGGGCGGATCAAGGAGGTGCTCAGCGGGGAGCGCTACTACGTCCTGCTCGACGCGCTGGACGAGCTCGTCTCCGCCCCGGCCCTGGGCAAGGCCGCGGCCAAGCCGGCGGAGGAGAAGCTGCACGCCATCGCGGTGGCCAACTGGGAGCGGGTGACCAAGGCGTACGACCACGCCCAGGCCATCGACGACGTGGAGCGCCGCGAGATCGCCATGCACGACGTGCGCAAGGCGGCCAAACGCGCTCGTTACACCGCCGAAGCGCTCCAGCCGAGCCTCGGCGCCGGCATGGGCAAGCTCGCGAAGCTGTCCGAGGACATCCAGGAGGTTCTCGGGACCTACCAGGACGGGGTGGTCGCGCAGGAGACCCTGGCCAAGGAGGCGGAGAGCGCGCGGCAGGCGGGCGAGGACACGTTCACCTACGGGCTGCTGATCGGGATCGAGCGCAATGCCGCCGAGCGAGCCCACAAGGAGTTCCCCAGGGTCTGGAAGGAGACGCTCAAAGCGGTTACGAAGGTTCTATGAGTCACCTTCCTACCATTCCCTTCGAACGCAGCAGTCTGCTCGAGGTGCCCGAGGCGTACCGGGAACTGCGGGCCGAGAAGGGCATCGCGAAGGTACGCACCCGGATGGGCGACGAGTTCTGGCTGGTGAGCGGGTACGAGGACGCCCGCGCGCTGTTCAACGACGGCCGGCTCGGACGCTCGCACCCGGAACCGGACAAGGCCGCGCGTCTGTCGGGGTCCGCCCTGCTCGGCGGGCCCCAGGGCGACGCGGCCACGGAGAAGGCCGAGCACGACCGCATGCGCAAGCTGTTCATGCCGTCCTTCTCCGCGCGCCGCATGAAGCGGCTCGGCGACCACGTCGGCTCGCTGGTGGACGAGCGGCTCGACCACCTAGCCAAGCTGTCGCCGCCGGCGGACCTGCACGCCGAGCTGTCCTTCCCGCTCCCCGTGCTGGTCATCTGCCAGCTCCTGGGCGTCCCGTACGAGGACAGGGAGTACTTCGGGGGCGTCTCCCAGCGCATGGGGGACATGCTGGACACCGAGAAGAGCCAGGCCGCCAGGGAGGAGCTGAGCGCGTACATGGCCGGCCTGATCGAGCGCAAGCGGCGCGAGCCGGCCGAGGACGTCCTGTCGGACCTGGCGAAGGAGCTGGACGACGACGGGACGATCGCCGACCTGGCCGCGACGCTGCTGTTCGCCGGGCACGAGACCACGGTCAACCGCATCGACTTCGGCGTGCTGCTCCTGCTCGCCAACCCTGACCAGCTCGACCTGCTCAAGGCCGATCCGGGGCTGGCCCCCGGCGCGGTGGAGGAGATCCTCCGGATGGCCGTGCCCAGCCTGCACGGCCTGCCCAGGTACGCGCACGAGGACATCGAGATCGGCGGCCGTACCATCCGCAGGGGCGAGGCGGTCGTGATCACGCCGGGCGCGGCCAACCGGGACGAGCGGATCTATCCGGATCCGGATGTGTTCGACCTGCGCCGTCCGCAAACCGACCCGCACCTGAGCTTCGGGTACGGCCCGCGCTTCTGCATCGGCGCCAGCCTGGCCAGGGTCGAGCTGGAAGCGGTGTTCAGCAGGCTGTTCCAGCGCTTCCCGACCCTGCGGTCGGCCGTCCCGGAAGCGGAGCTGCCGCGCAGCGAGGGGAGGATCGCCGACGGGTACGCGCGGTTGCCCGTCACGTGGGATAGCGCTCGACGCTGACCACGCGCCCGCCGGCCCTGTGCAGCACGGCGAACGCGCCCTTGCGCAGGTGCACGCTCTTGCCGCTCAGCGCTTCGATCAACCCGGGCAGCACCTTGCCGTGGCTGCACGCGACGGCGGGCGCGGAAAGGTCCCCGACCAGCGCGGGGGTCTTCTGCGGATCCTGGCTCTCCTCGCTGAGCAGCGGCTCGATCCTGATGTCGGCCCCGACCTCGCCCGCGTACGGCTCCAGCGTCTGTACGCAGCGGGCGCTGGGCGAGCTCAGCAGCAGTTCGGGCCGGTAGGCGGGCAGGGCAGTGGCCAGGTTCGACGCCTGGGAGGCCCCGTCGGTGTCCAGCGGGCGCGCGACGTCCTCGCCGGGCCACTCGCTCCTGGAGCCGGCCGAGCCGTGCCGTACGAGGACGAGGGGCACGGTCTCCAGCGGCGCGGCGCCCAGGGCGCGCAGCAGCCCCACGTCCCACTCGTACGTCAGTAGCCGCCTGGCCTCCGCCAACGGCAGCCAGCGCAGCTTGTCGACCTCGTCACCGGGCTCGAACCCGCCGTCGGCGGCCTCCTGCGCCACCCAGTAGTCGACCCGCTTGAGCCGGCCGGTGCTCATGTAGTGGATGGGCGGCAGCGCGCGGCCGAGCAGCACGGTCAGGCCGGTCTCCTCGCGCACCTCGCGCAGGGCCGCCGCGATCACGTGCTCCCCGGACTTCAGCTTGCCCTTGGGGAAGGTCCAGTCGTCATAGCCGGGGCGGTGGATGACGGCCACCTCGGGGCTGCTCTGCTCGCCCCTCCAGACCACGGCTCCGGCTGCCCGGAGCAGGTCAGTCATCAACGGTCCTCCAGCGGCGTGTGCCGATGAGACGGCTCTGCAGGTCCTCGCCCTGATGGCGGGCCCAGGTGCCGTCGGAGTTGAGCCACCACGCGTTCGTGGTCTCCGCCATGGCGTGGTCCATCAGTTCGATGAGATAGGCCTTGTGCTGCTGCGACGTCACCTTGACCAGCGCCTCCACGCGGCGGTCGAGGTTGCGGCGCATCAGGTCCGCGCTGCCGATCCAGACCTCGGGTCGCCGTCCGAGGCCGAACTCGTACACGCGGGAGTGTTCGAGGAACCGCCCGAGGACCGAACGTACGCGGATGTTCTCCGACAGGTCAGGGATGCCTGGACGGAGGATGCAGATGCCGCGTACCCACAGGTCGACCGGGACACCGGCCCTGGAGGCGCGGTAGAGGGCGTCGATGATCGGCTCGTCCACAAGCGAGTTCGTCTTGATCCTGATCCGCGCGGGTCGCCCGGCCTGCTGGTGGGCGATCTCCCGCTCGATCCTGGCCACCAGCCCGCTGCGCATGGAGTGCGGCGCCACCAGCAGCCGCCGGTAGGCGGAGTGGTGGGAGTAGCCGGTCAGGTGGATGAACAGGTCCGTCACGTCCTCGCCGACCAGCGGGTCGGCCGTGAGCAGGCCGAAGTCCTCGTACTGGCGGGCGGTCTTGGGGTTGTAGTTGCCGGTGCCGATGTGGCAGTAGCGGCGCAGCTCGCCGGACGGCTCCTGGCGGACGACCAGGGCGAGCTTGCAGTGGGTCTTCAGCCCGACCACGCCGTAGACGACGTGGCAGCCGGCGCGCTCCAGCTTGCGGGCCCAGGAGATGTTGGCGTGCTCGTCGAAGCGGGCCTTGATCTCGACGACCACCACGACCTGCTTGCCCGCCTCGGCCGCGTCGATCAGGGCGTTCACGATGGGGGAGTCGCCGCTGGTCCGGTAGAGGGTCTGCTTGATGGCCAGGACCCTGGGATCCTCGGCGGCCACCTCGATGAAGCGTTGCACGCTGGTGGCGAACGAGTCGTACGGGTGGTGCAGCAGCACGTCGCGCTCGCGCAGCGTCGAGAAGATGTCGTCCTCGGCGTTGATCACCTCGGCCGGCACGAACGGCCGGTAGCTCAGCTCACCCCGGTCCAGGTCGGCGATGGCGTGCAGGCCCGACAGGTCGAGCGGCCCGGGCAGGCGGTAGATCTCGTGCGGGGCCAGCTCCAGCTCCTCCACGAGCGGCGCCAGCACCTCGGGCGTGATCGTGTTCTCGACCTCTAGCCGCACGGGCGGGCCGAACCGCCGCTTGAGGAGCTCCTTCTCCAGGGCCTGCATGAGGTTCTCGGTGACGTCCTCGTCGACGTCGAGATCCTCGTTCCTGGTGACGCGGAAGACGTGGTGCTGGAGGATCTCCATGCCCTTGAAGAGCTGCCCGAGGTGGGCGGCGATGACATCCTCGAGCGGGACGAACCGGTCTTTGGACGCGGGTACGAAGCGGGGCAGCTGCGAAGGAACCTTGACCCGGGCGAACACGGTGTGATCGGTCGCCGGATTCCTCACCAGGACGGCAAGATTCAGGCTGAGCCCGGAAATATACGGAAACGGGTGAGCGGGATCCACGGCCAGCGGCGTCAGCACCGGCCTGATCCGCTCCCTGAACAGCTTGCGCAGCTCAGTACGCTCCTCGCGGCCCAGGTCGTCCCACCGGACGATCTCGATGCCTTCGCCGGCGAGCTGTGGGCAGACCTGCTGGTGGAAGGCCGCCGCGTGCCGCCTGGCCAGCTCGTCCGCGATCGTCGCGATCCTGGCCAGCTCCTCGCGCGGCTTGAGCCCGCTCTTGGTCCGCAGCAGCAGGCCGGTCGCCATGCGGCGTTTGAGCCCGGCGACGCGGACCCTGAAGAACTCGTCCAGGTTGTTGGCGAAGATGGCGAGGAAGCGGACCCGTTCGAGCAGCGGCAGCGAGGGATCCTCGGCCAGTTCGAGCACGCGCTCGTTGAACTGGAGCCAGCTTTCTTCGCGGTTGAGAAACCGCTCCTGTGGTAGGGGCAGGTCGTTGGCAGGCTGGAACGGTTCCGCGGACATATGGCGTATATTGCCCCGTTTGGTTGAACAGAACGTTAACGTAGCCGCAACGGCTCACCCCGGATGGTCAGCCCTGCTCAACCCAATCGTCACTCCTGACGCCCTACTCGTTCAAGGCTCACTCAGGATGATCTACCTGTTCGAGACGGGCGGCCCGCTCCGCCAGCCGGGCCTCCCGCTGGCGGATCTTCTCCTCCCGCTCGCGGGCCTTCTCCGCCTCCTTGAGCAGCCGCTCGCGTTCCTTCAGCTCGCGCACCCGGGCCTTCTCGGCCTCCTTGAGCTCCCGCTGGCGGACCTTCTCCGCCTCCTTGAGCTCCTTCTCGCGGGCCTTCTCGAACTCGCGCAGCTCCTTCTCGTTGGTGGTGCGCGGCTTGACCGCGGGCGTGTGCGCGCGGCTCGTGGCGGTGATCGTCGGGTTGGGGTTGAGCCCGGTCAGGCCGTTCCACGCCAGGTTGACCAGATGGGCGGCGACCTCCTCGCGGCCCGGCTTGCGAACGTCGAGCCACCACTGGCCCGTCAGCGCGACCATGCCGACCAGCATCTGGGCGTACATCGGCGCCAGCTTGGGGTCGTAGCCCCGGGAGGCGAACTCGTCGGCCAGCACGTCCTCGACCTGGCTCGCGATCTCGCTGATCAGGCTCGCGAACGTGCCGGTGCCCGAGGCGGCGTGCGAGTCGCGCACCAGGATGCGGAAGCCCTCGCTGCTCTCCTCGATGTAGCGCAGCAGGGCCAGCGCGGCCCGCTCCAGCTTGACCAGGGAATGGGAGGCGGAGAGGGCTTCGGTGATCATGCCGAGCAGCTTCTGCATCTCGCGGTCAACGACGACCGCGTAGACGCCTTCCTTGCCGCCGAAATGTTCGTACACCACGGGTTTCGACACCTGTGCGGTAGCAGCGATCTCCTCGATAGAGGTCCCGTCGAACCCCTTCTCGGCGAAGAGGGTGCGGCTGATGTGGATCAGCTGCTCTCTCCGCTCTGCACCGGACATACGTCTGCGGGATCGGGGTTCGGTCACGGTCTCCATAATGACGGCCACGGATCCATGGCCGTTCACCGCCTGATTGACATCAGGCAATGCGCTTCGCCGCCAGACGCTCAGGCGTCGGCCAGCGGACGTCGTACACCCAGCCCAGCTTCTCGAAGATCCGGATGAGGCCGGCGCTCAGGTCGATCTGGCCCTTCAGTGCGCCGTGCCTGGCGCAGGTCGGGTCGGAGTGGTGCAGGTTGTGCCAGGACTCGCCGAAGGAGGGGATGGCCAGCCACCACACGTTGCGCGACTTGTCGCGGACCTGGAAGTCCTCCTCGCCGAAGACGTGGCAGATCGAGTTGATCGACCAGGTCACGTGGTGCAGCAGCCCGATGCGTACGAGCGAGCCCCAGAACAGCGCGGTCAGCCCGCCCTGCCAGGACCAGGTGAGCAGCAGGCCCAGCACGCCGGGGAGCAGGATCGAGGTGAGCGCGAGCGCGCCGAACCACTTGTGCAGCTTGAGCACGTCCTGGTCCTTGCACAGGTCCGGGGCGTACTTCTCCCGGTTGGTCCGCTCGCTCTCGAACAGCCAGCCCATGTGGGCGTAGAGCAGGCCCTTGGCCATGTTCTTGAAGCCAGGGCCGAAGCGCCACGGCGAGTGCGGGTCGCCCTCCTTGTCGGAGAACTTGTGGTGCTTGCGGTGGGTGGCCACCCAGTCCAGCACGGACATCTCCAGGGACAGGCTGCCCGCGATGCCCATCGCGATCTTCAGCGGGCGCTTGGCCTTGAACGAGCCGTGCGTGAAGTAGCGGTGCAGGCCGACGGTGACGCCGAGTCCGGAGACGACGTAGAAGACGAAGGCGATGGCGATGTCCGTCCAGCCGAGTCCCCACCCCCAGGCCAGCGGCACGGCGGCCGCGATCGCGACGAGGGGCAGCCCCACGACCAGGCCGAAGATGACGAGTTCGGACTTGGACTTCGGCTCGGGTTCGAAGTCGGGCTTCGGGGCAGATGATGAGCGCTCGGCGAGAACGGTCATGGGCGACCTCCAACGACATGTATGAGGATGAATGTCCGGTCTACGCAACCGTAACCTACGCCAGCGTAAGTAAGGAAGACCTAAGGCGTGAATGTGGAGAAGGTGACGCCCCGACGCATGAGGTGCGTGGGTTTCGTGTCTTGCGCCGTTTCGGGGGGTCTGTTACGCGAGTGGCGTGGCGAGGCGGGGGAGAGGGAGAATTACCGGCGCGCGCCAGGGTGCGGGGTCGGTATCGTAGGGGGGTGTCGGACATCACGTGTCCGATCTGTCCCGGATCGTCTAATCGGCAGGACAAGTGGTTTTGGTCCACTTTGTAGGGGTTCGAGTCCTCTTCCGGGAGCGCTGAGGTGCCTCCCCCCGAGAATGTTCGGGGGAAGGACAGGTATCCTCACGGTGTCGGGAGGGTAGCTGCCCAGTGGGCAGGCTGCGACGGACCGCTGAACGCGGCCCACCGTAGCCGTGCAGTTGATCGCACCGAACCCTGATCCGTCCAGTCACAGGGAGCCTCAGTCCGTGAGTGTGCCGCGCCCGGCAGCCGTCATCGTCCTCGCCGCCGGCGAGGGCACCCGGATGAAGAGCCAGACCCCGAAAGTCCTGCATGAGGTGTGCGGCCGCGCGCTGGTCGACCACATGCTCTCCGCCGCCCGCGACCTCGGTCCCGAGCAGCTCATCGTCGTCATCGGCCACGCGCTGGAGCGGGTCGGCGGCCATCTGGCCGCCACCAGCCCCGACGCCCGCGCCGTCGTCCAGCGGGAGCAGCGGGGCACCGGCCACGCCGTGCGGACCGTGCTCGAAGAGGTCGGCACGATCTCCGGCACGGTCCTGGTCACGTACGGCGACGTGCCGCTCCTGCGCACCCAGACCCTGACCGAGCTGCTCGACCGGCATGCCGCCGACGGCAACGCGGTCACCGTGCTGACGGCCGAGGTGCCCGACCCGACCGGCTACGGGCGGATCATCCGCGACGACGCCGGCGCGGTGCTGGAGATCGTCGAGGAGAAGGACGCCAGCCCCGCGCAGCGCGCCATCAAGGAGATGAACTCCGGCATCTACGCCTTCGACGGCCTCCTGCTCGCCGACGCGGTCAAGCGCGTGTCCACCGACAACGCCCAGGGCGAGGAATACCTCACCGACGTCCTGGCCATCCTGCGCCGCGACGGCCACCGGGTCGGAGCGTGCGTGGCCGGCGACTTCGTCGAGGTCGAGGGCGTCAACGACCGCGTGCAGCTGGCCGCCGCCCGCAAGGTGCTCAACCAGCGCCTGCTGGAGGCCCACATGCGCGCCGGCGTCACGATCATCGACCCGGCCAGCACCTGGATCGACGTCGGCGTACGCATCGAGCCCGACGCGGTCATCCACCCCGGCACCCAGCTCCACGGCAGCACCGCCATCGAGGCCGGCGCCGAGGTCGGGCCCGCCACCACGCTGACCGACACCCTCGTCGGCGAGGGCGCGGTGGTCCGCAACGCCGTCTGCGACAGCGCCGAGATCGGCCCGGAGGCCAACGTGGGCCCCTACGCCTACCTGCGCCCCGGCACCGTGCTCGGCCGCAGGTCCAAGGCCGGCACGTTCGTCGAGATGAAGAACACCAAGGTCGGCCAGCGCTCCAAGGTGCCGCACCTGTCCTACGCGGGGGACGCCACGATCGGCGACGACGTCAACATCGGCGCCTCCACGGTCTTCGTCAACTACGACGGGGTCAACAAGCACCACACCACCGTGCGTGACGGCGCGTTCGTCGGCTGCGACACCATGCTCGTCGCTCCCGTGACGGTCAATGACGGCGCCTACACGGCGGCGGGCTCGACCATCACCGACGACGTACCCCCCGGCGCCATTGGTGTGGCACGTGCGCGGCAGCGCAACATCGAGAAATGGGTCTTGCGCAGGCGCGCGGGCACGAAGTCGGCAGCGGCCGCGGAGCGGGCGCTGACCGAGCAAGAGCAGGAGAGTCAGCAGTGACCAGCATCAAGCAGCCCGGCGAGAAGAACCTCATGCTCTTCTCCGGGCGGGCCCATCCGGAGCTGGCCGAGGAGGTGGCCGAGCACGTCGGCGTCTCCCTCACCCCCACCAAACTCATCGACTTCGCCAACGGCGAGATCTACGCCCGCTACCTGGAGTCCGTACGCGGCTGCGACGCCTTCGTCATCCAGAGCCACACCGGGCCCATCAACAAGTGGATCATGGAACAGCTCATCATGGTCGACGCGCTCAAGCGGGCCTCCGCCAAGCGCATCACCGTGGTCATGCCGTTCTTCGGCTACGCCCGCCAGGACAAGAAGGGCCGCGGTCGCGAGCCCATCACGGCCCGGCTGATGGCCGACCTGTTCAAGACCGCGGGCGCCGACCGGCTCATGTCGATCGACCTGCACACCTCGCAGATCCAGGGCTTCTTCGACGGCCCGGTGGACCACCTGTTCGCCATGCCGGTCCTGGAGAGCTACCTCAAGAACAAGCTCGACCTGGAGAACACCACGGTCGTCTCGCCCGACACCGGCCGCGTGCGGCTGTCGGAGCGCTGGGCCGACACGCTGGGCACGCCGCTGGCGTTCATCCACAAGCGCCGCGACCTCGACGTGGCCAACTCGGTGAAGGTCAGCGAGGTCGTCGGCACCGTACGCGGCCGCACCTGCGTGCTCATCGACGACATGATCGACACCGCGGGCACGATCTGCAAGGCGTCCGACGCCCTCTACGAGCAGGGCGCCACCAACGTCATCGTCGCCGCCACCCACGCGGTCTTCTCCGACCCCGCCGTGGACCGGCTGAAGAACTCCCGGATCTCCGAGGTCGTCGTCACCAACACGCTGCCGTTGGCGCAGGCCAACCGCTTCGACAAGCTGACCGTGCTGTCCATCGCGCCGCTCATCGCCCGCGCGATCACCGAGATCTTCCAGGACGGCTCGGTCACCAGCTTGTTCGAAGGAGACACCTGAGCCATTAAGCTATGAGGGTTGCGCTCGTAACGCCTTCCGCTAGGGCGGGTGAGGGGGAGCGCAGACAGTCCGTCTACCGCATCCCTAGGAGATGTCGTGTCTGAAGTACGTATCGCCGCCGAGCCGCGCACCGCGTTCGGCAAGGGCGCCGCTCGCAAGATCCGCCGCGCCGACAAGGTGCCCGCCGTTCTCTACGGGCACGGCATCGAGCCCAAGCACCTGACCCTGCCGGGCCACGAGGTCCTGCTCGCCCTGCGCACCGCCAACGTGCTGATCCACCTCAAGGGTGACGGCGTCGACGAGCTCGCCCTGCCCAAGGGCGTGCAGCGCGACCCGATCAAGGGCTTCGTCGAGCACGTCGACCTGCTCCTGGTCAAGCGCGGCGAGAAGGTCACGGTCGAGATCCCGGTCACCACGGTCGGCGACGTCAACTCCGAGGGCCTGCTCGACCAGCAGCTCGTCTCCATCGCGGTGGAGGCCGAGGCCACCCACATCCCGACCGGCGTCGAGGTCGACGTCGAGGGCCTCGAGATCGGCACCGTGGTCACGGCCGCCGACCTGAAGCTGCCCCAGGGCGCGACCCTGATCGCCGACCCCGAGGTCGTCGTCCTGCACGTCATCAACAAGCCGGTCGAGGCTCCGGCGGAGACCGAGGCGGTCGCCGAGGGCGAGACCGCGGAGGCCGCCGAGAGCGAGTCCGCAGAGGCCGCCGAGTAGGCGCGACGGGTTCACTCGTGAACGGGGCGGCCGGACTCGAGCCGTCCCGTTCCGCTGCAGGGGGATCTCATGGATCGCTGGCTGATCGCCGGACTGGGCAACCCGGGCCCCGAATACGCGGGTAACCGGCACAACGCGGGCTTCATGGTGCTCGACGAGCTGGCCGCCAGGGCCGGCGGGCGGTTCAAGGCCCACAAGAGCCGGGCCGAGGTGTGCGAGACACGTGCTGCCATCCTGGCCAAGCCCCTGACGTACATGAACCTCTCCGGCGGGCCCGTCAAGGCGCTCGCCGACTTCTACAAGATCGGCCCCGAGCGGCTGATCGTCGTCCACGACGAGCTCGACGTGCCCTACGGCGCGCTGCGGGCCAAGCTGGGCGGTGGCGACAACGGCCACAACGGGCTCAAGTCCATCACCAAGGTCCTCGGCACCCGTGACTATCTCCGGGTCCGGTTCGGCATCGGGCGCCCGCCCGGCCGCATGGACGCCGCCTCCTTCGTGCTCAGGGACTTCGCCACCATGGAGCGCAAGGACCTGCCCTTCCTCGTGGACCGGGCCGCCGACGTCGTGGAGTCGCTGATGACCCGCGGCCTGGAGGCCACCCAGAACGACTTCCACCGGGCTGATCTGCACATTTCCGGCCCTCCTCGCTGATCACCGCATAGGGTCGTTCGCCGGTTCCCGGCTTCCCGCGCGGCTACGATCTGTGACTGTCCATTCAGGAATGGTCGCCTGGAGGCACGCGTGCGCGGTGAAGGTCTCATGGCCGTCGTGAGGACCGGTCATGGGGTTGGCTGGGGGGCCGGTCCGCGCACGCTTTCCTGGGTCCGCTCCTACCGGCTGCTGGCGGTGCTGGGCGATCTGTGCGGGGCGGGGATCGGGGCCGGGACCGCGTTCTCCGTCAGGTTCGGCGGGTTCACGCCGTACGTGCTGCCGTACCTGCTGGTCAGCCTGGTGCTGCCGGTGGTGTGGTGCTGCGCGGTGGCGCTCACCCGGGCCTACGAGCCGCGCATGCTGGGCGTCGGCTCCGAGGAGTTCCGCCGGGTCGTGCAGGCGGGCGTGGCGCTGACCGCCGGCACCGCCATCGGCTCCTACGTGACCAAGACCGACGTGGCCCGTGGCTACGTCGTGCTGGCCCTGCCGCTGGTCACGCTCTTCACGCTGGTCTTCAGGTACGCCCTGCGCCGCTCCCTGCAGCGCCGCCGGGCCGCGGGCGCCTGCATGCGCAAGGTGGTGGCGGTCGGCCATTCGGCCTCGATCGCCGAGCTCGTACGCCTCTTCCGCAGGGAGCGCCACCACGGCATGGACGTCGTGGCCGCCTGCCTGCCCGGTGGGCACGCCGGGCAGCGGGTGGGCGACGTGCCGGTCGCGGGCGACCTCAGCGACGTGCCGATCGTGGTGGACCAGTACGACGCCGACACCGTGGCCGTGCTGGCCTGCCCAGAGATGGACGGGCACGCGCTGCGGCGGCTGGCCTGGCGGCTGGAGCGCACCCACACGGAGCTGGTCGTCGCGCCCGCGCTGATGGACGTGGCCGGGCCGCGCACCATGATCAGGCCGGTCGCCGGGATGCCGCTGCTGCACGTAGAGCACCCCGAGCTGGGCGGCGCCAGGCAGCTCGTCAAGAACGTCTTCGACCGGCTGGTGGCCGCCACGCTGCTGGTGCTGCTGGCGCCGGTCCTGGCGGGGCTGGGGATGGCCGTACGCGCGACCAGCCCGGGGCCGGCGCTGTTCCGGCAGACCAGGGTGGGCCGGGACGGGCGGCTGTTCACGATCCTGAAGTTCCGGACGATGCGGCGCGGCTCGGAGCAGCAGAAGATCACTCTGGTCAGCGACCGGGACGGGCTGTTGTTCAAGATCCGGAACGATCCACGCGTCACTCCTCTCGGCACGCTGATGCGCCGGCACTCGCTGGACGAGCTGCCGCAGCTCATCAACGTCGTGCTGGGCCACATGTCGCTCGTGGGGCCCCGGCCGCCGCTGCCGGAGGAGGTGGCACGCTACGGTGACGACGTGCGCCGACGACTCCTCGTACGCCCTGGGCTGACCGGGCTGTGGCAGGTCAGTGGTAGATCTGACCTATCTTGGGAGGAATCCGTACGTCTAGACCTGCGTTACGTGGAGAACTGGTCCCTCACTCTGGACCTCCAGATCCTGTGGAAGACTTGGTCGGCCGTCGCCCGCGGGCAAGGAGCATATTGATGACGATTCGCGACGACCACGCCCTCGCCGGCGACCTGGCGACCGAGGCGGGCGAGAGGCTGCTGCGGATCCGCGAGCGCACGGGGTTCGGCGACCCGGCTGCGCTGCGGGCCGAGGGTGACCGGGCCGCCCACGTCTACCTCATGGAGTCGCTGGCCCGGTTGCGGCCCTCCGACAGCGTGCTGTCGGAGGAGGCCACGCGTGAAGAGCGGCTCGACCCACGCCGGTTGGGCGCGGACCGGGTGTGGATCGTGGATCCGCTCGACGGCACCCGGGAGTTCTCCGAAGAGGGCAGGGCCGACTGGGCCGTGCACGTGGCGTTGTGGGAGCGCGGCAGGCTCAGCGCGGGCGCCGTGGCGCTGCCGGCCCAGGGGCGCACGCTGACGACCGCCGAGCCGCCGAAGCCGCCCTCCCACGAGAAGGGCCGGTTCCGGATCGCGGTGAGCCGCACCAGGCCGCCCGAGTTCGTGCAGAAGCTGGCCTACCTCGTCGGCGCCGACCTGGTGCCGATCGGGTCCGCCGGAGCCAAGATCTCGGCGGTGCTCACCGGCGAGGTGGAGGCGTACGTACACGCCGGTGGCCAGTACGAATGGGATTCCGCCGCGCCGGTCGCCGTAGCGCTGGCCGCGGGGGCCCACGCGAGCCGTATCGACGGCTCCGAGCTGACCTACAACCAAGCCGACCCGTCACTACCGGATATCCTGGTTTCCCTACCGGAGCTGGCGGCATCCCTGCTCGCCGGGATCCGGGACCTGCACCGCTGAACCGCCGGAGGAAGCTCCCATGCTCCAGCGCGACTACACGACGTCGCAGCTCGACGTGCTCGAAGCAGAGGCCATCCACATCATGCGTGAGGTGGCGGCCGAGTTCGAGCGTCCATGTCTGCTCTTCTCCGGGGGCAAGGACTCGATCGTCATGCTCCGCATCGCGGAGAAGGCGTTCTGGCCCGCCGCCATCCCGTTCCCGCTCATGCACGTGGACACGGGCCACAACTTCGACGAGGTCATCGAGTTCCGCGACCGCCGCTCGGCCGAGCTGGGCGCTCGGCTGATCGTGGCCAGCGTGCAGGACTCCATCGACCAGGGCCGGGTCGTCGAGGAGACCGGCCGGCGCGCCTCGCGCAACCGGCTGCAGACCACGACGCTGCTCGACGCGATCGAGGAGCACGAGTTCGACGCGGTGTTCGGCGGCGCCCGGCGCGACGAGGAGAAGGCCCGCGCCAAGGAGCGGGTGTTCTCCTTCCGCGACGACTTCGGCCAGTGGGACCCGAAGAACCAGCGCCCCGAGCTGTGGAACCTCTACAACGCGCGCATCCGCAAGGGCGAGCACATCCGCGTCTTCCCGCTGTCCAACTGGACCGAGCTCGACGTCTGGGACTACATCAGGCGCGAGGGCATCGAGATCCCCTCCATCTATTTCGCCCACACCCGCAAGGTCTTCGAGCGCGACGGCATGTTGCTGCCCGACTCCGACGTCGTCCAGCGCGGCGACGACGAGCCGCTGTTCGAGTCCGTGGTGCGTTACCGCACCGTGGGTGACATGACCTGCACGGGCGCCGTCAAGTCCACGGCCGTCACGGTCGAGGAGATCATCGAGGAGATCGCGGCCACCCGGATCACCGAGCGCGGGGCCACCAGGGCCGACGACCGCTCGTCCGAGGCCGCGATGGAAGACCGTAAGCGAGAGGGTTACTTCTAAATGGACATTCTTCGCTTTGCCACTGCGGGAAGCGTCGACGACGGCAAGTCCACCCTCATCGGACGGTTGCTCTTCGACTCCAAGGCGATCTTCGAGGACCAGCTCGAGGCCGTCGAGCGGACCTCGCGCGACCGGGGCACCGAATACACGGATCTGTCGCTGCTGACCGACGGCCTGCGGGCGGAGCGGGAGCAGGGGATCACGATCGACGTGGCGTACCGCTATTTCGCGACGCCGCGCCGCAAGTTCATCATCGCCGACACGCCCGGCCACATCCAGTACACGAGGAACATGGTCACCGGCGCCTCCACGGCCGACCTGGCGATCATCCTCATCGACGCCCGCAAGGGCGTGCTGGAGCAGTCGCGGCGGCACGCGTTCCTGACCTCGCTGCTGCGCGTCCCGCACCTGGTGCTGGCCGTCAACAAGATGGACCTGGTCGACTACTCGCGGGAGCGCTTCGAGGAGATCAGGGAGGAGTTCACGGCGTTCGCGTCCAAGCTGAACGTCTCCGACCTCACCTTCATCCCGATCTCCGCGCTCAACGGCGACAACGTGGTCTCGCGGTCGGAGAACATGCCGTGGTACCTCGGCACCTCCCTCCTGCACCACCTGGAGAACGTGCACATCGCCTCAGACCGCAACCTGACCGACGTGCGCTTCCCCGTCCAGTACGTCATCCGCCCGCAGCGGGCCACCGACCACGCCTTCCACGACTACCGCGGCTACGCCGGCCAGGTGGCGGGCGGCGTGCTCAAGGCCGGTGACGAGGTGATGCACCTGCCGTCGGGCCTGACCACGCGGATCGCCTCGATCGACACCTTCGACGGGCCGGTGGAGGAGGCGTTCCCGCCCATGTCGGTGACGCTGCGCTTCGAGGACGACCTCGACATCTCGCGCGGCGACATGATCGCCCGGCCCAACAACCAGCCGCAGGTGGCGCAGGAGCTGGAGGCGATGGTCTGCTGGATGGCCGACGGCCTCAAGCTGACGCCCCGGTCCAAGCTGACGATCAAGCACACCACCCGCACCGCCCGCGCGATGGTGCGCGATCTGCACTACCGGCTCGACGTCAACACGCTGCACCGCGACGAGGATGCCACGTCGCTCGGCCTCAACGAGATCGGACGGGTGTCGCTGCGGGTCACGCAGCCGATGTTCGTCGACGACTATGCCCGCAACCGGCTGACCGGCGGCTTCATCCTGGTGGACGAGGCCACGAACGGCACGGTCGGTGCCGGCATGATCATCGACGCCAGCTGAGGTAGATCTTTTAGGGTTCTCGTTACCCGCTGATTACTCTGCGCGCTAGGGTCATCGCGTTCCGTGTTCACGCGACGCGAAGGCCCTCCCCGTGACCGATCCCACTCCCGCGACCGCCCAGGTGGTTTACCTCGGCGGCCTCGGCCGCAGCGGCACCACGCTGCTCGAGAGGCTCCTCGGCGAGCTTCCCGGCGTGGTGGCGCTGGGAGAGGTGGTGCATCTCTGGGAGCGGGGGATCCTCGCGGAAGAGCTCTGCGGGTGCGGTGTGGCCTTTCCGTCCTGTCCGTTCTGGCGCTTCGTGGGGGAGCGCGCGTTCGGTGGATGGACCCGGCGGCTGGCCGAACGGATCCTGGCCCTGCGGGCCAGGGTCGACCGCACCCGCAGGATCGCGCGCATCGCCCATCCCGACCTGGCCGAGTACGCGCGGGCGTACCGTCACCTGTACGACGCGGTGGGCGCGCCGGTCGTGATCGACTCCAGCAAGCACGCGTCGCTGGCCTGCTGCCTGGTGGCCGGCGGGCTGGACGTACGCATCGTGCACGTGGTCAGGGACCCGCGTGCGGTCGCCCATTCCTGGGGCAGGACCGTGCACCGGCCGGAGGACGGCCGCCCTATGACCCGCTGGAGCCCGGCCCGCACCGCCGTCCAGTGGGCGGCCCAGAACGCGGCGCTGGAGCTCCTCCCCGGGCGCGGCGCCCGGGTGACCAGGATCCGGTACGAGGACCTGCTCGCCGACCCCGGGGCCACCCTCAAGGCGCTGGCGCTCCGGCTCGGGCTGCCGGAGCCCGAGCTGCCGTTCATCGAGGGGCGCACCGCCTGGCTGGGGCCCTCCCACACCGCCTCGGGCAACCCGATGCGCTTCCACGTGGGGCGGGTGGAGCTGCGGCGGGACGACTCGTGGCTGTCGGGCCTGCCCGACGGCGACCGGCGGATGGTCAACGCCCTCACGTGGCCGCTCAGGGCCCGGTACGGCTACGCGGGGGCGGCGGCGTGAGCCGGTGGCCGTCCGTCGGGGTGGTCATCCCGACGCGCGGGGACCGTCCCGGGCCGCTGCGCGAGGCCGTGGAGGCGGTGCTCTGCCAGGACTACGCGGGGGAGCTCTCGGTGGTCGTGGTGGCGGACGGGGTGCCGTTGCCCCGGGTGGGCGGATCCGTACGGGTCCTGGGCAACAGGCTCAGCCCCGGGCTGCCCGGCGCGCGGAACACCGGCATCGCCGCCTGCGACACCGACCTGATCGCCTTCTGCGACGACGACGACGTGTGGCTGCCCGGCAAGCTCACCGCCCAGGTGCGGGCCCTGGGGGACGGGGGCGAGTTCGCCAGCTGCGGCATCGAGGTCGAGCACGGCAGCCGCCGCGTGCCCCGCCTCGCCGGCGCCTCCACCATCACCGTGGCCGACCTGATCCGGTCGCGGATGGTGATGGTGCACTCGTCGACGTTCCTGTTCCGGCGCGGCGTGCTCTGGCCCGACGAGAGCGCGCCCGGCGGCCAGAACGAGGACTGGGACCTGGCCCTGCGCGCCGCCAAGCGGCGACCGCTCGTCCACGTCGACCAGCCGCTCGTCCGGGTGCGCTGGGCCGGCTCCCACTACGCCGCCCGATGGCCGGACCGCATTGCCGGGCTCGAATGGATGCTCGCCCGGCACCCCGAACTGGCCGTGGACCCGTGCGGCGCGGCGCGGGTCTACGGCCAGCTGGCCTTCGGGCACGCGGCGCTCGGGCAGCGGGGCTCGGCCGTCCGCTGGGCCGCCCGGAGCTTCGCCTCCCGAGCCGGCGAGCCGCGCGCCGCGATCGCACTCGCAGTGGCGGCCGGCCTGATCTCCGCGTCCACCGTCCTCTCAGCCCTCCACAACCGAGGACACGGCATTTGACCCCCCACCCCCACACCACCTCGTCTTCTGGGGTCGTCTCCTCTCCCGGCAGCGCCCCGTCCCCCGACGCCACCCCACCGCCCCGGCGGCCCAGCGTCCCGGCACCGCGCCCCTCGGAGCCGGGGGAGCACCCGACGCCCGTCCCGCCCTCCGAGTGCCCGCGGCCCGCGCCCGGTGCCGCCGCGTGCCCGCCTTCGCCGGGCGCGCCGACGCCGGTGGCGGAGCGCACGGCGTCCGTTCCGCTCCCCGCGTGCCCGACCCCCGCGCTTGGAACCGGCGCGTGCCCGCCTTCGCCGGGCGGGTCAGCCGGCGCGGGGCTGAGGGAGGCCGGGAGGCGAGGGCCGGAAGGCGCGGGAGAGGGTCAGGGGCGAAGGTTCGAAGGCGGCGGGGACCCCGGGGTCGTCGGCGGGGGACGGGTGCGGGTGGGTGGGGTGGAGGTGGATGCGTTGAGCGAGCGGGAGGTCGTGCGGCGGGTCGCGGTGGCGCTGGAGGCCGGGAAGGGCGGGCGGATCGTCACGCCGAACGTGGACATCTGCCGCGCCGTCGCCACCGACCCCGCGCTGGAAGAGCTCGTGTGCACGGCCGACCTCGTCGTCCCCGACGGCATGCCGCTGGTGTGGGCGGCCAGGCTGCTCGGCACCCCCGTGCCCCAGCGCGTCACCGGCGCCGACCTCATCTGGTCGCTCAGCGAGCCGGCCGCCCGCCACGGCTGGCCCGTCTACCTGCTCGGCGGCCCGCCCGGCGTGGCGCGCAGGGCGGCGGACCGGCTCTCCAGCCGTCACCCCCGCCTGGAAATCTGCGGCGTGCACGCCCCTCCCTACCACTTCGACGCCACTCCCGAGGGGGCCGCGCGGGTTCGCCGGATGGTGGTCGCCGCCCGGCCCCGGCTGGTGTTCGTCGGGCTCGGTTTCCCCCGCCAGGACCGCCTCATCGCCGACCTGCGGGAGGAGCTGCCGGATGCGTGGTTCGTGGGATGCGGGGCGGCCATCGCGTTCGCGGCCGGCACGGTGGCCAGGGCGCCGCGCTGGATGCGGCGCGCCGGGCTGGAGTGGGTGTTCCGGCTCGCCGCCGAGCCCGGCCGGCTGACGCGCCGCTACCTGGTCGACGACCTGCCGTTCGCGGTACGCCTGCTCGCCGGCTGCCTGGCCACCCGCTTCAGCCGGCGGTGAGGGCGCGGATCCGGGCCGCCTCCTCCTCGCTGAGGCCCCGGGCCCCGTTCAGCAGCGCCTGCCGCGAGTCCATCCGGCGGTAGGCCGTGCGGGACAGGCCGGACCACGCGAAGCCCCCGGCCCGGGACGTGCCCGTGTCGTGGCAGCAGGCCCTGGTGATCCGGCGTTCGGCGGCGGGCGTCCAGGGCAGGCCGGCGTACGCGTACAGGCGCCGGAAGCCGGGCACCGGGTCGGCGGCCAGCGACTCGTACGAGGTGACGAGGATGCCGGGCGTACGGTCCAGGATCGTGCGGGTCGCCCGCCAGAGCGCGGCCGCCTTGGCCACGCGGTCCCGCGACCCGACGAGCGCCCGCAGCTCCAGCAGCTCGGGATGGTCGCGGACCAGCAGCGGCTGCCCCAGCAGCTCCTGGAAGTGCACCGTCCACCCCAGCCGCTGCCAGCTGGCCACGAACGACACCGGATCCCGTACGAGCGCGATCACCCGGCACCCCAGCCGCCGGGCGAACCAGCCCGCGCTCAGCACCGCGAACGGGTCGTCCAGCAGCGCCCGCCGGCCCGCCAGGCGGCCGAGCGTGAAGGCGGTGCCGTAGCGGAGCAGGCGGGCCAGGTCGTACGGGGAGCGGTTCGCGCGCAGCTCGGCCAGCCAGCGGTAGCGCAGGGCGACCGTGTCGCGGAAGGCGGGCAGCCAGGCGGCGGAGTTGTCGTCGCAGATGTACTGGAACCGGTGCGTCACCCGGGCGGCGAGCACCCCGGGGCAGCGGCCGGGCGGGTGCTGGGGGTTGAGCGGCTCGTTGACGTAGACCAGGTCGCCGCCGGCGGCGAGCATCCTGCCCGTCCAGCTCGTACCGCTCCGGGGCAGGCCCGTCACCAGGACCGTCATGCGGCCGCCCATCCCCGAACGCGCAGCGCCGCCAGGGTGTGGCGGCCGAACGGGTGCAGGCCGTAGCGGCGGTGCAGCTGCCACAGGGGGAGCAGGTTCTTGACGAGCACGCCGCCCGACCAGCCGGCGACCGCCCCGAGCGCGCCGTGGGCAGGGATCAGCGCCAGGTCGAGCAGCACGGTGCAGCCGATCGCGGCCAGCAGGTTGAGCAGGCTGGCGCCGGTGTGCCCGGCGGCCGTCAGCACCACGTCGACCATCCCGCAGGCCGTCGCCACCATCATCGTCCCCGCCAGCACCAGTGCCACCGGCACCGCCGAGTCGTACGAGGGCCCGAACACCTTCAGCACCCACGGAGCCAGCCCCGCGTACGCCAGCCACACCGGCCAGGTCAGCAGCACCAGCCAGACCGTGGCCGCCTGGTACAGCTCCCCGGCCCGCTCCCGCTCCCCGTCGGCCAGCGCCCTGACCAGCCCCGGCTGCACGGCCTGCGCCAGCCCCTGGTTGGCGAGCTGCCCCACCACCTTGAACCGGGTCGCGGCCGTGTAGACGGCGGCCTGCGCCGGCCCGGCGAGCACCGCCACGATCACGATGTCCACCCGCTGGAACACCGCCTGGATCGCCCCCGCGACCGACCGCGGGGCCGTGTACCGCCACAGGTCCCGCCCGGTTCCCGGCAGGTACGGCGTGCGCGGCACCCGCCCGCGCAACCCGCCCGCCGCGAGGACCAGCACCGGCAGGTACGGCACCCCCCACGCCAGCGGCAACCACCAGACCGCCGCCCCGGCCAGCGCCGCCCCGGCGACCAGCGCGAGCTGGCAGGCCGGCACCAGCACCCCCTCCAGCAGCACGGTGGGCCGCATGGCCCCGAACCCTCGGGTGGCGGCCAGCAGCACGTCGGCCGCCACCATGACCGGCAGCAGCCCGGCCAGCGGCCCCAGCCGCGGGTACAGCACGACAGCGGCGCCCGCCGCCACCACGACGCACGGCACGAGCCCCGCCCGGATATATCCGGAAATGCCGCGATAGCCGTAGGTCTCCGCGCGCGCGATGAAGTAGATCAGCCCGGTCCCGGCGTCCAGCTTCGCGATGCCCGCCGCCATGAGCGCCAGCGCGGTCGCGGTGAAGAAGGCGCCGGCCTCGGCCGCCGGATACGCCCTGGTCACCACCACCACCAGCACGAACTGCGCCAGCGCGCTGAAGGCCGCCCCCGTGAGCCCCGCCAGCCCCCTCCGGACGCTCACCGCCGCCACGACGGCTCACCGCCCAGCCAGCGGGTCAGCCGCGCGTCGTACGCCTCGAAGTGGTCCCGCAGCGCCTGCGCCAGCACCCGGGGCACCCGGCGCGGTAGCGCGCGGCCGTTGTGCCGCTCGAACGCGGGATAGCCCAGATGCGGCACCCCGAGGAACTCCAGCACCCGGTCGTAGGCGGCCTCCGGCTCCGCGAAGAACCGGTGGCTGTCGAGCACCAGGATGCGTTCGCAGCCGATCAGCGCCTCCAGGCGGTCGAGCTGGTCGGCGTAGCGGCCCCGCGCCAGGTAGCCGTGGTGGCGGTGCGAGTGGTGCAGCGCGAAGGGCGCTTCGCGGAGCCGCTCCTCGGCCCCGGCCAGGCGCTTGGCCTCCAGCTCCAGGGCGTACTCGAAGTGCGACTCGGTCTCGAAGCCTCTGGCCAGCTCGTGGGCGTGCGCGGAGCAGGCCCGTTCCACCGGGTCGCGGACCAGCACGATCAGCTTGACTTCGGGCAGGTCGATGGCGATGCGCTCCCCGGCCAGGGGATGGAACAGGTAGTAGGGGGAGGATTCGTACGCCTGGGCGCGCGTGCCGTACCGGTGGCCGAGCAGGGCCGCGCTCACCCGCAGCGGGAAGTGCGCCTGGTACCAGGCCATCCCGCGCCAGTAGGCGACGTCGAAGTAGTGCACGCCCTTGTGCAGGACCGGTTTGAGGAGCAGCGGGTGCTGGGCCAGCGCCCGGTAGAGGGAGGTCGTGCCGCACCGCTGCGCCCCCGCGATCAGGAACGACGGCAGCACGCGCGCCCCCGACGTGAACCGGCCCGTGGCCCGCGACAGGGACAGCACCGATCGCTTCATGGTCCTCACGTGAGCAGCTCCTCGTGGTCGACGGCCGGGTTGAGCCAGGACTCCGGCGGCCCGAGCGGCGCGTGGCCGTCGGCGGCGTGCCGGTCGGCCAGCGCGATGAGGTAACGCAGCGCGGTCTGCCTGGCCGTCGCCGCGGACAGGCCCAGGGGAGCCAGCAGCCGTACGGCCCCGGCCACGCACGCCCGCGCCGCCACCGGCGGCTCCATCCGGCGCAGCGCCCGCTGGAAGAAGTGGTGCACGGCGTCGAACCCGTAGGGGACGCCGACCTCGTACCGTTCCCAGTCCCAGACCAGCAGCCGCCCGTCGCGGGAGCGGCAGATGTTCCACGGGGCCAGATCCCCGTGCCAGGCCGGGCGCGCGCCGCCGGTGCCCGCGATCTCCTTGACCGCCGCCAGCAGCAGCGGCTCCGGCACCCGGCCGCGCCGCACCGGCAGCGGCGACAGGGCCAGCACGGACAGGCCCCGCCAGTCGCCGTGGTGCAGCACGGACGGGGTGGCGATCGTGCTCAGGGGCAGCCCGGCCAGCCTGCGCAGGGCCGCCGCCTCGGTGGTGATCAGCTCGCGGGCCCGCGCGCTGTCGCCGATCTTCACGAACGCCAGCCGCCGCCCGTCCGCGCGGGCCTCCAGGATGGGCTTGCGGTTGGCCCGCAGCGCGGGACGTACGTGCAGAACGGTCTCGACCGGCCGGTGGAAGATCTCGCTCAGATGCGCCGCGATGGACCCCTCGACCGGCACCACGACCTGCGACCCGAGATGCCACCAGCGGCGCGGCGCGAGCCGCCGGGGCACGGCGGCGTGCGGCAGCACGGTGTACGCCCGGGGCGACCCGGAGCCGGGATACAGCAGCCGCACGGTCTCCGCGAGGTAACCAAGTCGGACAGCCGCATCACTCATGAATTCCTCCACAGGAGGGCGAACGAGATGAGATACAGGCTGAGCGGCGTGACCAGGCCGTCGTAGATGAACATGTAGAGCAGTACGAGCCCCATCACGAGCACCCCGGCCAGCCCGATGGGGCTGCGGTCACGCCAGTGGCGGCGGATCGCCCCCAGGAAGAACGCCACGTAGAGGGCCGCCCCCGTGAACCCCTGCGTGATGATCAGTAGCCAGAGTTGCCCGTCGCTCCCCAGCGGCGGGTGCCCGCAGGTCGCGCACCACTCGGTCTTGCCGGTCGTGATCGTCCGGTGGTTGCCCATGGCGTTGCGGGTGTTGCCGTAGCCGATGACCGGCGAGTGGCCGGCCGCGGTGAGGGTGGCGGTCACGGTGAAGGCCCGGATGTCGTTGGAGTGCGGTTTGTCCAGCCGCTGCGCGAACAGCGGGGCCAGCGGGCTGAGCATGAACGCCAGCGCCGCCGCCACGACCGCCCCGCAGAGCGCCACCCTGGTACGCCCGCCCACCCGGACGATCACGTAGAGCACGGCCAGGCCGAGCCCGATCCACAGGCCGCGGTTGAGCGAGTAGACGACGGGGATCGCCGCCAGGGCCAGCACCACTGCCACGAACGCCCGGTGCCGCGCCCGGCCGTACACCCACCAGCCGACCACGAACCAGACCAGCAGCACCGACGCGTTGCTGCCCCAGGCGTTGGCCCACTCGTACGGCGCCTCCGGCCTCGGCGAGGCGTACCCCAGCACCTTCTGCGTCTGCGCGGCGGTGGGATGGATGAGGTTCTGCACGAACGAGTTCCCGCTGATCCACTCGGGCAGCAGCAGCTCCACCGGCGAGGTGAAGGCGAAGGCGGGGAAGAACACGCCGAGCAGCCCGCCCGCGACCGTGGTGACGAACAGCACGCCGAGCATCCGCACCAGGCGCAGCTGCGGCAGCTCCCGCTCGGTGAGATTGCCCAGGTAGAGCAGCACGATCAGGACGGAGCAGTAGAGCGCCAGCCGCATGGAGTAGCCGACGATCCGGCCCGCCCCGAGCTCGCCGTACGTGCCCGGCGGCGTCTCCGCCAGCATCAGCGCGCTCACCAGGTAGCCGGCCAGCAGCAGCACCCACAGCCCGAACCCGCGCGGCACCTTGATCGGCCGGCGCCGCCACAGCATCACCGCCATGGGCACCGCCAGCACGATCACCGACAGCCCGCCGAACCCGAGCGCCCACCAGACCGGATAGCCGACCAGCAGCGCTCCGATGGGCCAGGCGGGCCCTCTCACGTCGGCTTGCCCGGCCGCCGCGGGTGGTGGATGGCCTGCATGGGCGTGGTCTCGGCCGACACGCTCGGCTCC
The DNA here is from genome assembly GCF_040674815.1 of Nonomuraea sp. NPDC049709. NCBI lineage: Bacteria > Bacillati > Actinomycetota > Actinomycetes > Streptosporangiales > Streptosporangiaceae > Nonomuraea > Nonomuraea sp. NPDC049709. The sequence goes on from NZ_JBFANM010000051.1 coordinate 66,241, forward strand.
AGCTCGCCGGTCGCGACGAGCTTGCCGAGCGAGGTGTGCGGGCGCGGCTCCAGCAGCGGTACGAACGACGGCACCGCGTCGGTGGCCGTCACCACGCCGACGATCGGCACGTCGTGCCGGGCCAGCTGGCGTACGGTGGCCGCGACCTCCACGGAGGTGACCCGGCCCAGCCCCAGCAGCAGCACCGCCGCGTCCGCCCTGGCCAGGTCGCGCACGTCGGAGCCGTCGAGCACGACCAGCGGCGCGCTGACGGCGAGCGGCTCGGCCAGCGACGAGGCGTACAGGTCGGCGGGCAGCGCCCTGACCAGCAGCCGCTTGCCCGGGCACGCGGAGACCACGGCGCAGGCCAGCTCGTGCAGCACGCCGTGCTCGCGCGGGCTCGACAGGTCGGTGAGCACCGGCAGGCCGGTGAGGCGTTCGACGTCGGCGGGTGTGCGCAGGCGGGTGTCGAGGCGGTCGCGGGCGTACGCGGCGGCCGAGCCGAGCAGCAGTCCCGCCATCAGCCCGGTGCCGAGGTAGAGGGGCAGGCTGGGGGAGCTGGGCGCGGTCGGCGGCGTGGCCTGGCCGATGACCGTGCCGGGGGTGACCGCGACCGTCCGCAGCGCGTCGTACTTGAGCGCCAGGTTGGCCGCCTGCCGGTTGAGCACGCCCTGGCGCTGGGTGGCGATCGCGTGCTCCGCGCTGCCCTTGGTCAGGCCGTCGAGCTGCTTGATCACCAGGTCGATCCCGGCGTTGACCTGCTTGAGCTTGCTCAGCACGGCCTCCTGCTGCTCGGCCATGGAGGTCAGCGCGCTCTCGCGGCGATGGGCCAGGTACGCCTCGGCGTAGGCCCGGGACTGCGTGGCCGCGACGGCGGGGTCGGCGGCGGTCACCGAGATCCACAACACCGCCGAGTTGGGCGGCACGGAGACCTCGACCGGCTCGGGGACGGCGAGCCCCAGGGTTCTGGCCGCCCGGGCCGCGACCACGGCCGACTGCGCGACCTGGGCCTCGGTGTCGAGGTTGAGCGCCTCGCGCTGGCGGTTGGTCACCTGGTTGGCCGGCTCCTGCGGGCCGATCGGCATGACCAGCACCTGCGTGGTCGCGGTGTAGGAGGGAGGGGTGAGGCGCATCAGCGCGAGTCCCGCGGTGCCGCCGAACACGACGCAGCCCACCAGGAGCAGCCACCGCCTGCGCAGCAGCGAAAGATGCTCGTCCAGGTCGGTGCCGGAGCTCATGTGCGCCCACTATAGGGCGGACGGTCATTACCCATGTTGAATACTCAAGATTTTCTCCGGTAAGGCCATAAAGAAGCTTCCTGATAAAGCGAAATATCCGGAAATGCGGGAGGTTACTTGACCGCCACGAACTGGGGAGACTTCCACACTGGCTGAAGTTCCAGGAATGACATGGCAAGGTTCAGGAGTGAGAGGCGGGGGTCGTTCGACGAGGGAGTTGGAAGGCTTTGCAGCTACGGGGAATTTCGCTGAAAGCAACATCCGGCGGTGCCATTCTGGCCGTGGTCGCGGTGCTGGCCGCCTGCTCCGGCGCGGAGGGCTCCAACGCCCTGCCGCCGGCCGAGGCCCCTGCGGTGAAGGAGGTCGCGGGATCGCCCGCCTGTACGGCCACCTCCAGGCTCATCCCGTCCTGCGGCGCCTGGTGGGGCATGGCGCCCGAGGTCTTCACCGGCGCGCCGGTGGAGCAGGCGCTGCACGGCGCGGAGTCGCGCATGGGCGCCGCGGCCGACGTGCTGCACGTCTATCACCGGGGCAGCGAGCTGTTCCCCACCGCGGCGGAGGTCCGGCTCGCCCGCGACCCGGCCAGGCCGCGGCTGCTCATGATCAACTGGAAGCCGTCGTTCGACCACACCTGGGCGGAGATCGCCCGCGGGGCCCTCGACGCCCGGATCGACCGGCTGGCCGCCTACCTCAGGCGCACCTTCCCCGAGCGGTTCTTCCTCACCCTGCACCACGAGCCGGAGAACGACGTCGACTCCTCGTCGGGCTCGGGCATGCAGGCCACCGACTACGCGGCCATGTTCCGGCACGTGGTGCTCAGGCTGCGGGCCGGCGGGGTGAAGAACGCCGTCGTGGTCATGACGTACATGGGGGCGCCCAACTGGGCGGCCAAGTCCTGGTTCGAGGACCTCTACCCGGGTGACGACGTGGTCGACTGGGTGGCCATGGACCCGTACGCCGACGACCGGGTGCACGACTTCGACGGGCTCGTGAACAAGACGCGCAAGGAATATCCGGAGTGGCCGGGGTTCTACCGGTGGATGCAGGCGCGCTTCCCCGGCAAGCCGGTCATGGTGGCCGAGTGGGGAGTGTTCGAGCGGCCGCACGACCGCTCGTTCAAGCGGAAGTTCTTCGAGTCGGTGCTCAAGCAAATCAAGCGCTATCCGCAGATCAAGGCGCTGCTCTACTTCGACTCGCCGCAGGCGCCGCGCGGCGACACGAGCTTCGACTCCGATCCCGGGGCCGACAAGGCGTTCAGCGAGCTGGCTCGAGATCCGTACTTTCGCTCGACGCCCGTGCCGCGGCCCTGATCCGCAGGCGCCAGCCCGCGATCGTGACCGCGACGGCCGCCGCGAGCGCCCAGACGGTGAGGGTGTTGCTCGCGTCGAGCAGCTTGAGCGCGGAGGCGAGCAGGACGATCGCCAGCAGAGCCCTGATCAGGCCGCCGGGGGCGCGCGAGGAGATCCTGGCGCCGAGGTAGACGCCCGGGATCGAGCCGATGAGCAGCGACACCGTGAGGTCCAGCTGGAAGTCGCCGAACAGCAGGTGGCCGAGCGCGGCGGCGGTGACCAGCGGCACGGCCTGCACCAGGTCGGTGCCGACGAGCTGGTTGGCCTTGAGCGCCGGATAGAGGACGAGCAGGGCCACGATGATCAGCGATCCCGATCCGACGGAGGAGACGCCGACCACGACGCCGCCCACCATACCGACCAGTAGGGTCGGAATTGGGCGCACGACAATGTCGTGGGTGCTCGACTCGCCACCCCTCGCGCCGAGCCAGCTCTTGACCGCCATGCCCGCGACGGCCAGCAGCAGGGCGACGCCGAGGGCGTACTTGACCGCGTCGGTGACCGCGAACGCCCGGGCCAGGAAGACCCCGCAGAAGGCGGCCGGCACCGAGCCCGCGCACAACCAGCCGACCAGGCGCAGGTTGACGGTGCCGCGGCGCAGGTGCACGACGCTGCCGACCGGCTTCATCACGGCCGAGGCGACCAGGTCGCTGGAGACCGCGGCCAGCGGCGGCACGTTGAAGAACAACATCATCATCGGGGTCATGAGAGCCCCGCCGCCCATCCCGGTCAGCCCGACCACGATGGCGACGAGGAAGGACCCGCCGATCAGCGCCCAGTCCGCGCTCAACGGTCGCTCACCGCTCCTCCTTCGCTCCGCGGAGTGCCTCGCTCATCGGCCGCCGCTCCGCTCGGCGCGTCGGGTTCGCTCCGTCAACGGATCCACCCTCCGCCCTTCAGCGTGTCCAGCACCCGGGACACGGCCGCCTCGACCGAGATGTGCGTGGTGTCGATCACCAGGTCGGCGTCGTCCGGCTCCTCGTAGGGGTCGGAGATGCCGGTGAACTCGGGGATGAGGCCGGCGCGGGCCTTGGCGTACAGGCCCTTGCGGTCGCGCCGCTCGCACTCCTCCAGCGGCGTGGCGACGTGCACGAGCAGGAAGTCGGCGCCGACCGACTCGACCATCTCGCGCACCTCCTCGCGGGTGGCCGCGTACGGCGCGATCGGGGCGCAGATGGCCAGGCCGCCGTGGCGGGCGGTCTCGGCGGCGACGAAGCCGATGCGGCGGATGTTCAGGTCGCGGTCGGCCTTGGAGAAGGTCAGGCCCTTGGACAGCAGGTGGCGCACCACGTCGCCGTCGAGGTAGGTCACCGTGCGGGTGCCCAGCTCCAGCAGCGTGTCGCGCAGGCCGCGGGCGATCGTGGACTTGCCCGAGCCGGACAGGCCGGTGAAGAACACCACCAGGCCGCGCCGGTGCGGCGGACCGGGGATGTGCACGGGATCGGGGCCCGCCAGGTGCTCGGCCGCGCCGTAGGCGGTGGCGACGTGCTCGCGCAGCTCCAGGTCGATCTCCGGCTCGTCGCGCGGCGCCAGGGGCACCGACACGACGATCGTGTCCGCGGGGAGCTTCTCCTTGGCGAGCAGCGCGGCGCGGACGACGGCCGGGCCCGCCTCGCCGTACGAGAGGGGGAGCAGCATGATCACCGCGCCCAGGTCCTGGGCCGTGCCGACGATCTCGGAGAGGTCGTCCAGGGGTCCCCGCATGGTGACGGCCAGCGCGGGCCGCCCGCCGAGCTCGTCCTTGACCTCGGCCGGGGTGCGCCGCAGGCGCGCGAACGGCCCGTGCTCGGGCGCGCTCAGGCCCTTGACCGGGCCAGAGGTCAGGCCGTCGGGCTCGCGGGCGGTCACGGTGAGCGCGGCCAGCGCCAGGCCCTCGGGGTCGAGCAGCGTGACCTCGTCGCCGGGGGAGACGTCGGCGGGCAGGTGGAGGGTGACGGCCGCGGGCCACCGGGTGCCGTCGGCCAGGGTGCCGCGTTCGTGCACCGCGTGCAGGTCGTCGTGGCCCAGGAACCCCGTCAGCGGCTCGAACGCGCCGGAGAGCAGCAGCTCGAGGTCGGCCAGCTCGCGCGGGTCGGGGGTCCACTCCACGATGCCTACATCCCAACTATTCCGATTGAATTGGTAGGAAAGAAGTCTAGCGACTGGTACCAGTGTGTCGCTAGACCGCTCCCCGCACGACCGCCCCCCTGCCCCGCACGGCGCGGGGCGCCGGGTCAGATGAGCCGGGCGAAGTGGTGCTGGGGTTTCCTGATCACCATGGTGATCTCGTCGTGGGAGGCGGGGAAGCGGCCGTTGGTCAGCCGGGCCATCAGCGTGACGGCGGCGGCGCCGATCCGGCCCGTGCGGGCGGGACCGCTGGTGTTGCGCTCGTCGTCGGTGATCATGAGGCCGCGGCTGAGGCAGAACGCGTACAGGCCGTCGCTCGACGCCAGCGGCTCGTACACGGCCGGCAGCGGGCCCGGCGTGCCCCTCCTGACCAGGGCCCGCCACAGCAGACGGCGCACCAACGACGGCGTGATGCGGTCGAGCAGGCCGTAGGCCGACCTGCGGTCGCGCATGCGCAGCAGCACCAGGCCGCCCGGCCGCAGCGACTGCAGCAGCCGGTCGAACACCAGCTCGGCGTGTCTGACGCGTTCCAGCAGGAAGGAGAGCTGGATGACGTCGAAGGCCCTGGGCGGCAGCGGCACGCAGCGCAGATCCCCCAGCGACCAGGCGACCAGGTCGGCCCGCTCCTCCAGCACCCTCCTCACCGCGGGGTGGTCCTCGTCGGCCCCGGTGGCCCTCGTCTCGACGTGGTCGAGCACCAGGGGTTCGTCGTGCGCGCACCCGGCGACCAGCACGTCGAGCCGCCTGATCGGCTGCCCGGCACAGTGCTCGCGGACCCGCTCACCGAAGAGGTCGCCTCGCTGGGCGACCGATCGCACCTCAGACATGTGACCTACAGTAATCAATCAATCGGTATCAGTAATGCATTTCCCTGCTAGCGTCCTGGCTCGTGAGCGATCGGGTCTACGTGGGCAACGCCGGTGTGGACGCGGCCCTGGACCGGGGGTGGTTGCTCGGTCACTTCAAACCCCCGGGCGATCCACGGCACAGCGACGATGTCGAGATCAAGTGGGGCGTGCACCCTCCCGGCGACGAGCGCGCGGAGTGGGTCAGGGGTGAGGACCGCACCGCCCTGCTCGTCCTGATCAGCGGCCGGTTCCGGGTGGAACTGCCGGGCCGCAGCGTGTTGCTGGCCGAGCCCGGCGACTACGTGGTCTGGGGCAAGGGCGTCGACCATTCCTGGCGGGCGGAGGAGGAATCCACCGTGCTGACCGTTCGCTGGCCGTCGGTGCCCGGCTACCGCGTCGGCTGACGGTGGGTGTGGCGAGTAGTCTTGAAGGGACCCCCGCGACCTGACCCGGCCGGGGGTAGTCGTGTTGCCGTCGTGGGGCTGTGGGCGTATCTGATGAGTCTTTCCGGACTGCTTGACCTTGTTCGCGCCGACCCGAAACTGACCGCCGCTCTCGAAGAGGGCGGCGATGTGTCGCTGATCGCGCCGTCCGCGCTGAGGCCGTTCGGCGTGGCCGCGCTGGCCGGGCACGACCAGCGGACCGTGCTCGCCGTCACCGCGACCGGGCGCGAGGCGGAAGACCTGGCCGCCGCGCTGACCAGCCTGATCGAGCCGAACCTCGTGGCGGTGTTCCCGACCTGGGAGACGCTCCCGCACGAGCGGCTCTCGCCGCGCAGCGACACCGTGGGCCAGCGGCTGGCGGTGCTGCGCCGGCTGGCGCACCCGGTCAAGGGCGACGCCGCGGCCGGGCCGCTCAGCGTGATCGTGGCCCCGATCAGGGCGTTGCTGCAGCCGATCGTGAAGGGGCTCGGCGACCTGGAGCCCATCAGGCTGCGCGCCGGTGACGACGCCGACCTCGACGAGGTGGTCACCAACCTGGTCAACAACGGCTACCACCGGGTGGACATGGTGGAGAAGCGCGGCGAGGTGGCCGTGCGGGGCGGGCTGCTCGACGTGTTCCCGCCGACCGAGGAGCACCCGCTGCGGCTGGAGTTCTGGGGCGACACGGTCGAGGAGATCCGCTGGTTCAAGGTGGCCGACCAGCGCTCGCTGGAGGCGGCCGAGGACGGCCTGTTCGCGCCGCCGTGCCGCGAGCTGCTGCTGACCGACGAGGTCAGGGCCAAGGCGCGGGAGCTGGCCGAGGAGCACCCGGCGCTGGCCGAGGTGCTCGACCAGCTCGCCGAGGGCACGCCGGTCGAGGGCATGGAGGCGTTCGCGCCGGTGCTGGCCGGGGAGATGGACCTGCTGCTCGACCACCTGCCGGCCAGGTCGGCGGTGTTCGTGTGCGACCCCGAGCGGATCAGGGGGCGCAGCGAGGAACTCGTACGCACCTCGCAGGAGTTCCTCGAAGCCTCCTGGATCAACGCGGCGGCCGGCGGCGAGGCGCCGATCGACCTGGGCGCGGCCGCGTTCCGCTCGCTGGAGGAGATCCGCGGGCACGCAGACGTGCTGGGCCAGCCGTGGTGGACGATGGCGCCGTTCGGCAACGGTGTGGAGCTGGACGCGCAGGACTCCGAGGCCTACCGCGGCGACACGGCCAAAGCGCTGGCCGACATCAAGGGCTGGCTGGCCGACGAGAAGGCGGTCGTGCTGCTCAGCGAGGGCCACGGGCCGGCCGAGCGCATGGTGGAGCTGCTCAAGGGTGTCGACGTTCCCGCACGACTGCGGAAATATCTCGACAAGGCGCCGGAGGCGAAGGTCGTCCACGTCTCGACCGGGCTGATCGAGCACGGCTTCATCACCCCCAATTTGGCCGTCCTCACCCACCTCGACCTGGTCGGGCAGAAGGCCTCCACCAAGGACATGCGGCGCCTGCCCTCCCGCCGCCGCAACATGGTCGACCCGCTCCAGCTCAAGGTCGGCGACCACGTGGTGCACGAGCAGCACGGCGTGGGCCGCTACATCGAGATGGTGCAGCGCACGGTGCAGGGCGCCACCCGCGAATACCTGGTCATCGAATACGCCAAGGGCGACCGCCTCTACGTGCCGACCGACCAGCTCGACGAGGTCACCCGCTACGTCGGCGGCGAGGCGCCCACGCTCAACCGCATGGGCGGCGCCGACTGGGCCAAGGCCAAGTCCCGGGCGAAGAAGGCGGTCAAGGAGATCGCCGGGGAGCTGATCAGGCTCTACTCCGCCCGGATGGCCTCGCCCGGGCACGCGTTCGGGAGCGACACGCCGTGGCAGCGCGAGATGGAGGACGCCTTCCCGTACGCCGAGACCGGCGACCAGCTGGAGGCCATCGACGAGGTCAAGCGCGACATGGAGCGCGGCGTCCCGATGGACCGGCTGATCTGCGGCGACGTCGGCTACGGCAAGACCGAGATCGCGGTGCGCGCGGCGTTCAAGGCGGTGCAGGACGGCAAGCAGGTCGCGGTGCTGGTGCCCACGACGCTGCTGGTGCAGCAGCACATGTCCACCTTCGCCGAGCGCTTCTCCAGCTTCCCCGTCGCGATCAAGGCGGTCTCGCGCTTCCAGACCGACGGCGAGGTCAAGGGCACGCTCGAAGGTCTCCGGGCGGGCGCGGTCGACGTGGTGATCGGCACGCACCGGCTGCTCAGCCCCGAGGTCAGGTTCAAGGACCTGGGGCTGATCATCATCGACGAGGAGCAGCGGTTCGGCGTCGAGCACAAAGAGGCGATGAAGCACCTGCGCACCCAGGTGGACGTGCTGGCCATGTCCGCCACGCCGATCCCGCGCACGCTGGAGATGGGGCTGACCGGCATCCGCGAGATGTCCACGATCCTCACGCCGCCGGAGGAGCGCCACCCGATCCTCACGTTCGTGGGGCCTTACGAGGAGAAGCAGATCGGGGCCGCGATCCGGCGCGAGCTGATGCGCGACGGCCAGGTCTTCTTCGTGCACAACCGGGTGGCCTCGATCAACCGGGTCGCGGCGCGGCTGCGGGAGCTGGTTCCCGAGGCGCGCATCGCGGTGGCCCACGGGCAGATGAACGAGCACCAGCTCGAGAAGATCATGGTGGGCTTCTGGGAGCGCGAATACGACCTGCTGGTCTCCACCACGATCGTCGAGTCCGGGCTCGACGTGCCCAACGCCAACACGCTGATCGTGGACCGGGCCGACAACTACGGCCTGTCGCAGCTCCACCAGCTCCGCGGCCGGGTCGGGCGAGGCAGGGAGCGCGGTTACGCGTACTTCCTCTACCCGCCGGAGAAGCCGCTGACCGAGACCGCTCACGAGCGGCTGGCGACGATCTCGCAGCACACCGAGATGGGCGCGGGCATGTACGTCGCGATGAAGGACCTGGAGATCCGCGGCGCGGGCAACGTGCTGGGCGCCGAACAGTCCGGGTTCATCGCGGGCGTCGGCTTCGACCTGTACGTCCGGCTCATGGCCGAGGCCGTGCAGGAGCAGAAGGCCAAGCTGTCGGGCGTCGAGGTGCAGGAGGAGCAGCACGACGTCAAGGTCGAGCTGCCGATCAACGCCCACATCCCGCACGACTACGTGACCTCCGAGCGGTTGCGGCTGGAGGCGTACAAGCGGATCGCGGCCATCAGCTCCCCGGCCGACATCGACGAGGTGCGCGACGAGCTGACCGACCGCTACGGCAAGCCCCCGGCGGAGGTGGAGAACCTCCTGGAGGTCGCGATGTTCCGGATCAAGGCCCGCTCCGCCGGGCTCACGGACGTCACGCTGCAGGGCCAGAACATCAAGTTCGGCCCGGCCAGGCTCAAGGAGTCGCAGCAGGTCCGGCTCGACCGGCTGTACAAGAAGGCGATATACAAGCAGGCGGCGGAGACGTTGCTGGTGCCGGTCCCGAAGACCAAGCCCCTGGGCGGGCAGCCGCTGCGCGATCTCGACCTGCTCAAATGGTGCGGTGACCTGGTCGAGGCGATGTTCCTCGAGCCCGCACGGGTAAGCTGACGGCGGTTTTCGGGTCGGAAAGGGACGTACGTGAAGTCGATACGAGTGGCTGTGGCCGCCGCAACGGTGGCCGTGGCACTGACCGCCTGCTCCTCCCCCATGCAGGCCGGGGCCGCGGCCGTGGTCGGGAACGAGCGCATCTCGACGAGCAAGCTCAACGCGGACACGCAGGCTTACCTCGCCGCGCTGAAGCGGGCCAAGCTGGACGAGTCGGCGCTGGGCGTGCCGGTCACCCAGGTCGTGCTGCAGCGCCTGGTCAACGTGAGCGTGTCCAGGCAGCTCATGGCCCGGCACAACGTCCAGGTGAGCGAGACGGAGGTCGACGCCGCGCTCAAGGACCCGGGGCAGTTCGAGTCGCCCGAGATCAACCTGCTGGCCAACGGCGTCCCGCCGAACGACGCCCGCGACTACGGCCGGGTGATGGTGGGCCTGTCGAAGCTGCAGCAGAAGTTCGGCCAGGCCGGGCAGCAGCGGCTGGTCGAGGAGTTCAGCTCGATCAAGCCGGTCTTCAACCCGCGTTACGGCACGCTCAACCCGCAGCGCTCGGAGCAGAATCCGGCGTTGTTCGTCGACACCGGCAGGTTCGGCAAGCTCACCCAGCAGGCGCAGCCGCAGCCGCAGCAGGGCTGATCGTGCCGCTGATCGTCGTCACCACCTCGCCCAGGGTCGCGCCGGGCCTGCTGAGCCACCAGGCCTGGCAGGCGTTGCGCACCGGGCCGGTGCTGACCGCCTCCGCGGCCCATCCGCAGCTTCCCTACCTGGCGGAGGCCGGGATCGAGGTCGAGGTCGTCGAGCCGGATCCGCCCGGGCTGGCGCGGCGCGCGGTCGCCGAGACCGTGGTGTGGCTCTCCGAGCAGGACGGCGAGAGCTTCATGCGGGCCGTGGGGCACGCCGCGGTCGCGCTGGCGGAGCCGCCGGTGATCGAGGTCGTGCCGGGGTCGTACGACCTGCCGGGTGCGCGGGTGCTCGACCTGGTCGCGGTGATGGACCGGCTGCGTACCGAGTGCCCGTGGGATCGCAAGCAGACGCACGAGACGCTGGTGCCGTACCTGCTGGAAGAGGCCTACGAAGTGCTCGAGACCATCGAGCGGGGCGACTTCCCGGCGCTCCGGGAGGAGCTGGGCGACCTGCTGCTGCAGGTGGTGTTCCACGCCCGGGTGGCCGACGACTTCGACATGGACGACGTGGCGGCCGGGATCGTGGAGAAGCTCGTCCGCCGCCATCCCCACGTGTTCGGCTCCGTACGCGTCGAGAGCGCGGACGAGGTCAACGACAACTGGGACGCGATCAAGGCGGCCGAGCGGGCGGCCAAGGGCACGGAGTCGGTGCTCGACGGGGTCCCCATGGGGCAGCCGGCTCTGTCGCTGGCCGCCCAGCTGGTGCGCCGGGCCGAGCGGGCCGGGGCGCCGGAGTCGTTGTCGGCCGCGGTCGGGCAGGGGATCGCGCGGGAGCTGTTCGATTTGGTGCGGCGGGCCGCCGAGGGCGGGCTGGACGCCGAGGCCGAGCTGCGCGCGGCGGCGCGGTCGTACCGTGACCGGGTGCGCGCGTGGGAGTCGTCCGGCCAGGACCGGAGCTGACCGGCGGGGGCGCAGGCCCGCGCAGTCTTCGGGTGCGGGCGTACCGATAGGCTCTGATGGCATATTGCCTTTCGATTTAGGAGCGCATCCCGTGGCTACCATCGAGGTCGTATACGCTCGCGAGATCCTCGACTCCCGGGGCAACCCGACGGTCGAGGTCGAGGTGGTGCTCGACGACGGCAGCACCGGCCGCGCGGCCGTGCCGAGCGGGGCGTCCACCGGCCAGTTCGAGGCGGTCGAGCTGCGTGACGGCGGCAAGCGCTATGGCGGCAAGGGCGTGGAGAAGGCCGTGCTCGCCGTGACCGACGAGATCTTCGACGAGATCAGCGGCGTCGAGGCCGAGGACCAGCGCATCATCGACCAGATCATGATCGACCTGGACCGCACGCCCAACAAGGCCAAGCTCGGCGCCAACGCCATCCTGGGTGTCTCGCTGGCCGTGGCCAAGGCCGCCGCCGACAGCGCCGACCTGCCGCTCTTCCGCTACCTGGGCGGCCCCAACGCGCACGTGCTGCCGGTGCCGATGATGAACATCCTCAACGGCGGCGCCCACGCCGACACCAACGTGGACATCCAGGAGTTCATGATCGCGCCGATCGGGGCGGAGACGTTCCGCGAGGCCGTGCGCATGGGCACCGAGGTCTACCACGCGCTCAAGAGCGTGCTGAAGGAGAAGGGCTACGCCACGGGCCTGGGCGACGAGGGCGGCTTCGCGCCCAACCTGCCCTCCAACCGCGACGCGCTCGACCTGATCCTGGTCGCCGTCGAGCGGGCCGGCTACGTGCCGGGCGAGGACATCGCGCTGGCGCTCGACGTGGCCGCCTCCGAGTTCCACAAGGACGGCGTCTACACGATCGACGGCAAGGGCCTGTCGGCGCAGGAGCTCATCGCGTTCTACGAGGACCTGGTCGCCAACTACCCGCTCGTCTCGATCGAGGACCCGCTCGACGAGGAGGACTGGGAGGGCTGGAAGGCCATCACCGCCTCGCTCGGCGACAAGGTGCAGCTCGTCGGCGACGACCTGTTCGTGACCAACCCCGAGCGGCTGGAGCGGGGCATCAAGGACGGCGCGGCCAACGCCCTGCTGGTCAAGGTCAACCAGATCGGCACGCTGTCGGAGACGCTCGACGCCGTGGACCTGGCCCACCGCAGCGGCTACCGGTGCATGATGAGCCACCGCTCCGGCGAGACCGAGGACACGACGATCGCCGACCTCGCCGTTGCGGTCAACTGCGGCCAGATCAAGACCGGCGCCCCGGCCCGTTCGGACCGGGTGGCGAAATACAACCAGCTGCTGCGCATCGAGGAGCTCCTCGACGACGCCGCCCGCTACGCGGGTCGCGCGGCGTTCCCGCGCGTTTCCGGCGCTAGTTTCGAGTACGGCTCGCGGCACCCCGATCCGGCCGCGAGCCGCACTTGAGGGGGTGTGCAGCAAATGGCGAAAAGGCCGCAGCTGACCGGGCGGGCCGCCATCCTGGCCGTCGTGGTGTGCGCGATCGCGATGAGCCTGGCCTACCCTGTGCGCGAATACATCAGCCTGCGCCGCAGCATCTCGGAGCTGCGGGCCGAGAAGGCCAGGGTCGAGGCCGAGAAGCAGGCGTTGCTGGCCCGTGACCGGCAGAGCGACGATCCCAACTGGATCAAGAAGACGGCCAAGGAACGGCTGCACTACTGCGGGCCCGGCGAGAAGTGCTATGTGGTGATGGCGCCCGAACAGGGCAAGGAACAGACGGCCGTGAAACAGCCGGCGACGGTGCCGCCGTGGTATCAGACGCTCTGGGAGTCCGTGGAGGCCGCCGACAAGGGCACCGGGCGCCGGGCTGTGACGGGAAAGGAAAGCGTTGGACAGTAAGGACGTCGAGGTCGTACGGGAGCAGCTCGGGCGGCCGCCCAGAGGGCTGCGCGCGGTCGCGCACCGCTGCCCGTGCGGCAACCCCGACGTGGTGGAGACCGCGCCGCGGCTGCCGGACGGCTCGCCCTTCCCGACCCTCTACTACCTGACCTGCCCCAAGGCGGCCTCCGCCATCGGCACGCTGGAGGGCTCGGGGCTGATGCGCGAGATGCAGGCCAGGCTGGCCACCGAGCCCGAGCTGGCGGCCTCCTACCGCGCCGCGCACGACGACTACGTGGCCAGGCGCGACAGGGCGGCCCAGGAAGAGGGCCTGGCGCCGCTGCCGCGCGACATGCAGAGCACGGGAGGAATGCCGCAGCGGGTCAAGTGCCTGCACGCGCTCGTGGCGCACGAGCTGGCGGTGCCCGGGGCGAACCCGTTCGGCAGGGAGGCGCTGGACGCTCTCCCCGACTGGTGGAGTGACGGACCATGCGTGTAGCCGCCATCGACTGCGGCACCAATTCCGTACGCCTGCTCATCGCCGACGTCGAGCGGGACGAGCTCGGCGAGATCGAGCGGCGGATGGAGATCGTCCGGCTCGGCCAGGGCGTCGACAGGACCGGACGGCTGGCGCCGGAGGCCCTGGAGCGCACGTTCGCGGCCATGCGCGGCTACCAGGAGCTCATCGACCGGCACGGCGCCACCGCCACGCGCGTGGTGGCCACGAGCGCGACCAGGGACGCGGTCAACCGGCAGGAGTTCGTGGACGGCGTCCGCAAGATCTTCGGGGTGGAGCCCGAGGTGGTGACCGGGGCCGAGGAGGCCGAGCTGTCGTTCACGGGCGCGACCAGGGGGCTGGTGCACCTGTCGCCCGAGACCGAGGTGCCGCAGGGCCCGCTGCCTCCCTACCTGGTGGTGGACATCGGCGGCGGCTCCACCGAGTTCGTGGTCGGTTCCGAGCACGCGCAGGCGGCGCTGTCGGTGGACATCGGCTGCGTACGCCTGACCGAGCGGCATCTGCGCGACGCCGGCGACCCGCCGTCGGCGCCGGCCCTGGAGGCCGTGGTGGCCGACATCGAGGCCGCGCTCGACGGGGTCGAGGCGGAGGTCCCTGTCCGGCAGGCGCACACGCTGGTGGGCCTGGCGGGCTCGGTGACGACGGTGGCGGGCATCGCGCTCGACCTGCCGGCCTACGACTCCGCCCGCATTCACCACTCGCGGATCTCCGCCGAGCAGGTGCACGACGTCACGCGGCGGCTGCTCGCGATGACCCATAGTGAGCGCGCGGCTCTTCCCGTGATGCATCCCGGGAGGGTTGACGTGATTGGCACCGGCGCGCTAATTCTTGACCGCATCGTCCGTCGTTTCGCGTTCTCGCAGGTCGTCGTGAGCGAACACGACATCTTGGATGGAATCGCCTGGTCCCTTGCCGGATAGCTGAAGAAATCCGGACATTTCCGATCCGCGGGTCGTGTTGAGCGTGCAATCACTATTGTGATTAGGTAAAGGGGCATTACGGGGGCTTTGCCATATCGCTGTGCGCGAAAGGCGCTGGCGTGGCGACCGTTCCCGAGCGCGTCTCTTCCCTCACGGAATGGAGCACTCTCACATGATGTCTGTTGGGTTAGCACGCAGGGCCGCTGCGTTCGGCGCGTCGGCCGCGGTGCTGGCCACCATGGCCGCGGGCCTGGTCGCCGGCCCCGCGCAGGCTGCCACCTCGGCCACGGCCGCGGGCAAGGCCGCGTCGGGGCCCAAGGTCTCGGTCTCCGCGCCGAAGGCCTCTCCCGGTGACTACGAAGGTTCCTGCCCGGCCAAGGTGAACTTCTCGGCCAAGATCAAGGTGCCTGTCAAGGGCAAGACGGAGCTGGCCTACCGCTGGCTCCACGGTGACGGGTCCAAGAGCAAGGTCAACGTGATCAAGCTCAGCGGCAAGGGCACCAAGACGGTGACGGTCAAGCAGTCCATCACCTTCAAGGAAGATGTCAAGGGCTGGGAGGCCGTTCAGGTCCTCGGTCCGAAGAAGGTCACTTCCAAGAAGGGCTACTTCGCCGTCGACTGCCAGAAGCCGCAGGAGAACGTGCGTACGCACCTCGACGTCTCGGTCAGCGCTCGCGCCTGGGCCAGCCCGAGCTCGTACGCCGGCCCCTGCACCCCCGGCGACAAGATCGACTTTGTCGGCCTGATCGAGACCACCCGCCCGACGTGGGTGCGTTACCGCTGGGTCCTCAACGGTGACGTCGTCGACTACGGCAAGATCAAGGTCCGCGACGCGCGGAAGGTCGGCTTCGGCATCTCCCCGCGTCACAGCCAGCGCGGCTGGGCGCAGCTCGAGATTCTCGGCCCTGACGGCACGTCCTCCAACCGGGCCTACTACAAGGTCTGGTGCAAGGACGGGTACGAGGCCCCCAAGCCTCAGCCCACCAAGGTTGCCGGCTCCATCTCGGTCGAGACCAAGAGCGACTGCTCGGTCGCCGCTAGCGGTCAGATCACCTCGACCGGCGCCGGTCGGGTGACCTACAGCTGGTCGCTGAACGGCACCGTGGTGAGCAGCGGCTACACCTACTTCGACCGTGACGGCGGCGTGCACTCCATCGCGGGGTTCACCTCCGCGCTGGCCGGTGACGCGGCCAAGGGCGGGAGGGTGACGTTCTCGATCACCGGACCGAACAACGGTGACACCGTCACCAGGTCCTACGAGGCCTGCAAGGCGCCTGCTCCGGCCTCTGCGCCGGAGGCCACGCCTTCGGCCTCGGCCCCCGCGCCGTCCGCCGCCTGAGCGGAACGACGTTGATCGGCTGAACCGGGTGGCACCTTCTGGCGCCACCCGGTTTTTCGGTTGCCACTATTCTGCTTTGCACAGTAGTGTGCATCGCGTGGACAGCAGCCAGCTCCTCAAGGGCGTGCTCGACCTGGCCGTGCTGGCCGTGCTCGACGAACGTGACGGCTACGGCTACGACGTCGTGCGCAGGCTCAGGGAGGCCGGTCTGCAGGACGTGGGCGACGCCTCCGTCTACGGCACGCTGCGCCGCCTGTTCAAGGCCGGCGCGCTGACCTCTTACGTGGTGGCCTCCGACGAGGGGCCGCACCGCAAGTACTACGGGCTCAACGACGTCGGCAGGGAGATGTACGCCGCCTCGGCCAAGACCTGGGCCTCCTTCTCGGCCACCATGGCAGCCCTGCTCAAGGAGGGACAAGCATGACCCCCGAACAGTACGCCCAGGCCGTACGGGAGGCTCTGGCCGGCCATCCCGAGCGGGAGGAACTGCTGGAGGACCTCGACGACCACCTGGCCGAGATCGCCGCGGACTCCGGCCTGCCGCTGGAGGACCGGCTCGGGCCGCCGGAGGCCTACGCCGAGGAGTTGGCGGCCGCGTACGGGGAGCGCCCCGAGCGGGGCCCCAGGAAGCGCCTGGACCCGCACGCGTGGGCCCGGAGGGTGCATAACGGGCTGATGGGGCAAGGGCCCTACAGGAGCTTCGTGGGCTTCCTGCCGGAATTGCGGCCGGGGTGGTGGGTGCTGCGCGGCTACGTGCTGGCCATGCTGCTGCTGTCCATGACGGGCGAGGGGCAGGTCGCCCCGGAGAACCCCGCCGACTGGGCCGTCGTGGCGGCCGGGGTCTGGGTCTCGGTCTGGTTCGGCCGGCGGCGCAGGAGGCGGCCGGTGGTGCTGGCGGCGGTGGCGGCCAATGTGGTGGCCTCCTTGGCGCTGCTCGCGGGCCTGGCGCAGGCGGAGTCGCCGCAGCCGCGGGAGGTCTACATGGCCCAGCCCGACGTGTGGATGCGGCAGGCGTCGTCCGACGGCGTCTACAACATCCAGCCCTACGCCAAGGACGGCACCCCGCTGACCGACGTCTACCTCTACGACCAGGACGGCAACCCGCTGACGACCGATCCCGAGGACTACGGCTACGAGGTGGACCGGTCATGCGGCGAGCCGGTGCTCAACCGCTATCCGCTGCCGCTGGTCGAGCGGCGGGCGGCACTGGCGGCGGAGACGGGTCCGTCGCCCACGCCGTCGGCGTGTCCCACCCCGCAGGCGGCCCCGGTCCCGGCGGCCACGGCGACGCCCGCACCCGTCCCCACGCCCGCGAAGACGCCGGAGAAGGACTGATCGGGCACCATCGGTGTCATGAGTTTCGTACCTCCTGGCACCGGCTGGCCCGACGACCCCGCGACCGCTGACACGCCGGTCGCGCTCGATCCCGCCGACGTGCGCCGCCTCGCCGCCGCCAGCGGCACCCTCGCGGAGCTCACGGCCAGGCAGTCCGTCTGCCGCGCGTGTCCCCGCCTGGTGGAATGGCGCGAGGAGGTCGCCGAGGTGAAGCGGCGCGCGTTCGCGGAGGAGACGTACTGGGGCCGCCCCGTCCCCGGGTGGGGCGCCGAGCAGCCGCGGATCCTGCTGGTCGGGCTGGCGCCGGCCGCCCACGGGGGCAACAGGACCGGGCGCATCTTCACCGGCGACCGCAGCGGCGACTGGCTGTTCGCCTCGCTGCACCGCAGCGGCCTGGCCGCGCAGGAGACCAGCACGCACGCGGGGGACGGCCAGCGGCTCCTGGGGACGCGCGTGCTGGCCTCCGTGCGCTGCGCCCCGCCCGCGAACAAGCCGACGCCGTCGGAGAAGGCCACGTGCTTCCCGTGGATGGCCCGGGAGGTGGCGCTGGTCGCGCCGGACGTACGCGTGATCGTGGCGCTGGGCGGCTACGCCTGGCAGGCGATGTGGCCCGCGCTCAAGGACGCCGGCTACGCGCTGCCGCGCAGCCGGCCGCCGTTCGGCCACGGGGCCGAGGTCAAGGTCCGGTACGGCGACGCCCCCGTCACGCTCCTCGGCTGCTACCACCCGAGCCAGCAGAACACCTTCACCGGCCGCGTCACCGCCCAGATGCTGGACGACGTCTTCTCGAGGGCCAGGTCACTGGCTGTGTGACGCGTCCCACCATCCCCCGATTGGCTTCACCGGAAGCAGGTGACGTAGGCTTGTGAATGCTTTCACAAGCACTCTCCACGAGGGATGGGGCCTCAGGATGAACAAGCACATTTTGATCGTCGGCGGAGGCTACGTCGGCCTGTACACAGCGCTCCGGCTGCAGCGCAAGCTTCACCGGGAGCTGCGCAGCGGTGAAGCCCGCATCACCGTCATCGACCCCCAGTCCTACATGACCTACCAGCCGTTCCTGCCTGAGGCCGCGGCGGGCAACCTGTCGCCGCGCCACATGGTGGCCCCGCTGCGGCGGATCCTCCCGAAGGTCCGCATACTCAACGGAACGGTGACCAAGATCAATCACTCCGAGCGTACCGTCACCTTCCGGCCCGCCGAGGGGGAGGGCCGGAAGGTGGCCTACGACGTGATCGTGATGGCCGCGGGCTCGATCTCCCGCACGCTGCCCATTCCGGGGCTCACCGACATCGGCATCGGCTTCAAGACCGTCGGTGAGGCCATCGCGCTGCGCAACCGCGTGCTGCACCTGCTCGACGTGGCCGAGTCGACCGACGACCCGGAGATCAAGCGCAGGGCGCTGACGTTCGTGGTGGTGGGGGCCGGCTTCGCGGGCGTCGAGGCGCTGGCCGAGCTCGAGGACATGGCGAAGGACTCCACCCGCTACTACCGCAACATCGAGCCGTCCGACCTGCGCTGGGTGCTCGTGGAGGCGACGAACCGGGTGCTGCCCGAGGTCGGCCCCGAGATGGGCAAGTGGACGCTGGAGCAGCTGCGCGAGCGCGGCATCGACGTCAAGCTCGAGACCCGCCTGGAGTCCTGCGAGGGCGGCCACGTGGTGCTGTCGGACGGCTCGGAGTTCGATGCCGAGACCCTCGTGTGGACCGCCGGGGTCAAGCCCAGCCCCGTGGTGAACGACAGCGACCTCCCGCTCGACGAGCGCGGCCGGATCAAGGCCACCGCCATGCTCACGGTGGCGGGCACGCCCGACGCCTTCACCGCGGGGGACGCCGCAGGGGTGCCGGACGTGACGAACCCGGGCCAGTACTGCGCTCCGAACGCCCAGCACGCGGTCCGCCAGGCCAAGGTGCTCGCCGACAACATCGTCCGCCTCCTGCGCGGACAGGAACTGGTCGAATACCGCCACAAGTATGTTGGATCGGTGGCCGGTCTCGGCCTGCATCAGGGCGTCGCCAATGTCTATGGCGTCAAGCTTCGCGGATTCCCTGCGTGGTTCATGCACCGGACCTACCATCTGTCGCGGGTGCCGACGCTGAACCGCAAGGTCCGTGTCGTCGTCGATTGGACCCTGGCCCTGTTCTTCAAGCGAGAGACGATCTCTCTGGGTGAGATGGAGCACCCGCGCGAGGGCTTCAGGGCCGCCGTGGCGACGACTCGCCGCTAGCCCAGGTACGGCAGCGCCCCGGCGATCATCGCCGGGGCGTTTTCGGCACCCCTGGTCGCAAGCAGAAGGGGTACCACGGGTGGGTCTCTCAGCGGTGACCGTGCTCGGCGTCGACCGGCCTGGCGTGATCGCCGCAGTAACCGGTTCGCTCGCCGACTGCGGCGCGAACATCCAGGACTCGACCATGACGTTGCTCGGGGGTCACGTGGCGATGATGCTGCTCGTGTCCGGCGAGCTGGACTCGGCCGAGCTGATGAAGCGCGTGGGCGAGCCGGACCTCGTGATCACCGCTTCGGCCATCGAGGCCCGCCGCCACTTCTGCGACGACGGCGGCGGCCTGGGTTACGTGCTGACCGTGCACGGTCCCGACCGGCCGGGCATCATCTCCGCGATCAGCGCCGTGCTCGCCGCGGACGGCGGCAACATCACCGGCATGAGCACCAGGCTCACCGGCCGCCTGTACGTGCTGATCGCCGACGTCGAGCTACCCGAGGAGGTGGACGTGGCGGCGCTCATGCGCAGGCTGGCGGCCGTCGGCGCCAGCCTGGACTCGGACATAACCTTCCGGCCCGTCGAACCGGACCTGTTGTGACCCGGCCGGCCGGGAGCCCCCGGGGGACCGCGCGGGAGCTGCTCGGCGCCCCGCACCCCATCCTGTCCGCCGTGGCGGAGCCGGTGGACCCGACCGCTCCCGAAGTCGTGGCCGCGGCGGCCGACCTCCTGGCCACCCTGCGCCACGAGCCCGCCACGACCGGCCTGGCCGCCCCCCAGATCGGCCTGAGCTGGCGGCTGATCGCCTTTGACGCCGGTCTCCACCCCAGGAGCCGTTCGTGGGCCGGAGAGCTCGTGGTGGCCAATCCACGGCTCGCGGGCGCGGCCCACTGGGACCACGGGCGCGAGGGGTGCGCATCCATCAGGGGGCTCACCGCCGACGTGTGCCGTGCGACGCGTATCACCGTACATGGGCATTTGCCAGGCACCGGCGAGACCGTCACCATCGAAGCTGATGCCTTCGAAGCTCGCTGCATTCAGCACCAACTGGACCATCTGGACGGTCTACTCTTCTTGGACAGAGTCCCTGGAGCGCTATCACTTCACCGCAGACTTCACAGTTGTGACGCCTGATGCGAAGTTGTGCTCCTCGGAAGCATGGTCCGTTTCGTATGATTGCGGCGCCCCCGTAGCCCAATGGCAGAGGCAAACCCCTTAAAAGGGTTGACGTGCGGGTTCGAATCCCGCCGGGGGCACTTGCCATCTTCATTGTCTTTGGGTCTCTGACCTGGAGGTTTACCGCGATCGTCGGACTGGGCCCTGGTGCGCCCTTCGTGGTCGATATCGAGTTGTTATGGAGTTGTTCTGTCACCAGGCGATCACTGCTGGTGGGGGGCCGGTGGAGTGCGTCGCGGGGTGGCCCAGTAAGCTCCGGCGGGCCGGGTGCGGATGTGGGCCCGTGTTCGCCCGCCCGAAAACTTTTCGTGCTCCGCTCGATATTGACAACGCGTCGGTTTCCTGCTTTCTCCCGCGCTTTGCGGACGTTTCTTTCCGTGAATGGCCGACTACGCTTTACAACCGGTCTTTTCGTTCCGGGAAACACCGGATAGTCGCCGAGCGGCCCTCCGCCGGGCCGGGCACCCCTGGCCGGCCGCTCTCCGGGGAGGTTTCCGGCGCCGGATGATCAGGGGAACTCTCCGGTGGGCACGTTCGTTGAGAACGGAGCCGTCCCGAATGAACATCGATCTAGAGCGACAGTTGACCAAGGTGCCGCCGCGCCCCTTAGGCTCGGCGTCACAGGAGGCAGCGATGGAGAGCAAGAACCCCGTATTCAGCAGGTCGCGGCAGCAGGCCGCGACGGGCTGGGCAGGTCCCAACCCGTCCCCCGACCAGTTGCAGAACATGTACGACGCGCCGTCGTACGCACCACCGTCCCGGCCGGCGTTCCGGACCATGACGCTCGACGACGTCGTGGTCCGAGGGTTCCTGACCCTCGGGACACTCGTCGTGGCCGCCGCCGCGGCCTGGATCCTGAACGTCCCGCCGATGGTCGCCATCGGCGCGGCCGTCGTCGCGCTGATCCTCGGGCTGATCGCCTCGTTCACGATGAGCACCAACCCGGCGCTCATCCTGGCGTACGCGGTGTTCGAGGGCGTGTTCCTCGGCAAGATCAGCTCGGTCTTCGAGGGCATGGTCAGCGGCATCGTGCTGCAGGCGGTGCTCGGCACGGCATTCGCGTTCGGCGCGGTGCTGACCGTCTACTCCCTGCGCATCGTCCGCGTCACGCCCAAGCTGGTGAAGTTCACCGTCGCGGCCGCCATCGCGGCCATTGGGCTGCTGCTCGTCAACATGCTCGTGGGCCTGTTCAATGACGGTGGTCTCGGCCTGCGCACCGACAGCCCGATCGGCTGGATCTTCAGCGTCGTCATGATCCTGCTCGGCTGCTTCTTCCTGCTGCTCGACTTCGACTCGATCGAGCAGGGCGTCAAGCAGGGCGCTCCGGAGAAGTTCGCCTGGCAGTGCGCGTTCGGCCTGACGCTGAGCCTGGTGTGGATCTACCTTGAGGTGCTCCGGTTCGTCAGCTATTTCACCAGTAGCGACTAGCCGTTCAGCCTCGTGTCACCCGAGAGGGCCTCGCCGTTCCGGCGGGGCCCTCTCGCTGTGCGACCGAAAATCTACCCGCCGTCACAAAATGATGCCAGGTTGGGGGCTTGCCATTCTCACGTGGGTGTTGCAGTGTCAAGCAAAGGACCTTAATCCGCGGAGGTGCCCATGTCCTTGAACCACTCACCGGAGACGCAGACAAAGCTGATCGCCAGAGTCCCCACGATAACGGGACGCGAACTCCCAGAGTGGTTTCAAGCCATCGACAACGGCCCGGCTTTCCTGAGGTGTGACGAGCGGGCCAACTGGCTTGCCGACGAGCACGGGCTGACCCACGGCTACGCCGCCGCCATCGTCCACGAGCACGAGCGGCACCGCCGTAACCGCATGGGCTTCATCTAGGCCCAAACCCATCCCCGGGGCCGGGGGCCCACCCCGGGCGGGGGC
>NZ_JBFANM010000052.1:0-87140 GCF_040674815.1 Nonomuraea sp. NPDC049709
ATCGGCGTTCACAGCGCCGTGTGGTACGGCTTGCGCCGAGACGATCACCACCTACCGGCTGGTTTCGCTGGTGGCCGTCGCCTCGAGGGCTGTCCCCGCGGTTGCCTGCCTGGCGGCCGGCGCCGCGGCGGGGGGACTCGCCACCGGGCTGGGCGGTCGTCTCGTCCTCCAGGCGCAGGGTCAGGGAGATGCGCTTGCGCGGGATGTCGACGTCGAGGACCTTGACCCGGACGATGTCACCGGGCTTGACCACGTCACGCGGATCCTTGACGTAGTTGCGCGACATGGCCGACACGTGCACCAGGCCGTCCTGGTGCACGCCGACGTCCACGAACGCGCCGAACGCGGCCACGTTCGTGACCACGCCCTCCAGGATCATGCCGGGCGTCAGGTCGGAGATCTTCTCCACGCCCTCCTTGAAGGTGGCGGTCTTGAAGGCGGGACGCGGGTCGCGGCCCGGCTTCTCCAGCTCGCGCAGGATGTCGGTGACCGTCGGCAGGCCGAACGTCTCGTCGGTGAAGTCCTGCGGCTTGAGGGAGCGCAGCGCCGCGGTGTTGCCGATCAGCGACTTGAGGTCCGTCTTGGCCGAGGTCAGGATGCGCCGGACCACCGGGTAGGACTCCGGGTGCACGCTCGACACGTCGAGCGGGTCGTCGCCGCCCGGGATGCGCAGGAAGCCCGCGCACTGCTCGAACGCCTTGGGGCCGAGCCGGGGCACGCTCTTCAGCGCGGAACGCGTGCGGAAGGGGCCGTTGGAGTCGCGGTGGCGGACGATGCTCTCCGCCAGCGTGGCGCCGATGCCAGACACGCGGGTGAGCAGGGGTGCCGAAGCCGTGTTGACGTCGACCCCCACCGCGTTGACGCAGTCTTCGACGACCGCGTCGAGCGAGCGGGAGAGCTTGGACTCGGCCAGGTCGTGCTGGTATTGGCCGACGCCGATCGACTTGGGGTCGATCTTGACCAGCTCGGCCAGCGGGTCCTGCAGCCGCCGGGCGATGGAGACCGCCCCGCGCAGCGACACGTCGAGCTCGGGCAATTCCTGGGAGGCGTAGGGGGAGGCCGAATAGACCGAGGCACCGGCCTCGGAAACGACGATCTTGGTGATCGACGGCATGTGCTGGACCAGCTCGGCGGCCAGCTTGTCGGTCTCGCGGGAGGCCGTGCCGTTGCCGATGGCGATCAGCTCGACGCCGTGCCGCTGCGCGAGCGCGCCCAGCACGGCCAGCGACTGGGCCCACTGCCGCTTGGGCTCGTGGGGGTAGATGGTCGCGGTCTCCACGACCTTGCCCGTGGCGTCCACCACGGCGACCTTCACACCGGTGCGCAGGCCCGGGTCGAGGCCCATCGTCGGCCGGGTGCCGGCCGGGGCGGCGAGCAGCAGGTCGCGCAGGTTGGCCGCGAACACCCGCACCGCCTCCTCCTCGGCCGCCTGCCACAGCCGCATCCGCAGGTCGATGCCGAGGTGCACGAGGATGCGGGTGCGCCAGGCCCAGCGCACGGTCTCGCCCAGCCACTTGTCGGCCGGGCGGCCCTGGTCGGAGACGCCGAACCGGGAGGCGATGCGGAACTCGTAGTCGGGGCTGTCGTCGGGCTCCAGGGTGACGGAGAGGATCTCCTCCTTCTCGCCCCTGAACATGGCCAGGATCCGGTGCGAGGGCAGCTTCGTGAACGGCTCGCCGAACTCGAAGTAGTCGGAGAACTTGGCCCCCGCCTCCTCCTTGCCCTCCCGGACCTTCGACATCAGCCGCCCGCGGCTCCAGAGCTGCTCGCGCAGCCCGCCGATGAGGTCGGCGTCCTCGGCGAAGCGCTCGATCAGGATCGCCCTGGCCCCTTCGAGGGCCGCGCCCGCGTCGGCGACGCCCTCCGTGACGAAGCCCTCGGCCGTCGCCGTGGGGTCGAGCGTGGGGTCGGCGAGGAGCTGGTCGGCCAGCGGCTCCAGACCCAGCTCGCGGGCGATCTGCGCCTTGGTGCGCCGCTTGGGCTTGTAGGGCAGGTAGATGTCCTCGAGCCTGGCCTTGGTCTCGGCCGCCATGATCTGCTCGCGCAGCTCGTCGGTGAGCTTGCCCTGGGACTCGATGGACTCCAGGATCGCCGTCCTGCGCTCCTCCAGCTCCCGCAGGTAGCGCAGCCGCTCCTCCAGCGTGCGCAGTTGCGCGTCGTCGAGGGCGCCGGTGGCCTCTTTGCGGTATCGGGCGATGAACGGCACGGTGGCGCCGCCGTCGAGCAGATCGACGGCTGCCTGCACCTGCCCGTCGCGTACGTCGAGCTCTGCCGCGATCCGCTGGTGAATAGAGAGCACTTGCCTGCCTTTCGATGGTCCCGCCGGTCAATTGTGCAGGACGACGCCGTCCTTCATGACCAGAGTGCGCGCAGGGTGAACGACCACCGCCTCCGCCGGCCCCCCGGCGGGGACCACGACCAGGTCGGCCCGGTTGCCCGGGGCCAGGCCGTAGCCCTCCAGCCCCAGCGCCCGCGCCCCGCCGTGGGTGGCCGCCTCCAGCGCCAGCTCGATGTCCTCGTCCCTGCGGAAGGTGCTGCGGTAGGCGACGTGCATCGCCCGCTCCAGCATGTCGCCGCTGCCGTACGGGCCCCAGAGGTCGCGGATGCCGTCGTGCCCGCAGGCGACGGTGACCCCCGCGGCCCGCATCCGCTTGATCGGAGGCACGGGGAAGCTGTAGACGGCGGCGGTCACCACCGCCACGCCCGCCTCGGCGAGGCCCTGGATCAGCCGGTCCTGGTAGGCCTCGTCGAGCTGGCCC
Organism: Nonomuraea sp. NPDC049709; assembly: GCF_040674815.1. Lineage (NCBI taxonomy): Bacteria > Bacillati > Actinomycetota > Actinomycetes > Streptosporangiales > Streptosporangiaceae > Nonomuraea > Nonomuraea sp. NPDC049709. Next base: position 2,760 of record NZ_JBFANM010000052.1, read on the forward strand.
AGCGCGTAGGCGTGGCTGACCGCCACCCGGCCGCCCAGCCCGAGCGCCCTGGTGCGCTCGATGATCAGCTCCAGCTCCCACCCGCCCAGCGAGCCGCCGTCGTGCAGGTGGAGATCGAGATGCGTGCCGTAGCTCCCGGCCAGGCCGAAGATCAGGTCGAGATGGCACACCGGGTCGCGGTCGATGCCCGCCGGGTCGAGGCCGCCCACCGCCTCCACCCCGCTCTTCAGCGCCTCCTCCAGCAGCTCGGCCGTGCCCGGGTTGGTGAGCACGCCGTGCTGGGGGAAGGCGACCTGGCGCACCTCGACGGGGGAGCCGGCCGCGGCCTCGCGCACGGCCTCCACCCCCCGCAGCCCGACGGCCGGGTCGATGTCGGTGTGGGTGCGGACGTGAGTCGTGCCCGCCGCGCTCATGCGCTCCAGCAGCGCGCCGATCCGCGCCGCGCTCGGCACCCCCAGCTCCGCCCGGCGGCCCAGGTCGTTGCCGATGCGGCCGGCGAGCGTGTCGTCGGCGGAGTGGGGCACCCACGGCCCGCCGTAGAGGGTCTTGTCGAGATGGCAGTGCGCCTCGACGAGGCCGGGCAGGACGAGCTGCCCCTCCACGTCGATGACCAGGGCGTCGCGCGGTGCCTCGATGCCCGGTGCGATCTGGTCGATGCGCCCGTCGCGGACCAGGATGTCGGCGGGCGCGCCCGGCTCCGGGGTCGCGGGCGGCCGCCGCTGCTGGGCGGCGGGTGCCGCCGGGCCCTGGGCGGCAGGTGGTCCGGGTCTCCAGGGCCGTCCGCCGCGGAGCAGCACGTCGGTCATGCCCAGCACCCTAAAGGGCGCGACCGACGATTTCCTCGCCTCCGCTGTGACGGTTCTGGAACAACAGCCGCGAGGCGGTCAAATGTCACTGAGGTGGGTGACGTTCGCGACGTCCGCGTCATCCGTGCTCGGCCGGCCCGCCAGCCAGGCGTCCAGGATCTCGTCCAGCACCACGTCCGACGTGAGGCGGAGGCTGAGGGCCAGCACGTTGGCGTCGTTCCACTTGCGGGCCCCGTCGGCGGTGTACGCGTCCACGCACAGGGCCGCGCGCACGCCGGGCACCTTGTTCGCCGCGATCGACGCGCCCGTGCCGGTCCAGCAGCAGACGACCGCCTGCTCCGCGCGCCCCTCGCTCACGTCCCTGGCGGCCACCTCCGAGGCCCACGCCCAGTCGTCCCGCTCGCCGTCGTTGAGCGCGCCGTGGGTCACGACCTCGTGCCCCCGCCTGCGCAGCTCCGACACGACCCGCTCGGCCACCCCGTCCCTGCTGTCGGCGGCCACCGAAATCCGCATGTGCCCTCCCGGTCGATCTCCTTCACATCTACCACCCGCGCCCGGCCGATCGGCCTCCCCCCAAAGTTTTCTCCGCGGTCGCGGTGGCGGCGGGAGCGGGGCGGCCGGAGGGCGGGAGGGAGGGTGGGACTGGCGCGAGGGGCTGGTATGTGCTTGGTTGTGGCGCCATATGAGTATTGACGTAAATGACATTTCGGCCCTCGCCCGGGGATGCGCCGTTCTGGGCACCGGTGGCGGGGGCGACGTGCGTACGGGATCGCTGGCCGCCGTCCGGGCGATCCGCGAGCACGGCCCGGTCCCACTGGTGGAGCTGGGCGATCTGCCCGGGGACGCGCTGGTCGTGCCGCTGTCCGGCATCGGGGCGCCCACCGTCAGCCACGAGATGATCCACGGCGAGGACGAGCCCAAGCGCATCGCCGAGGAGGTCGAGCGGATCTTCGGCCGGCCGCCGAGCGCGATCATGTCCTCCGAGATCGGGGGCGCCAACGGGGTCGCGCCCGTCGCCTGGGCCGCCCAGCTGGGGGTGCCGCTGCTCGACGCCGACGGCATGGGACGGGCGTTCCCCGAGGTTCAGATGGTCTCGATGTACGTGGCAGGGCTACCGGCCGACCTCGTGGTCATGTCCGACGTCGCGGGCAACGTGGTGACCATCCGCCCGATCGACGGGCTCTGGTCGGAGCGCCTGGCCCGCGCCGTCTGCGTGGCGGCCGGGTCACACGCGCTGATGGCCGACTACGTGCTCACCGCCGAACGGGCCAAAGGCGCGGTCATCGAGGGTACGGTCACCCGCGCCCTGGAGATCGGCCGCGCCACCGAGGGCACGGCGGACCCGCTCGGCTCGCTCCAGGACCGGCTCGGCGCCGCCAGACTGATCACCGGCAAGCTGACCGACGTGGAGCGGCGCACAACGGGCGGGTTCGTACGGGGAACGGCCACGATCGAGGGCACCGGCGCGGACCGGGGCCGCCGCCTCACGCTGGAGCTGCAGAACGAGAACCTGGTCGCCGTCGAGGAGGACCGGGTCCGCGCCATGGTCCCCGACCTCATCACCGTCGTGGACACCGAGACCGCCGCCGCGATCCAGACCGAGGCCCTCAGGTACGGCCAGCGCGTCACGGTGCTCGCCTGGCCCTGCGACGCTCTCTGGCGCACCCCCAAGGGCCTGGAGACGGCCGGGCCGAGGGCGTTCGGATACGACCTGGACTACGTACCCGTCGAGGAGCTGATGGCGCGTGGCTGACCTGCGAATCGGGATCGACGTCGGCGGCACGAACACCGACGCGGTGGTGCTCGACGCGGGCGGCCGGGTGATCGCCAAGGCCAAGCGGCCGACCACCTCCGACGTGACCGGTGGCCTGCGGGCCGCCCTGGACGCCGTACTCGCCCAGGTGGGGGACAGGACCGGCGTCAGCCGCGTCATGCTGGGCACCACGCACGCCACGAACGCGATCCTGGAGCGGCGCGGGCTGGGCCGGGTCGCCGTGCTGCGGCTGGGCGCGCCCGCCACCACCGCCGTGCCCCCGCTCTCCGACTGGCCCGCCGAGCTGCGCAAGGCCGTCTCGGCGGGCGAGGCGATCGTGCCCGGCGGCCACTACGTGGACGGCCGCGAGATCAGCCCGCTGGACCTGGGCGCCGTGCGCCGGTTCCTGGACGGCGTGCAGGCCGACGCGGTGGCCGTCACCAGCGTGTTCAGCCCGGCCGGTGGGGAGCACGAGCAGGCGGTCGAGGAGCTGGTCAGGGCCGAGTACGGCCTGCCGGTGTCGATGAGCCACGAGATCGGCTCCCTCGGCCTGCTCGAACGCGAGAACGCGACCGTGCTGAACGCCGCCCTGTACGGGGTGGCCGCCCACGTCACCGGCGCCCTGGTCACGGCGCTGGCCGAACGGGGGCTCGGCGCGCGGCCGTACCTGGCGCAGAACGACGGCACGCTCATGACCCTGGAGCACGCCGCGCGCCTGCCGGTCTCCACGATCGGGTCCGGGCCGGCGAACTCCCTGCGGGGTGCCGCGTACCTGTCCGGCGTGGCGGACGCGGTCGTGGTCGACGTGGGCGGCACCTCCACCGACCTGGGGGTGCTGGCCGGGGGTTTCCCGAGGGAGTCGGCGGCGGCGGTCGAGATCGGCGGGGTGCTGACCAACTTCCGCATGCCCGACATCCTGGCCATCGCGCTCGGCGGCGGGACCGTGGTGCGGGGCGGCGGCGTCGGGCCCGACTCGGTCGGCTACCGGATCGCTCAGGAGGCGCTGGTCTTCGGCGGGGCGACGGCGACGATGACGGACGCGGCCGTGGCGGCCGGCCGGATCCCGCCCGGGGCCGAGGGCTGGCGCGAGCGCCTGCGGGCGGCCATCCTGGCGCTCGGGACCGGCGGGCAGGACCCCCGTGAGCACACGCCCGGGGAGGTGGGTGACATGTCGGAAAGAATCGGAGACATTCTGGAAAGCGCGGTCACCCTGTCGGACGAGATGGTCATCGACGCCGTGGACCGGATGACGCTCGGCCGGGCCGACCGTCCCCTGGTGGCGGTGGGTGGCGGGGCGTTCCTGCTGCCTGATCACATCCCCGGCGTGAGCAGGGTGATCCGGCCGGAGCACGCCGAGGTGGCCAACGCCGTGGGCGCCGCCATCGCACTCGCGAGCGGCAGAGTCGATACGATCTTGCCTGCAGGAGAAAGCCGGTCACAAGCGATCGAAAGCGCCAAGGAGGAGGCGCGGGCGCGAGCCGTGGCGGCGGGGGCGGATCCCTCCGGCGTCGAGATCGTGGACCTCCTCGAGGTGCCGCTGAGCTACCTCTCCGAGCCCGCCGTGCGGGTACACGTCAAAGCAGCCGGACCCCTCGCCCGGTGACACATCGAAAGGACCCCCCACCATGCGCTGGCACAAGCGTCTGCTCGTCGCCGGTGTCGCCGGCGCGCTGGCCCTGACCGCATCCGCGTGCGCGGGCGGACAGGTGCGCGGCGCCGGTGGCACTCCTCAGCCCCAGGCGAGCAGCGGCAGCCCGGCGGACCAGGCCACCGGGCAGGTGAACGACAGCACGTTCGTCTACGCGCCGAACCTCGACGTCGTCACCGACTGGGACCCGGCGACCTCCTACTCCAACGAGATCGTCGCCCTGTCGAACATCTACGAGGGCCTCACCAGGTACGACTCCGAGGCCAAGAAGGCCGTGCCGCGCCTGGCCACCGAATGGACGTCGGCGGCGGACGGCAAGGAGTGGACGTTCAAGCTCCGGCAGGGCGTGAAGTTCCACTCGGGGGCCACGATGGACGCCGAGGCGGCCAAGAAGGCCATCGAGCGGACGATCGAGAAGAAGGGCGGCGCGGCCTACATCTGGGACCCGGTGAACTCGATCGAGGCCGTGGACGCGAGCACGCTGAAGTTCACGCTCAAGTACGCCGCCCCGCTCGACCTGGTCGCCTCCTCCGGCTACGCCGCCTGGATCTACGACGTGGACGCGGTGGACGCCGACGGCAAGAAGACCGCCGGGACCGGCCCGTACACGATCGACTCCTGGCAGAAGGGCAAGGAGACCGAGCTCACGCTGAAGGCGTACGAGGACTACTGGGGCGGCTGGAAGCCGGAGCAGTACAAGAAGGTCGCCTTCCGCGTCACGCCCGAGATCACCACCGCCTGGCAGCTCCTGCAGAAGGGTGAGGTGAACTTCGTCGAGCGCCTGAACCCGCAGCTGTTCGCCCAGGCCGGGACGACCGGGACCGTGCAGACCACGCAGTCGCCGTCGTTCCAGAACCTGCTGGTGCTGTTCAACACGGCGGCGGGCGCGACCAAGGACGTCAAGGTGCGGCAGGCGCTGCAGCTCGCGATCGACTACGACGGCCTGGCGGCGGCCCTGGAGGGCTCGGGACAGAAGGCCAGCGGCCTGGTGCCGCAGGGCCTGCTCGGCCACGCCTCCGGCATGGAGCCCAAGCAGGACCTGGCCCGGGCGCAGGAGCTGCTGGCCGAGGCCGGGTACGGCCCCGACAACCCCGAGCTCAAGCTGACCCTGACCTACGGCCAGGGCGACGAGGACCAGAAGCTGCTGGTCACGCTGCTCAGCTCGGCACTGAACAAGCTCAACGTGACGTTGCAGGCCAAGCCCATGACCTGGAGCGCGCAGTGGGACCTGGGCAAGAAGCAGGGCCAGGACATCTTCGTCATGTACTGGTACCCGGACTATCCGGACGCCTACTCGTGGTTCCTCAACGTGTTCAAGAGCGCCGACAAGCCGCAGTTCAACCTGTCCTACCTCAAGAACCCCGGCGTCGACGCGGCCATCGACAAGCTGCCCGAGCTGACGGCCACGGACCAGCTCGCGGCCGACCAGCAGTACAAGGAGCTGCAGCAGAAGATCATCCAGGAGGAGGCGGCGGTGGCGGTGCCGTACGTGCAGAAGTATCAGCGCGCCCTCTCCTCGGACGTCCAGGGCTACGCGGACAACCCCGCCTATCCCAACGTGGTCTTCTTCTACGACCTCAAGCGCGCAAGCTAGCCAATGGTGCGTTATCTGGCCCGCCGGCTCGGCCAGGCCCTCCTGGTCGTGGCCGGCGTGGTCGTGCTCACGTTCGTGGTCATGCGGCTGGTGCCCGGCGATCCGGCGGTCGCGTTCGCCGGTCCGAAGGCCACGCCCGAGCAGCTCGCCGCGGCCCGCGCGCGGTTCGGGCTGGACGATCCGCTGCCGGTGCAGCTGATGAACTACGTGCGCGACCTGGTCACCGGTGACTGGGGAGTCAGCCTGCGCACGCGGCAGCCCGTGCGCGACGACCTCTACCTCGCCTTCCCGGCCTCGCTGGAGCTGGTCGGGGCGGCGCTGGTGATCGCGGTCGTCGTGGGCATCCCGCTCGGCGTGCTCGCCGCCCGCTACAAGACGAAATTTCCGGACTTCGGGGTACGGTTCGGCAGCATGCTGGCCGTCTCCGTACCGGTCTTCTGGCTGGCCCTGGCCCTGCAGACGGTCTTCGCCAGCAACCTCGGCTGGTTCCCGATCGCCGGTGAGTACGACTCCGCCCTCGACACCACCAGCCCCCTCACCCTCTGGACGAACATCACCGTCGTCGACGCCCTCATCACCGGCAACTGGCCCATCTTCACCAGCACCCTCGAACACCTGGTCCTGCCCGCCCTCGTCGTGGCCGCCTACCCCGCCGGGGTCATCGCCCAGATGGCCAGGGCGGCGCTCATCGAGGAGTCCGGCCAGGACCACGCCCGGCTGGAGCGCGCGCTCGGCTTCGGCGAGACGGCCATCCTGACCAGGTTCGCCCTGAGGCCGGCGCTGAACCCGGTCCTGTCGCTGATCGCGCTGGTCTTCGCGTACGCGATCGTCAACGGCTTCCTCGTCGAGGCCGTCTTCAACTGGCCGGGCCTGGGCCGCTACGCCGCCGAGTCGATCCGCTCGCTGGACACCCCCGCCATCGCGGGCGTCACGCTGCTGGTCGCCCTGGTGTACGTGCTGGCGAATCTGGTCGTGGACATCCTCCAGGGCTTCGTCGACCCCCGGGCGAGGGCCCGATGACCGACGTGCGACCCGTGCCGCTGCGCCGGACCCTGCCGCGGATCCCCGACCGGTTCGCCGCGCTGGGCGCGGTGCTCATCGTGCTGATCGTGCTGGCGGCGATCCTGGCCCCGTGGCTGGCGCCGTACCCGATGGACGACCCCAGGCCGCTGGAGCGGCTGCTGCCGCCGAGCGGCGCGCACTGGTTCGGCACCGACCAGGTCGGGCGGGACGTGCTCACGAGGATCCTGTACGGCGGGCGCACCTCGCTGTTCATCGCGGTGGCCGTGCTGGCCGTCTCGGCCGTGGTCGGGGTCACGCTCGGCGTGGTCGCCGGGTACGCGGGCGGCTGGGTCAGGGACGTGATCATGCGCGTCACGGACGTGTTCCTGGCCTTCCCCGCGCTGCTGCTGTCGCTGGCGCTGGCCGTCGTGCTGCAGCCCAGCGTGAACACCGTGATCCTGGCCATCGCGGTGACCTGGTGGCCCTGGTACACGCGGCTGGCCGCGTCCGTGGCCGCCTCGATCTCCACCCGCAGCTACGTGGACGCCGCCCGGTGTCTCGGCGTGCCGGCGCCGCTGATCATCCTGCGGCACGTGCTGCCCAACTCGCTCACTCCGGTCCTGGTCCAGCTCTCGCTGGACGCGGGCGGTGTGATCCTGACCTCGGCGGCGCTGTCGTACCTGGGGCTGGGCGCGCAGGAGCCGACGGCGGAGTGGGGGTTGATGGTGCAGCAGGGGCAGTCGCTGTTCACCACGAACTGGTGGGTGGTGACCTTCCCCGGGCTGGCGATCCTGGTGACGGCGTTCGCGTTCAACGTGCTGGGTGAGGGGCTGCGCAGCGCGATGGATCCCCGGAGCGAAGGAGCTCGGCGGAAGTGAGCGACGAAGGAGCCGACGAGTGCCGAAGCGGTCGCGACCATGAGCACGAGGGCGGTCACGTGATCGAGGTACGCGATCTGCGGGTGAGCTACGGCGGGCGGCTGGTCGCGGACGTGCCGGAGCTGGACGTGGGCCCGGGGGAGTGCGTGGCGATCGTGGGGGAGAGCGGCTCGGGCAAGTCCACGACGCTGCTCTCGCTCCTGGGCCTGACCCAGGATGCCGAAATTTCGGGACACATCAGGGTGTGCGGGGTCGAGGTGCTCACGGCCTCGCCGCGCGCGCTCCGCGAGATCCGGGGCGCCAGGGTGGCGCTCGTGATGCAGTCGCCACAGGCCGCGCTCAGCCCCGCCACCCGCCTCGGCGTCCTGATGCGCCGGGCGCTCAAGCTGCACGGCAGGTCCGGCGTGGAGCGGGCCATGGCGGACGCCGTGGAGGCGGTCATGCTCGACCGCGAGATCCTGCGCCGCTATCCCCACGAGATCTCCGGCGGCCAGGCCCAGCGCTTCGCGATCGCGCTGGCCATCGCCCTGGGCGCCGAGGTGATCCTGGCCGACGAGCCCACCAGCGCCCTCGACGTGACCGTACAGGCCGAGGTGGTCGGCGTGCTGCGCAGGCTGCGGGAGGAGCGGGGCCTGGCGCTCCTGCTGGTCTCCCACGACCTGGCCCTGGTCTCGACGATCGCGGACCGGGTGCTCGTCATGAAGGACGGCGCGGTGGTGGAGTCGGGTCCCGCCGCCGCCGTACTGGCCGAGCCCGCCCATCCCTACACCCGTGAGCTCCTGGAGGCACTGCCGTGACCCAGCCGGAGGCGCTGCTGAGGGCGGAGCGGGTGACACTCGGGTACGCCCGCCGTCCGGTCGTCCACGACGTCAGCCTGGACATCACCGAGGGCGGCGTGGGCCTGATCGGGGAGAGCGGCTCGGGCAAGACGACGCTGGCGCGCGCGTTCCTGGGCCTCCTCACCCCCATGTCTGGAAATATCTGGTACGGCGATCAAACGCTCAAAAAGGCGGACATGCGGAAGTTCCGCAAGGACGTCCAGCCCGTCTTCCAGGCCGAGGCCCTCGACCCCAGGATGCGCGTCGGCAACTCCATAGCCGAGGCCCTCCCGCGCGTCGCCCGCCCCCGCGTCAAGGAGCTGCTCGAACAGGTCGGCCTCGACCCCGACCTGGCCACCCGCCGCCCCCACCAGCTCTCGGGCGGCCAGCGCCAGCGCGTGGTGATCGCCCGCGCCCTGGCCGTGGGCCCCCGCCTGCTTATTTTGGACGAGCCCACGAGCGCGCTCGACGTCACCGTCCAGGCCAGGATCCTCGACCTGCTGGCCTCCCTGGACACCGAGCGCCTGCTCATCACCCACAACCTGGCCGTCGTGGAGCGGCTCTGCCGCACCTCGCACGTGCTCTTCGCCGGCCGCGTCGTCGAGTCGGGCCCCACGTCCGGCCTCCTGGACAACCCCGCGCACCCCTACACCCGGGCCCTGCGCGACGCCGTGCCGAAGCTGGGCGGCGCCCCGCCCGAGGCCAGGGGCCGGACGGAGGCCGTGCCCGCGGCGACCGGCTGCGCGTACCGGCTGCGCTGCCCGCTGGCCGTGCCGGAGTGCGAGCGGACGCCCGCGCTGCGGGACGTGGGAGACCGTCAGGTGGCCTGCCACCGCGCGGAGGACGTCCTGCTCACGTGACGGCCCCGCTCAGGTGACGGCCCCGCTCACGTGACGATCCCGCTCACTTGATGACGAGGCGGGCCCTCATGCGCTCGCACAGGTCGTCCGAGAGCTTGCTCATCAGCCGGGACAGCTCCGCCCGGTCCGCCGCGGACCAGTCGGCCAGGGCGCCCTCGAACCACTCCGTGGTGACCCGGCGGCACCTGCTCGCCACCTCGGCCCCCTCCTCGGTGAGCACGATCTGCCAGGCCCGGCCGTCGTCGGGGTCGCGTACCCGCTCGAGCAGGCCGCGCTGCTCCAGCGCGGCCACGTGTCGCGTCACGTGCGGGCTCTCCACCTGCAGGTTCTCGGCGATCACGCCGATCCTGCGCGGCTCACCGGCGTCCAGCAGGTGGACGAGGATCTGGACGTCCGGCCGGTCCAGCCGGACGCCCGCGGCCTCGGTCAGCCGCTCGTGCGTCTTGCCGCGGTTGATCGTGGTCACGAGCCTGCGAAAGGCGGCCACCGTCGAGTTGAGATCTTCGTCCATCCGTTTGCTTACCTAACTTACGTATGTATTATCGTGCCCTGTTACTTACCTAAGTTATCCAAAGGAGCCGACATGGCGACAGTCGTCGCGCCCGCGTCGCGCGAGACGTCGAGCAAGAACCCCTGGCCCGCAGTGGTCTCCCTGGCCTTCGCCGCCTCCATCGCCGCGTTGCAGAACACCGCGGTGGTCCCGTTGCTTCCGGTGCTGCAACGGGAGCTGAACGCCTCCTTGACCGCCGTGTCGTGGACCCTGACGCTGAGCCTCCTGGTCGGCGCGGTGTCCACGCCGTTGTTGTCGCGCTTCGGCGACATGTACGGCAGGCGCCCCATGATCCTCGGCGCCCTGGCCCTCCTGGTGATCGGCTCCGTCATGGCCGCCCTGGCGACCTCGCTGACCTGGTTGATCGTGGCACGCGTGCTGCAGGGCTTCGTGGCCGCGCTCGTTCCCCTGTCGATCGGGGTGGTGCGCGACACCCTGCCCGGGAACCAGCTCGCCACCGGCATCGGCGTGCTGAGCGCCACGATGGGCTTCGGCAGCGGCGGCGGCATGATCCTGGCCGGGCTCGCCTCCGGCGACTTCCACCTGGTGTTCTGGATCACCGGCGGTGTCTCGCTGGTGGCGGCGATCGTCGTGGCCTTCCTCGTCCATGACGCCGCCCCGCCGGTCAAGGGCCGCCCCGACCTCCTCGGGGCCGCGCTGCTGACCGCGTGGCTGGTCGCCCTCCTGCTGGCCATCAGCGAGGGCGGCTCCTGGGGCTGGACCTCTCCGGGCGTGCTCGGGCTGCTCGGCGCGGCGGTCGTGCTGGCGGTGATCTGGGTGCTGGTCGAGCGCCGGGTGGCCGAGCCGCTGGTGGAGATGGCGATGCTGGTGCACCGGGGCACGGTCGGGGCGACGGTGTCCTCGATGCTGCTCGGATTCACCTTCTTCACCCTGCTGACGGGCATGTCCAGCTTCGCCCAGGCGCCGGTGGGCTTCTCCGCCACCACCCTGGAGGTCGGGTTCTACCTGCTGCCGAGCACGCTGTTCATGCTGGTGATCTCGCTCTTCGCGGGCCGGATCATGCGCCGCTTCGCGGCCTCGTCGGCGGTGGCGGCGGGTTCGCTCATCACGGGTCTGGCCGCGGCGTGGCTGGTGATCGAGAACGACGCCCCCGCGCACCTGTACGTGGCGTCCTCGCTCATGGGCATCGGCCTCGGCGTCAGCTACGCGGCGCTGGGCACCATGGCCGTCGAGCACGTGGCCCCGGACAAGACGGCCCTGGCCGCGGGGGTGAACGCGCTCGTGCGCATCGTGGGCGGCAGCACGGCCGGCGCCGCGATCGCGGCCATCCTGGCGGCCGCGCCGGGCGCCGGCGGCTACCGGTGGGTCTTCGGGACAGCCGCCGGGGCGGGCGCCGTCGCCGCGCTGTTCGCGGCCGGGTTCGGATATCTCAATCGCCGGGTCGTCACAGCGCCTTCAGCCCGCTGATCACTTCCAGCAGCACCTTGGCGTCCGGGGCGGGCGGCGGCAGCTCCACCTGTACGAGATGCTGGGCGTGCAGGTCGCCGACCAGCACCCGGACCACGCCGATCGGCAGGTTCAGCTCGGCCGCGACGTCCACGAGCCGGGTGGGCTGGGTGCACTTCTGCAGGATGATCAGATGCTCGGGGTCGAGGCCGCGCGGCGGCGTCAGGCCACCGGCCGTGATGATCACCGCGATGAGGTCGATGGCCTCGCTCGCGGGCACCGTACGGCCCCTGGTCAGCAGGTAGGCGGGGACGATCGGACCGGCGTCCTCGTCCAGCCAGCGCTCTTCACTCACTTCGCACCACCCGCATGGGGCGATCGGGCTCCTTCGGAGCCGGGCTCTCAGCCTCGGCCTCTGGTGCGGCCACGTGCTCTTCCGGGATCAACACGATCGCGGTGGTCCCTCCATATGGTGAACCGCGCAACGTCACGCGGATGTCATGCCTGGCGGCCAGGCGGGAGACGACGAAAAGGCCGAGCCGGTCGCTGTCGGCCAGGTCGAACTCCGGCGGGCTGGCCAGCCGCTCGTTGTAGTCGGCCAGCTCCTCTGCGCTCATCCCGAACCCGCGGTCCTCGACCTCGAAGGCGAAGCCGCGGGCCGCCGCCTCGCCGCGCACGATGACCGAGGTGTGCGCGGGGGAGTAGACGGTGGCGTTCTCGATCAGTTCGGCGATGAGGTGGATCACGTCACCGACCACCGGTCCCGCCAGGCGCTGGCCGGACATGGGCTCGACGACGACCCGCTGGTAGTCCTCCACCTCGGCCGCGGCGCCGCGGGCCACGTCCAGCAGCGGCACCGGCCGGCTCCAGCCGCGTCCCGGCGTCGCGCCCGACAGGATGATCAGGCCCTCGGCGTGGCGGCGCATGCGGGTGGTGAGGTGGTCGAGCTTGAACAGGTCGTCCAGCGCCTCGGGGTCGGTGGCCCGGTGCTGCATGTCGGCCAGCTGGATGCGCTGGCGGTGCAGCAGGGTCTGGCTGCGCCTGGCCAGGTTGCGGAAGACGTGTCCGACGCCCTCGCTGAGTTGCGCCTGGCCGACCGCGGCCTCCACCGCCGTCTGCTGCACGGTGGAGAACGCCTGGCCCACGTCGTCGATCTCGACCGTGGTGCTGGCCACCGACAGCTCCGGCAACTCGACCGTCTCGCCCTTGCGCAGCTTGGCGACCACGTGCGGCAGCCGTTCCTGCGCCACCTCCAGGGCGGTCAGCCGGAGCGCGCCGAGCTCCTTCGACAGCCGGCCGCCCATCCGCAGCGAGAACGCGATCGACACGATCACCAGCCCCAGGGCCGTGCCCGCCAGCAGGAACGCCCTGGACAGCACCTCGTCGGCCACCGGGTCGGCGCGCTCGTTCAGTATCGTGCTGGCCCGCATCTGGGCCTCGTTGAACGACTTGGCCAGCGCCTCGGTGATGGTGAGCCAGCCCTGCGGCATGCCGCCGGCGATGATCTGGTCCTCCAACATCCGCATCCGCTGGTAGGCGGGGGAGGTGATGAGGGCGACCTGGGGATCGCGCAGGACCGGGTCGAGCTCGGCCAGGCCCTGGTCGAGGAGGAAGCGCCGGTTCCCGGCCAGCCGGGTGAACAGCCTGCGCTCGGCGGCGGTCAGCGCGCCGAGCCCGATGGCCTGCTCCCTGGTCAGCAACTCCTTGGCGTAGCCCATGTCGATGACCACGCGGGACTGCTCGTAGATCGGGATGTCGTCGATCAGCGCGACCCGCCGGTGCAGCCCGAACAGGGTGTCGATGGTCGAGCTGTAGGTCTCGACGGCGTGCAGACGGTCGGACAGGCCCGCGTCGATCTCACCTCGGACCGCGTCGAGCCTGTCGATTGCTGTGTACACCGCGTCCACCTGTGTGCGGATCTCTTCCGATCTGTCCTTGGAGTTGCTGGAGAGCTGCCTGAACGCGTCACTTGCGGCATCGGTGCGGGTGCGCTGCGTGGCCACCGCGGTCTTGTCCGCCGTGTTACGCAGGAGTCTGGCCGAGATTAGACGTTCACGCTGGATCTCGCTGATCAGTTTGTACGCGGGAAGACGGAGGTTCGTCCAGTCTGTCTTGTATTGACGGAGCTCCAAGCTCTCGCTTGCGGTGACGGCGGTGATGACCCCCCACAACACCACCATGGAGGCCAGCGGCACCAGTAGTAGTCCGATGATCTTCATGCGGATCGTTCGGCTACGACCCATGGCACCTCACTCCGGTCGGTCCCCTGCTGGCAACCCCGGACGGGACAAGCCCCGAGGATAGCAATTCGATCACCGAAATGCCCAATTTTTCGGGACTTTTGGACACCTGGGCGCTCCTCGGCTTGATCTTGGAGTAGGTTTCCCGGATACATCGGCGACAGAGGGAGACGCGTTGCGCCGTCGACTCGCAGCGGCCGCCGCGCTGGTCCTCCTCGCGGCCTGCTCGGCGCCTGCGGAAGTACAGCAGGCCCCCTCGGGGGAGTCGCCGTTCGTCTACGTCAAGAACACCGACATCGTCACCGAGTGGGACCCCAGCCGCTCCTACTCCAACGAGATCATCGCCTTCCAGAACGTGTACGAGACCCTCACGCTCTGGAACCCGGTCACCAAGAAGTCCGTGCCCCGGCTGGCCACGTCGTGGCGGTCGTCGGCCGACGGCCGGACGTGGACGTTCAGCCTGCGTCCCGGCGTGACGTTCCACACCGGCCGGCCGCTGGACGGCGAGGCGGTCAAGGCGTCGATCGAGCGCACCATGCAGGCCAGGACCGGCGCCTCCTACATCTGGGACGCCGTCTCCTCCATCAGGGTCGAGGGGCCGCGGACGGTGACGTTCGCGCTGAAGTACCCGGTCCCGCTGGACCTGGTGGCCTCCGCCGGGTACGCGGCCTACATCTACGACACCAAGGCGGCCCCTGACCTGGGGAAGTGGCTCCAGGAGGGCAGGGACGCGGGGTCGGGGCCGTACACGGTGGTGAAGTGGGACAAGGGCAAGGAGGAGGAGCTCACGCTCAAGGCGTACGACCGGTACTGGGGTGGCTGGCGGCGGCCGCACTACAACACGATCAAGTACCGGGCCGTGCCCGACCGGGAGCGGGCGTACCGGATGCTGCAGCGCGGCGAGGCGAGCTTCGTGAACCGGCTCGATCCGAAGCTGTTCGCGCTGGCCTCGGCCGCGCCCGGCCTGCGCACGTCCGACCGGCCGTCGTTCACGACGGCGATGATGCTCTTCAACACGGCCGCCGGGCCGATGAAGGACGTACGGGTGCGCAAGGCGGTGCAGCGGGCCGTCGACTACCGGGGCCTGGTCAAGGCGCTCAAGGGCTCCGTCATGCCGGCCAGCGGAGTCATCCCTGAAGGGCTGCTCGGTCACGTGCCCGACGACGTGCCGAAGCAGGACCTGGCGGCGGCCTCCCGGCTGCTGCGGCAGGCGGGCTACGGGCCCGGCGGCCGGCCGCTGCGCCTTCGCCTGACCTACGCCGAGGGCGAGGCCGACCAGGAGGTGCTCGTCAGGCGGCTACGGGCGACGCTGCGCACGCTCAACGTCACCCTGGAGGCCAGGGCGATGCCCTGGAACGCGCAGTGGGAGCTGGGCAAGAAGCGCGGCCAGGACATCTTCGTCATGTACTGGTGGCCCGACTACGCCGACGGCTACTCCTACTTCGGCCAGGTCTTCCGCAGCGCGGACCCGCCCGTGTTCAACCTGTCGTACATGAAGGACCAGGGCCTCGACGCGCTGCTCGACCCGGTGCCGGAGCTGACCGTGACCGACAAGCCCGCGGCGCAGCAGGCCTACGAGCAGGCCACGACCCGGGTGATCGACCAGCGGGCGGCCGCCGCGCTGCCGTGGGTGACCAAGTCGCAGCGGGCCTATCTCGGCGGGATCCAGGGCTACGACGACAACCCCGCCTACCCCGACGTGGTGTTCGTCTACGACCTGCGGCCCTCGGCATGATCGTCCTGCTGCTCGCCGACGCGTTCGCGCAGCCGCGACCTGATCTCCTCCGGGGTGTAGGCGCGGCGGCGCCGCTCGGCGCGCGCGATCACCACCCCCGTGGCCGCCACTCCCATGATTCCCGCCAGACCGAGCATCTTCCACCAGCGCATGTTGCCTAGGCTAGCCCTGTGCTGACTCTCGACGAGGCCGTGAAGGTGACGAGGACCGGCGACCTGTGGGTCTTCCGCGGGCGTTCCGTGCCCGACCGCGCCATCCAGACGATGACCAACAGCCCGGTCAACCACGTGGGCATGGCCATCGTGATCGAGGACCTGCCACCCATGATGTGGCACGCCGAGCTGGGCAAGTCGCTGCCCGACCTGTGGGCGGGCACGCACCACCGCGGGGTGCAGCTGCACGACCTGCGCGCGGCGGTGACGACGTGGGCCGACCGCTACGACCAGCGCCCCTGGCTGCGCCAGCTGGAGCCGGAGGCCACTCAGGAGATGGAGGACGCCGCCCTGCGCACGGTGGCCAGGCTCGACGGCACCCCGTTCCCCTCCACCGCCCGGCTGGCGGCCCGCTGGGCCAAGGGGCGCGTCCCGCGCAGGAACCGCAAGGAGCAGACGCTGGAGAGCGCCTACTGCGCCGAGGTCGTGGCCGTCACCTACGAGGAGATGGGGCTGCTGCCCGCCGGGCGCCGCCCCAACTGGTACGACCCGGGCAGGTTCTGGAGCGGCGACGACCTGGAACTGCTCCTGGGCCGCCGGCTCGGCAACGAGATCACCGTGGGGGTCGAGCGCACGCGCCGGCCCTGATCCGGGGTCTAATTCGGGCATGACTTCTGTGAACGTCGCCGTGGTCGGTGTCGGCAACTGCGCGTCCTCCCTGGTGCAGGGCGTCGAGTACTACCGTGGCGGCGACGCCCCCGGGCTGCGCCACCCGGTCTGCGCCGGCTACCCGATCTCCCAGGTGCGCTTCACCGCCGCCTTCGACGTCGGCGCGGGCAAGCTCGGCCGGGACCTGTCGGAGGCCATCTGGACCGAGCCCAACAACGCGCGCAGGTTCGCCGGCGTACCTCACCTGGGGGTGCCCGTCGTGGACGGCATCCTGGCCGACGGCGTGGGCCCCCGCTCGGCCGGGGCGATCGACCCGCGGGGCGATTCGACGCCCGCCGAGGTCGCCGCCCACCTGAGGGCCACGGAGAGCCACGTCGTGCTGAACTTCCTGCCGGCCGGCGCCCAGCGGGCCACCGAGCTGTACGCCGAGGCGGCCATCGAGGCCGGCTGCGCCTTCGTGAACTGCATGCCCGCCGTGCTCGCCCGCTCCCCCGAATGGCGGCGCCGCTTCGCCGAGGCCGGGCTGCCGCTGGTGGGCGACGACCTGAAGAGCTCCTTCGGGGCGACGCTGGTGCAGCGCGCGCTGGTCGAGGCGCTGACCGGGAGCGGGGTCCGGCTCGCCGACGGCTACCAGCTGCTCGGCGGCGGCAACATGGACTTCGTCAACCTGGAGGACGCCGACCGGATGAAGAGCAAGAAGGCCACGAAGGCGACGGGCGCCGGGATGGCCACGCACGTCGGCGCCCAGTACATGCCCTTCATGGAGGACCGCAAGATCGCCTACATCCGGCTGGCCGGCGAGGGGTTCGGCGGCTCCCCGCTGGAGCTGGAGCTGCGCATGGTCGTGGAGGACTCGCCCAGCGCCGCCGGCAACGCCCTGGACGCCGCCCGGCAGGCCAAGGCGGCCATGGACCGGGGCGTCGGCGGGCTGCTGGAGGAGGTGTCCGGCGCGCTGATGAAGGCGGTCTGACGCCTCACGCATGCACGGCCGCGATGGGCATCCGCGCGCCCGGACCGGTCGAGGTGCGCGACGGACGGCGCCTCGTGGACCCGGTCGCTGACCCCTCCTTCTTGCGGGATGCTGGGCGGATTTCCTGCGGGATGCTGGGCGGATGCGAAATCCGGTGAACGCGTTGACCGCCCGGTGGGCGGTGGCCTGCTCGGGCGAATCGGTCGCCATGTCGGGGGCAGGGGTGTGGCCGCTGCTGGCCTACCTCGCCTCCGCCGCCGACGGGCCCGGGCGGGCGGAGTTGCAGGAAGCCATCGGGATCGACGCCGGCCGTGCCGCTCAGGCGGCGGCGAGCGTACTGGAGAGCCTGACCGGGCCGGCCGTCAGGTCGGCCGTCGGGCTGTGGTTCGCCCGCTCGTTACGGCTGAACCCGTCCTGGCTGTCCGCCCTGCCCGACGGGCTGCGCGGCGAGCTGTCCGGGGACCCGGCCGTGGACCGGCCCCGGCTCGACGCCTGGGCGGCGGAGCGGACCGGCGGGCTCGTCCCCGCCATGCCGGTCGGGGTCACCGAGGACACGGAGCTGGTGCTGGCCGGCGCGCTCACCGTCAGGACGGCGTGGCTGCGGCCGTTCCAGGAGGGGGTCGGGACGTTCTGGAGCGGGCCCTGGGCGGGGACGGAGCTGGCGATGCTGTACCGCAGCACGTCGGTGGTCGACCGGCTGAGGGTCGTCGCCACGCCGTCGGGGCCGCTCACGATGCTGCGCGTCATGGGCACGGGCGGCATCGACATGCACCTCGTGCTCGGCGAGCGGGACGCGCCCGGCGAGGTGCTCGCCGGCGGCATCGGCGTGCTGGACGGCGGCCGGCCCGTTGTCATGCCTCCGGAGGAGGGCCCCGGGGTGACCGTCGTCCGCGAGCCGGCCTCCGAGCCCGGCGACCGGCTGAAGGTCACCGTGCCCCGCTTCACCGTCTCCGCCCGGCACGACCTGCTGCGCCTGCCCGAGGTCTTCGGCCTGGCCACGGTCACCGACGCGAGCCGCGGCCACTTCCCCGGCATCAGCCCCGAGCCGCTGGCGATCGGCGACGCCGCACAGGTCACCGTGGCCGACTTCAGCGCCACCGGGTTCGAGTCGGCCACCATCACGGCCTTCGGCGCCGTGGGCGGGGGGATGCCGCGCCTGCCGTACCGGGCCAGGCACGTGCACGTCGTGTTCGACCGGCCGTTCGGCTTCCTCGCGGCCGAGCGGCGTACCGGCCTGATCCTGACCGCGGGCTGGGTCGCGGACCCTCAACCGGCGGAGCCGGTGGCAGGCTAGGGGAATGCGCCTGGCAACCTGGAACGTGAACTCGGTCAAGGCACGCCTGCCCCGCCTGCTCGAATGGCTGGCCGAGATCGAGCCCGACATCGTCTGCCTGCAGGAGACGAAGTGTCCCGCGGAGGCGTTCCCCGTCGCGGAGGTGGGCGCGCTGGGCTACATGGTCGCGGCCCACGGCGACGGCCGCTGGAACGGCGTCGCGCTGCTGTCCAAGGCCGGGCTGTCGGACGTGACGCCGAGCTTCCCCGGCGAGCCCGGCTTCGGGGAGCTCGACGGGATCGGCGCGGCCCGTCCCGAGGCCCGCGCGCTCGGCGCGACCTGCGGCGGGATGCGGGTGTGGTCCCTGTACGCGCCCAACGGCCGCACGGTCGACTCGCCCCACTACGCCTACAAGCTCGACTGGTTCGCCGCGCTCCGTGACGCCCTCGCCGCCGAGCTGGCCGCCGGGCCGGTGGTGGCGTGCGGGGACTACAACGTGGCGCCCACCGACGCCGACGTCTGGGATCCTGCCCTGTTCGTCGGCGCCACCCACGTCACGCCCGCCGAGCGGCAGGCGCTCGCCGACCTGCGCGCGCTCGGGCTGGTGGACGTGGTGCCGACGCCGATGAAGGGTCCGCATCCGTTCACGTACTGGGACTATCGGGCCGGGATGTTCCACCAGAACAAGGGCATGCGGATCGACCTGGTGTACGCGAGCGCGGACGTGGCGGGGCGGGTGCGGTCGGCGTACGTCGATCGCGAGGCCCGCAAAGGGAAAGGCCCATCCGATCACGCGCCGATCGTGGTGGACCTGGAGCCATAATTGCCGTCACAAACCGCTGTCGTGCGCGTATTCTGTGTTCTCAGCCATTCGGGGGGCATTGGGTAGCTTCGAGGACCACAGGGGGGATTCCCGTGGAACCTGCCGACGGCCGCGTCATCCTGTTCATCATCATCGGGCTCGCCGTGTTCGCCCTGGGGCGGCGCTTCCAGACCATGATCCTCATGCGTCAGGTGTGGAAGCAGAGCGCCAGGCAGGTCACAGCCAGGAAAGAAGTCGCCCACAACGCCGCGAAGTCGATGATCGGGATCACCCTGGTCGCGGTGTTCGTGGTCTGGCTCGTGCTCAACCTGAACCGGGTCATGTGAGGCCGGGGCGGTGAGGACGACCTCGCGAGGGAGTCCTCACCCGCGCCGCGTACGGTGACGTGGGCGACCCGCACCAGCCGGCTCTTGGCCGCGTCTGCCGGGCGGTCGGCCCGTGGGCCCGCGTCAGCCGGCGGTCGGCTCGGTGGGTCCGCGTCAGCCGGCCACCGCGCCTCTACGGTCTGCCGTCGTCGCGCTTCCACGGTCTGCCGCCGTCCCACGTCCACGTACCGCTGTCGCGCTTCCACGGCCCACTGCCCTCCCTGCGACGGGTCATCGGGGAGCCGCCGCGCCACTCATCGGGGGGCCGCCGTGCCGCGGAGAGCCCGGAGCGCCCAGGCGGTGGCGACGGCCGCGCCGGCCGCGGCCAGGCTCACCGCGCGGGTCAGGCGGACGGCGCGCCGGATGTCCTTGACGTCCGGCCTGGGCCCGTCGCCCATCGTGGGCCGCTCCTCGGTCCGTCCGCCATAGACGTTCCGCCCGCCCAGCGTCACCCCGAGCGCGCCGGCGAACGCGGCCTCGCATCGGCCGGCGTTCGGGCTGGGGTGCCGGTGCCCGTCCCTGCGCAGCACGGCCCGCGCCCGCACCGGATCCGGCCCGGTCAGGACGGTGAGCACGCCGGTCACCCGTGCCGGTACGTAGTTCGCCACGTCGTCGAGCCGCGCGGCCGCCCAGCCGAAACGTTCGTAGCGGGGGGAGCGGTGCCCGATCATCGCGTCCAGCGTGTTGATCGCCCGGTACGCCAGCAACCCCGGAACCCCCGCCACCGCACCCCAGAACAGCGGCGCCACGACGGCGTCGGAGGTGTTCTCGGCCAGCGACTCCACCGTGGCCCGTGCCAGCTCGGGCGACTCCAGGTGGCGGGGATCCCGGCCGCAGAGGTGGGGAAGGCGGGCCCTGGCGCGTTCCAGGTCGTCGTGTTCGAGGGCGTCGGCCATGTGGTCGCCCTCGCGGGCGAGCGTGGTGCCACCGAGCACGGCCCAGGTGGCCACGGCCGTCATCGCCGTACGGGCGACGGGGTTGCGGACCTTCCGCATGGCCAGCCCGCCGAGCGCGGCCACGCCGCCCACGCACACGGCCACGTGCAGCACGCCAGGTGGCCTGCCGTCCGCGTACAGGGACTTCTCCAGCCTGCCCGCGGCGCGCCCGAACAGCGCGACGGGGTGGGCGGAGCTCTGCGGGTCGGCGAGGAGCCGGTCGAGGGCCACGCCGAGGGCGAGCCCCAGGGGGTCATACCAGATGGGCATGAAGCTCATCTTCGTGCACGTCCAGCCAGGCGCCGGCACGGCGGATGCGTTCGCCGGCGCCGCCCGCCCACATCCTCGCCCAGTTGCCGCCGGCCGTGGCGCGGGTGCGCATGACGGTGTAGGAGCGGTGGAAGCGCAGCCTGGCCAGCTCGAGGAGGCGGCGGCGCTCGCGGGGCGGCACCCCGTACACGTCGCAGAACAGGCGCAGGCGGGCGCCCACGTCGACGGTGCGGAGGAGCGGGGCGCGGTCGACGGGGTCGGAGATGGGGGCCCAGTGGCGGAGGGTGGTGACGATGTCGAAGAGCCGGGTCGTCGGACGGGCCAGATCAAAGTCGATCATCGCGTACGGGGTGGGGGAGTGGCGCCCCTCGACCCGAAAGATCACGTTTGCCGGCGTTAAATCACAATGCCCGATCACTTCTGGCGCTCGGTCGTCATTCGACCCGCCTTCCCACCCCTCCCGCGTCAGCGGGAACCCGGCCGTCGCATCGTGATACCGGCGCAGCAACCCGGCCAGCCCGGCCAGCGCCTCATCGGTCACCGTCTCGAGCCGGAGCCCGGTCGTACCCGGGAGGAAGGTGAGGATCTCGCGACCGAGCTCGTCCGTGCCGATCACCCTGGGAGCACCGCCGAACCCGGCCGCTTCCAGGTGTCTGAGCAGGGCGTGCACGGCGGGTGTCGACGTACTGGCCGGTCTGCGCACGGTGTCTCCGACGCGCACCACCCCGTCTGTCACGTCCCCGCCCTGCAGGGGAATCTCATGCAGGAGCGTCGCGAACATGCCAAGACAGCTTAGACCTGTTTGCCCCACCCCCGCCCGGCGTTTTTCCAACCGGAGAACCGCGCCTCCGGCCCGCCGGCCTGGCGATTCATGCCGATCCTGCTGACGCCGGCGGCGTTCCTCATGACGCCGCTCGGCGGGCTGTCCGCCGACTCGCGTCGGCACGCGCCGCACCTCGCCATGGGGTTCGCGGCCGACGTGATGCTGGGCGTGGTCGCCTTTCGACCCCGTCCCCGAAGCCCTCGCCCTCGTCCTCGTCCTGGCCCCTCGCTCTGGCCCCTCGCCCTCGTCCTGGCTTCGCTCTGGCCCTCGCTCTGGCCCCTCGCCCTGGCCCTCGCCCTGGCGCCCTCGCCTCACCCCGGGCGCACAGACGTACCCCTGCCCATGCTCATGGTCGCGCTGGCGTTCCTGGCCATCCACATCGTGGGAGCGCTCGATGGGCATGCACGACGCCCACGAGGGCGACTACGCCGCCCACCGCCACACCCGAGCCAGCGTCGGCCTCACCGCGGGCTCGGCCCTGATCATCCACAGTCTCCTGGGCGGAGCGGTCATCGGTGCCGCCAACCAGGCGGACGCGCCGCTGGCCGCGGCGGTGGCGATCGGAGTAATCGCTCACGTTTTCACGGACGGCTTCAACGCGTACACGATCACGTCCCTGCACGGCAACGCCCGCCGCCGCGCCCTCATCTTCCTGACCCCGGACGCCCTCGCCCCGCTACGGGAGCCACCTCACCGCCCTCCACACCATCCCTGACGGAGTCCTGGGGGCGTACCTCGGGCGTTTCTCCGGTTTCCTCCTCTACTTGGCCACGTCCGATATTCTCCCTGAGACCCACACGCCGAGACACGCCACGGGCTGGACGCGGTCGGCTACCGTGCTGGGGACGCTGTTCATGTGGGGTGTGACCGGGTTGACAGGCTGACACGGGGAAAACGTGTGCATGACATGTCGCCGGATCATGCACAATAAGGCGGGAGCGCCCTTAGCTCAGCTGGATAGAGCACCGGACTTCTAATCCGACGGTCGCAGGTTCGAATCCTGCAGGGCGCGCTTTGATCATGGTCTGACCTGCGGCGATGTGGGATCGGACTCGTTCTAGAATTTTCGTCTAGCGGTTGCGTGCTCTATACGTGCTCGCCCGCACCAACCCCGCACACACCATGATCCATTCGCCACCTCCGACTGCTGGAGCAAGAGCAGCGGCCCCGCCTCGCCGCGAGCAGGCGGCGAATGCGGGGCCGGATGCTTAATCCGACTGTCAACTCCTCAGCGAGATGAGTTTCCCAGCCTCGGCCTGGTCTTCCTCACCGAACAGCAAGGCAGCCGTCTTCTCGGCCGCGGCCGTGGCCACCTGCGGGTAGACGGAGGTGTAGGTGTCGGCAGTGAAGGCGCTGGACGTATGGCCCAGGGTCTCCTGCACGACCTTCATCTCCACCCCGGCCGCCAGCATCAGCGAGGCCGCGCCATGGCGGAGATCATGGAGCCGGATGGGTGGCAGGCCGGCGAGGTAGGCCAGCCACAGGAACTGGTCGGAGACATGCTGGGGATGCAGCCGGTTGCCGTCCGGTTGGGTGAATGCGAATCCGGTGTCGGTCCATGCCTCGCCCATGACCAGCCGTTCCTGCAGTTGCTGTTGCCGGTGGGCGCGCAGCACCTGTGCGGTGTCGGTGTCCAGGGCGATGGTTCGGACCGAGGCGTCGGTCTTCGGGGTGCCTTCATGCACCTCCCAGGCCAGCTGTACGAGTTGCCAGTTCACGGTCAGGGTGTGGCGGTCGAGGTCGACCTCCTTCCAGCGGAGCCCGCACGCCTCGCCCCGGCGCAGGCCGCGCAATGCGATCAGCTGGTAGAGCGCGAACAGCCGGTGCCGTCGGGCTTCCTCGAGGAACAGGCGGGTCTGGGCGGGCGTCCACACCATCACCGATGAGGGGCGCGGCACGCTGGTGTAGGCGTCGATCGGATCGACCCGCCGTCCACCCCGGCGTTGCTTCTCCCTCTCACGGTAGATGCGGTAGTCGGTCTGCCAGGCGCGGACGCGGTCCTCGGTCCACACCAGCGGCTTGGGCCGGGTGTAGGCGGCCATCTCCAAGACCGCGGCGGGGTTGAAGTCGATCAGCCGGTCTTGCCGCATGGCCACGTTGAGCGCGTGCCGCAGAGTGGCGCGGATGCGGTGCATAGTGGCGACGCTGATCGGCCGCCGGTACTTCACGGTGGCCCGGACCTTCGGGTCGGGGTCGGTGCGGCGTTCGGCGATGGTGTCGTTGAACTCCTCGATCTGCTCGAACATCAACGCGATGTCGCTGACCTTGAGCTGATCCAACCGCAGCCGCCCCAGATAGGGGGTGAGGTAGAGGCGGATGTGGCCCTCGTAGGAGCGGCGGGTGGTCTCCTCGATCTTCCGCTTGCGGTTGAGGAACTCGGCCAGCCACTGCTCGACGGTGATCTCCTGAGTCAGATGCTGCCCACTCTTGACCTTCCGGCGAACCGTGTCCGCGTCCGGCAGCGTGTCGGTCTCGGCCAGCGTCCGCTTGATCAGATCGGCGATCTGGGTACGGGTCGCCGGCTCGCGTGGATCGGCCAGCGCCAGCAGGTCACGCACGCGGCCGAGTTCGTCCTTGGCGGCGTCCAGGGTGGCGAAGCCTCCGCGCCGCAGCGGCCCGCGCCGCTTACCGTCAGGTCCTGGCGGGAGTTCGATCTGGTAGTTCCAGATGCCGTGCCGGTAGCTCCATCCGCCGTCGGCACGGCGCAGCTTGGGGCATTGCTGCCCAAGTGCCTTGCCGTCGCGGTCGCGGCAGGAGCAGCGTTTGAAGGTGCGTCCCTCGGCCATGGTGGTGCCTGTCCTATTCTCTTCGGTGCTGTTGGTCGGGGCCGGTGTGGTGGTGAGCAGGGGCGGGGTGGCGCTCAGCTCTGGAAGCGGCCGGTGAAGGGACTGATCGCCCTGTTCGAAGGGCGTGCCTTCCGGTAGACCTGTTCCAGACACGCACCCCGCGCTATCCCGTTCAGCCATGGCCCTGGTGGTGGCTGGCTACGGGCGCACGGCGGTTCCTGTCGCCCGTGCCGCCGTCTGTACGGCGTGGAGCGCCGGGGCCGCGTGCTCGTCCGGCCCGGCCGATGCGGGTGGCGTGATCGGGCGAGCACGCTCGTGGTCATCACCCCGCCGCATCGATGGCCGTGCCGGACAGGGCGTATCGACGCCCACCTGGATGGCGTTGGTCAAGGCCGAATCCGACGGTCAACGCCGGGCCGGGGTTCCGGCGGTCTTCGCACGGCGTCGCCGTCGGCTCAGTGCTCTCCGCTTCGAGGCGCCACGGAGCAAGGACGGTTGTCACCGCAGGAATGCGCCCATGTGTGCGAGCGAGATGAGAAGCCGTTTCCAGGGTGCTGGCCTGGAATGACCGTGCAGTCGCTGCCGGCCCGGTGGGGCGCTTCGATCGGCAGATGAGCACCGTCGGTCGTGCTGAACGGTATGGTCCGCGGTTCGCGTGGTACGGCGGACAATGTGGTTCGGTGGTGTTGCGGAGTCGTGCGGTGAAGTCATGGCGGTGTGGCCGGATCACCTGGACCACCTGATCCCTGTCACCTTTATAAATACCTGCGATCAGGCCCGGCTTCGGACCGCGGGCAAGGCAAAGGTTCGATCGTGATTACCAGACAAAGCGCCCGTATCCGGCGCACACTCCCCGTTTCCTCGACTGGCGGTTGCCTGCTTCGATCTGGCGAGCGGACGGTTATGGCGGCCAGCAGGATGTGGGCGACGGTCGTTGGTAGCTAGCGCGCCTGCGGATTAAAAGTCGGCAGCTCTTGTGCTGTCCTCTACCGCAGCGTATCTCAATGTATCGCTCTGTCCACAAATACGGTTGCCAAAAATGTCCAAGAATCGCACCCGGTGTTCGCCGGTGCCGTTGGCCGAAGAGCATGTGACGAGCATGTGGATGCGGGGCCCGCGGCCGCCCGCCATAGCTTGTGGTGAGCCCTTGACCGTTCGATTTGTTCCGTTATGGCCGTATTGTCATTCGCCCTTTGTTGGGTGCGATTCCGGAGAACCGAGGTATTCGAGGAGAGTGTCGAACGAGGCGACTCAGCAGGCTCATCTGCGACAGGCCGACGGCATGCGGTCCATCGAACTGGCCAGGCTAAAGCGGCGTCACCAGCCCGTACCCACGTCAAGCTGGCTGAGGGGCAGACAGCAGCGCTGGTCGCGTCTACCTTCGAATTCGAAGGGAGCCCGCCACGGGCAGGCGCGACAATAAGTCGGATGGGATGACATGATGCCTCGCTATACCACCCTCGCTCTTGTCTCCATCGCTGTCATCACAGCAGGCGTCGTCAGTGCCCTGTACCAGAAGATGGCTGAGCGTGCCGACGTCCGGCGCTTTCCTCCGCCTGGCCGACTCGTCACCGTTCGAGGTCGCCGTGTCCACGTGTGGGCGGAGGGTGAGGCGGGGCCGACCGTCGTCATCCTGCCTGGCATGACGGACAACGGTTTGGGCTGGGTCAGAGTGCGGCGGGGATTGGTCCCCGGCCGGCGGGTGTGGCAGTACGACCGGGCGGGACTCGGCTGGAGCCAGGCCGCTCCGTGGTGGGAGTGGCGCGGCTCCCTGGCGCTGGCTGATGAGCTGCATGAGGTGCTGGAGGCTTCAGGAGAGCCCGGCCCGTTTCTGCTGGTAGGTCATTCGATGGGCGGAGAGATCGCGCGCGTCTACGCAGCCCGCCACCCTGACCAGGTCGCGGGAATGGTGCTGGTTGACGCGCCCTCTGAACGCATGACCTGGATGGTCGACGAATTCGGTTGGCGGCGATATGGGCCCCTGAAGCACTGGAAGAAGGCGCTTGTCTACGCCTTGATGCCCTGCGGCCTCGTTCGCGCGCGGCTGCGTCTGGCGATCCTGCGGGGGCAGGAGCCGGAATTGCTGCACAGAATGCGGCAGCGAGTCCCGGCCGAGCTGGTGGAGTTGGCTCTGGCACTGGAGCTGACGAGCGGGCAGCGTCGCGCCGAGGTCATGGAGGATCTCGGGCGGACAGGGGTGGCCAAGGCCCTGGAGGCCGAACGCTCGCATATGGGCGATCTGCCGCTGACGGTCATCTCCAAGGCGCCGCACCCGGCCCCGGGCACCTACTACTACGAATACTTCGCCAGCAGGCCACCGGACGTGGCGGAGCGCTATAACCGGGTCTGGGGACGCATTCAAGCGGATCTGGCCCGCTTGTCCAACAACAGTACGCTCGTCGTCGCCGAGCGAGCCGCGCATAACATCCAGGTCGATGAGCCCG
Source organism: Nonomuraea sp. NPDC049709 (assembly GCF_040674815.1). NCBI lineage: Bacteria > Bacillati > Actinomycetota > Actinomycetes > Streptosporangiales > Streptosporangiaceae > Nonomuraea > Nonomuraea sp. NPDC049709. The sequence goes on from NZ_JBFANM010000052.1 coordinate 29,561, forward strand.
AGCTGATTATTAAGGCCATCGCCGAGACGTGTGCGAAGGTGCGGGCGGTGGATTGGGGCGGCCGCGCCTGATCTACATAGGTTCGTAATTGTGCCGGACTGGCGGACACATTATATTACCGAAGCTGAACGTCTTCTTGGTCGATTCGCGGGAGGCGAGGTCGGTTAGAATCGGCGACCGTCCACGTCCTTCAAGTGAAGCGGCTGTCCATGTCTACTGGCGATGAGCACCAATACTCCTTTGACAGTTCTCCCGCTCCGGTGTTCTCGAAAGAACTCGAGCGCAGGCTGATGAAGGGTCCGACAGATCCGACGTTTGCGCGCGCAGTCGTCAAGCGGGCCCATGATGGTAAGCTCACGTTGAAAGACCTGCGATTGCTTCTTTTTGGGCCTCGTCGGGATGAGAGCTGGGAGCAGCCGCGGAGATCTGCTTTCGAGGTCCTTGAAAGAAGACCAGAATTCGTCAGGTCGATCATAGCCATGCAGCAACAGATTGCTGGCTTCCAGATCCCGGACCTGGCCGATGAAAAGCAAGGCCCAGACCATGCCCCCTCATTTTTGGCGCGGGGGTCAATTACGATAGACGGCAAGGTCCGATACGGACATCCTCGCGCGGCGAAGTCACTCAAAGCAGCCAGGCAGAAGGCGCTAGTCAGTGTGGTGGAGTGCGTAGCTGGACTTGAGTCGTTCGCAACTCAACCGGACACGGACTCTCCGACTACGAGCAGAGAGGAAGTCGCTCAAGTATGTAGGTCAACTTTTGACAGCGACGGCTTCTTTCGCAAGTTGAGAGAAGAGGTGGCTAGGAAAGATCCTGCCAGCGAGTTCCTGGCATGCGTCATCGAGCGGGCCCGCTGCGGCGTTTTGGATGCTAGAGAACTCAGGCTCATCATGATGGTTGCCAGGGGAAAGGCATGGCGACCCGCTCGCGTTGCTGCCCTTTTTGCTACCGCCTGGACTCCTGGTGTGATGGCAGAGATTGTTGCGCTAGATTCAGAGGATCTGCCTGAACCTCGATTTGTTTGTGGAGGAGCCTCGGTGGTGGCTGCTGGCGCCGGGTTCACCGCAGAGGCGGTCTTGGATGTAGAGGGAGTGGTTCTGCGTAGCCGTCCTCTGGTCACCGCGTCCAAGAAGCAAGCGCGAAAGATCGCCCTTCTTGACGTTCTCGCGCAACACATCGGAATTGACGATTGGATTTCGCGATCAAATAGTGAGCGAAATCCTTGGCGGGCCGCGGTGAACCAGTACAGCGACAGAGTCCCCACCAAGGTGCTTATGTCCTACGCGCGGGAAGGGCTTATAAGTAAACTTGTCTATGTACCGAATCCTGGCGGGTCGTACACCGGCTCCTGTACACACTTCGGAACGGATCTTCAGGTCCACGGGTTGGCATCGACAAAGGCCCAGGCAAAGTTTGCTGCCACCAAAGAGATGATCGTGCTGCTCAACCGTCTGGTAGAGAAGAGTTCCCTGCCGGAAGCTGAGCAGCATGCCCCGTCACCGCCTTGCCCTGCTGCAGCAGTCCCAGTCCCCGCTCCGCGAGCAGAAAGCGATCCGCTTCCACCCCGGGAAAAGAATCCAACGATCACCAGCGCTCCCCACTCCCTGTGGCAAGAGGCCCTGGAAGATGGGTGGGCACTGACTTTCGATCCGGCGCCGTTGCCTGAGCAAGCCTGCTTCTTGGTATACCGCCCCCCGGGAGCGCCGATCAAAGCGGCGGAGTCGCGGGCTGCCTGCTTGGTGGAGCGGGCGCTCATGTCGGACCAAGGTCGTATCAGAACAGAATGCCTGATGGTTGACCCTGTGGCCATGGCAACAGCGGTGGCGACGCATGCTGTGACCCTGACAGGCGTCACGGGCCACGCTTGGGAGGCGATCATCCGGCTTGGCCTCGACCTCCTGGCCGAGGAACTGCCGTATCCAACTCTCGACAGTTCTGGCTACCCCACGTGGAGCCTGGCTATCCTGCCCTCACCGTGGCGTGAACGAGTCCAAGACATGGCCGAGCACCTACCTCACGATGCCTGCTGTGTCCCCAGGCCGAACTCCTCCGCGATGGAGGTGGTGCAAGCATTTCTTACCGCCTTGGCCAACGGCTTCGTGTCCTCACCAGGTGCATCCCTTCTTCTGGGCGACGCGCCATTCGCGTCAACCTCCTCACGGCCGCATGCCTATCTACGCCAGTGGGCGGACGCCATCGAGGAGAAGCTGGATGCTGGCCTCACCCCTGGAATCGTTCTTCACGTCCAGCCGCCCATCAGCGAGAGCACACCGCGGCTGTCGGTCGCATTGCGTCTACGCCGACCGGAAGAGCCCATAGAACAGGCAGTTGACGCTGCCGCTATCTGGGCTGGGCAGGTCTCATGGCCCGAGCCACGGGCTGTTCTCGCTCAGCGCGTACGGCGGAAGCTTCGGGCCGCGGCCGAACATTGCCCGCCCTTGGCGCGGCTGGCTGCCCATCAGCACCTCACCGCACTGCTCATATCCGCCCACGCGGCTGCAGAGCTTGCCGGGCTTGCTCGGCAGGAACTTGAAAAGCTTGGTGTCCATATCGAGTTGCAAGGTGAGTGGATTCAGCACCTCGATGCCCGTGTCATCGTGGGCGCTAAGTCACCCTCTCCATGGGAAGAGGGGCTGTTCACACTGGGCTCGTTGATCGACTGCCGTTGGCACATTGCCGCGGACGGCAGCCTACTGACGGACGCTGAGATGCAAGCTCTTGCGGAAGCGCAACGTCCGCTGATGAGACTACGAAATCGGTGGATCCTCATCGATCCAATGATCCGTAAACGAGCGCGCAATCCTGAGATCCGCCGCCTTCGCGGGCCAGAAGCGCTCCTGCACATCCTGCAAGGAAGCATCTCCATAGAAGGCCACCCCCACGCCTGCGAACCAGTCGACGGAGTCGCTGAGCTCCTTCACCGTTTGCAGAGGAAGGACCAAACCCGCAGCCTTCTGCCCCAGCCCGAGGCCCTTGAAAGACCACTTCACGATCATCAGCATCGAGGCCTGAACTGGCTAGCCGATCTGTGTGCTTTTGGCTTTGGAGCTTGCTTGGCCGATGCCCCAGGAACCGGAAAGTCCGCGATCGCCATTGCATTTCACCACTACCTCATGGCGCAAGGGGTTCCGCATCCGACACTCCTTCTTTGCCCGACGAGTCTGATTGCGCAGTGGGCGCGTGAGTTCGAGGACTTCGCCCCGGGCACGCCAACCATCCGGTATCACGGCGGTAACCGCTCTCTCGGCAAACTTCGATCAAACTCCGTTGTGATCACCAGCTATCACACTCTCGCGGCCAGCCATGACGATCTCATCACCGATCGTCAATGGGGCTTGGTTGTTGCAGACGAGGCGCAGACAATCAAGAACGGCAGCACCGGCAACGCGCGCTTCGCACGTTCAATTCACAGCATTACTCGCCTCGCGCTCTCTGGCACTCCCTTGGAAAATACCGTCGAAGAGCTCTGGACTATCATGGACTGGGCCAACCCCGGACTCTTCGGCGACTTGTCGCAGTTTCGCCGACTGCATGGTAGCCAGTCTGACCGTCACGATCGCGAGGCCATCGCCCGCGTGCAAAGCCTGATTCAACCGTTCATGCTGCGCCGCACTAAGAGTGATCCGGCAATCAGCGTGAACTTCACGAATAAGATCGAGATCACGCACGTGGTGACGCTGTCGGATGAACAGCGAGGCATGTATGAGAATCACGTCCAAGACGCATTTGCGCAAGTTGAGCAGTCGACAGGAACAAGCTCTCGCGGGACGTCCGTTCTTGCATTGATTACCGGCTGCCGGCAGATAGCCAACTCGCCCGCACATTTCTATGAGGCGTCACCCAGCTCGTTTAGCGATCCTCGGATAAATGCTGCGCACTCGCCCAAACTCGCGCGACTAGAGAACATCATGAGCGATATTCGAGACCGCGGGCAGGCCGCTCTCGTCTTCACCAGTTACAAGGTGATGGCTAAACTCCTCGAAGCCCACCTTGCAGCGTGCGGATATCGAGTCATAGTATTCGATGGCGATGTGCACGCACGAGACCGAGAGACTCTCGTCGATTCATTCCAGGCAGGCGATGGTGACGTGATGATTCTTACCAAGAAGACCGGCGGAGTCGGGCTAAACCTAAGTCGAGCCAACCACGTGATCCACTTCGATCCGTTCTGGAATCCAGGAGTTGAGGATCAAGCCACCGACAGGGCACACCGACTTGGCCAGGCTCACGACGTGACAGTTCATTATCTCATCGCACGAGGCACGATCGAAGAGAAAATATTCGCCCGCGTCGTCAACAAGCGGTTGCTCGCGGCCAAGATCCTTCCTTCAGGCGAGCATGATCCTCGAGAATTTGACAACACGGAACTTCTCAACCTCGTAGGTTTGAGGTGCCGTTGATGGCCTGGAACATGCTGGATTGCGTCGAAGAGAACAATATCCCTGAGCCGCCGCCACAGGCGCCCACGCTGAGCATGCTGGCGCTCGTTATCAAAGACTCGGGTCAACGAGCGCGCTCCCTACGCGAGGGGAATGTTCCTGCCTCGGTTGATCCTGTCCTGGACCTTGTGCGGCTGCTGAACGACGTACCAGAACTCCCCCAAGAACACCTCCGTGTGGCGGCGGAGCGGGCGCAAGTGGCTCTCGCCCAACTTGCCCGCCTGCGCCTCGCCTACCGATACGGCGGCCTTGTTGGCGCACAAGTGGCCGCGTATCCGGCAGAAGCCCCGTCCCAGCGTCTGCACCAAGCAGCCGAAATGATTAACACTTTGAAGATCACGCCAAGACCCGATCTCAAAGTCCATCAGAACCGCATCACCGACTTGGCTAACGGGATTGAGATACGACTCGGCCCAGACGATCGTTGGTATCCCTTCACCATTCAGCAACATGAGTGGGCTCCTGCACCAGAACACAGCCAAGACGCCGTCGCAGCCTACCAAGCAGCAAGGGTCAGACGCTCCAGGAGACGGTGATGTCTGGTGCGCGCAACAATCAGTGCCTAGCGGCCGTGTCGGCTCGAGCGATCAGAGCGACATAGTGGTCGTACTGCTCGTCGACGTGCGCTTTGTCGCGGACGAGTGTTCCTTCCTCTGGTCGGTAGGTATGCGTGGGTTGGTCGCGGAACGACAGCCAGTCGAAGCCGCTGCTCACCCAGGCGTCGTCGAAGATCAGGATGTTGGGGTGCCGTTCGGCCACGTGAGCCACTGTGAGCTGGGGGTATCGGCGGGCTAGCGTGCGCAGCCGACTGAGAGCGCTCTTGTCATTGTGGGTGAGGTCGCTGCCAAGGCCGTAGGCGATGTGGGCGGTCAGGGTCGATCGGCGCAGCAGGGTCTCCATCTTGGCTATGAAATCGCCAGTGACTACGGCATCTCGCACGAACGGGGTGGCCAGCAGGAATCTAGTGCGGGCGGTCTCGAGCGCGGTCATCAGTAGTTCTCGGTGCTCGAACAGCGGCACTGAGCGGACTGTGAGGGCGTCCAGTTCGGCGCGGGCGGTGACGCTCTCATGTCTCTCGGTGTGCGACAAGACCGTGGAGGGTGTGCCATCGTCGGCTGGCAGCGGGGTGTCGGCCCGGCGTTGCAGGTCGCGAACGACGTCGTAGGGAGTGCGCTGCTGACGTAGCGGTGCCGGCAGGTCCGGCTCGCCGGCGGCGGGCGCGATTTCTATTTTAGTCCGTTCGAGTCCGCCGACCAGGTGCAATGCGCTGTCGTGGGGCTCGCTGAGCGTGTCGTCGACGACAAGGTTGAAGCGCTGGTCATCGGCCGTGTCTGAAATGAAGACCAGCAGCACTGCGGGCAAGTAGAGCCGCGGCTGGCGGGTGATCGCCTCGACACTAAGAAGTTCGATTTCCGGGCTGCCGTTGTCCTGCTGGGCCTGATGCAAGAGCTGATTGAGCCGCCGTGGGGTCACATCGCTGGTGGCCACTTCCGCAGTGCGAGCAGACGGAAGAATCAGCATGCCGAGCGCCTCGGCGTCGGCCCGGCTAACCAGATCGGATCGGCTATGCGGGGTCGGTTTCCACAGCAGCCGGTCGAACGCCGACTGGTACTCGGTGCGTTGCGGGGTAACCGTGGACAGTTCCTCGACCGCGCGCTGGCCGCCATAGGTAAGCAGGACCTTGTGTCCGCTCAGGCTGTCCGGCCGGTATTCGATGGTTTCGGCCGACAACTGGTGCACAACAGCGTCCGAGACAGTCGGCTCATCGATGCCCAGCACGGCCGCCATATTGCTGATCTTGTGGATGTCGTGGACAGCCAGTCGCAGCACGAACTCGTCCACCAGGTGGAGCTTTTTGCGTTGCTGCGCCACCACGTCGAGCGTGAGTAGAGACATCGGCACGGCCGCTTCGCCAGCGTAGGCGAGCTGGTAACCGGGGTGCTGGTCGCTGTAGCGGCGTGCCGCGATGATGGTGGTGTCAGCCATTGCTCGCGTCTCCGATCCTACAGGTGGCGCCATGTCGCCGAATGTGGGTCAGTACCTTGCTCAACGGGCCGCGTACCGATTCGCAGAATGAAGCGTCGCCGACGATGACCAGGCCGTATCGTGACCGGGACATGGCGACGTTGATGCGCCGCCAGTGCAGCGGTCCGAGGAACCCCAGCTTGCGCTGATTGTTGCTGCGGACCACGGAGTAGAGGGTGACGTCGGCTTCGCGTCCCTGCACGGCGTCGACGGTATTGACCTCGATCTCCAGCTTCTTCGATCGTAGACCGGCGGCAGCGTGTTGTAGCCGTTCCCTCTGCTTGCTGTAGGCGGTCAGCACCAAAACCCGCAAGGGTCCCCCGCCCGGCGGTGTGATGACGTCCTTCTCCAGCGCCGCTCGCAGGGTGGTGATTGTGCGGCGGATAACGTGTACTTCACGGTGGTTGACCATGCTGGTGCCGTCGGCTTGTTCGCGCCGATCTGGCATCGCGCCGGTGTCCAACCAGGTGACCGGCTTGTACAGCATGTCCCAGCCAGGCAGTGCATCTGTTGGCATTGACACTAGCTGACCTTCGTAGAAGCAAGCTGACACGAGGTCACCGATTCCGGGGACCATCCGGTACTGCTTGGTCAGCTGGTATTGGGCGGCGGCGGGCGCGTGGTCCAGCAGTCGTTGGAACAGGCTCTGCTCGATGTCAGCGCGTTCGAGGCCATGCCGCTCCATCAGCTCAGGATGGTCGAGGACCTCTTCTTGCATCGGCGGAAGCTGGTTGGAGTCGCCGACCAGCACCCATCGTTTGGATCTCGACAACGGCACCAAGGTTTCGGTCGCGGTCGCCTTCGACGCTTCGTCCAGGATGCACAGGTCAAACTGGAGGTCTCGGACGGCGGGGTGCGACAGGAATCCCAGACAGGTACCAGCGACTACCCTCGACGCGCGCAGCACCACGCCCTCCAGTTCGCGACCCGATTCGATCCGCTGGAACCACTCTGCTTGCAGGGTCAGCAGGTCGACGAGTTTGCGTAGCTGCTCATCCTCGCCAACGACGGCGTCGAAGGCGTCTCGGGCGATTTGCAAGGTCAATTTCTGCGGGAGGTCCAGATCACCGCCCAGGGCCAGGTTGGCCCGCTCGCGCAGATTTTCGATGCGGTCATCAAGCGCTTGGACACGATCGTTGAGCGAGGCAGTCTGCGCTTCGGCGTCCTGCTCTTCAGAATCGGGCAGTTGGCCATGCATGCTGCCAGATCTCGCATCGAGGCTGTCCAGCCGGGCTTGGGTATTGTCGAGTTCTCGCAGCGCCTCAATCAGTTCCAGGATCGCCGCCGCACCTTCCACATGACCGAGGTCGACGCCAAAAGCTGTGGCGCGTCGTTTCAGTTCAGCCTCGGCCCGCTGCCGGACCTCACGGATCATCCCGGGCATCTTCTGGTCGAGCAGATGCTCGCGGGCCTCAGCGGCGATCCGCGGGTCGTCGTCCTTGCCGAGCCTGACCAGATGGTCCACGCCCGCTTCGGAGAGTCGTACAAGTGCGTTGTCGACCGCGACGTGGGCCTGGCTGACCAGCAGGATCCGTGCGTCAGGCTTGCGCGCCAGCTCCTGCTGCACCAGTTCGGTGATGAAGCTCGTCTTGCCTGTTCCCGGGGGGCCCTTAAGTAGGAAGAAGTCGGCGCTGCCCATCGCGGTCATGACGGCGGTCTTCTTGTCGTCGTCCAGCGCTCTGCTCGACCACTTGTCGATCTTTCGGGCGATCGGGATAGCGATTCGCGTGGGGTCAAGCAGCAGCGAACGCAACTGCGGACGGACCGAGATCCCGGCGCGGACGTTGGCGACGGCCTCGCGCTGCCGACGCAACGCCGACGCAGTCGGCGCGGAGTGCCGTGCTAGCTCACCGGAGGGCGGTAGGCTCTTGATCTTTCTTGGGTAAGCGAGCGTGATGGTCGTGTCGTCCTGGGCGATTACGACGCCGGGACCACCGACGGGTCGTCCCGCCGGGCCGCGGCAGATCCGCTCCTTCCCCAGAAGGTCGGAGTCGCTGGTCTCGCGGAGGTGGAACCTGACGCGACGGCCATCGATGTCGATCGACTTGTACGCCAATGGCGTCTCCCGCTCGAATTCCAAGTTTTCCTTGGCTTCGAGCAGGTCGATCCATTTGTCGAACATCACGTTCTCGGCCCGACGGTACTTCTCGTCGTCCAACCGGATGTAATGGTCGTCGACGCCAGCAAGGACCAATTCTTTGGCCGCCATGGCCGCTGCGGGCGGCTGGGGGCGCGACGTCCACACGATCTGATCGCTGACCGGCCAGCCCCGCCGGCGCAGACCCTCAAGGACCGATTCAGCGGCGTGGTTGACCTTGGCCAGGACGAACTCGGGTCGGTCAGGCTGTACCGCGAGCCGCAGGCGACGCTCTCGGCCGATGAGTTCCAACGTGTCGATCGACACCTTACCGACGCTGTCGGTGTACCTCAGTAGATGAGCGCCTTGGGCTAGCTCACGCGTAAGGGCTTGCTCGATCGCATCGGAGTCGCGGTCCAGCGGCGGCGCGGCCAGTCTCCGCGCCGCGTCCTCGCTAACCCGCAATTGCAGCCGGTGGATGTACGTCGAGAAACGACGCTGACGGCTGGACTGGATCTCCCGTAGCCGGCTGCGCAACACCACCGCGTTCTGCGGCCTGGCCAGAGGGTCCAGGCTGGTGCACTGGGCGAGGAGCTTATGGACCTGTGGTGGTACGTCGAGGTCGGCCAACGCCGCCGGGATGTCGGGATAGTCATCGAACGGGCCGCTGGTTAGGCAACGCAAGGCGGTCGCGGCGAAACCCCACACGTCTCGGCTCGCGCTGGCCATGCCCCGCAGATCCGGTGGCGCGTACGGACGCGAGAAGTGCTCGACGAGCGTGAGCCCCGCGACCATCTGGCTACGGATCTTGCTGATACCGAAATCGGCTAGCTTAGGGGTGCCGTCCTCGGCGATCAGGATGTTCGCAGGCTTGACGTCGCGGTGAACGACGTCCCGTTGATGCGCGTGGGCAAGCGCCTCGACCAGCGGGAGCCCCCACTGGTCCGCAAAGTCGTCCCAACCCAGATCGCCATCCGCAGGCAGGACCTCGGGCAAATTCTTGTCCAACCAGGGCATGACTAGGTAGAACGCGTCCTCATTCTCATCTTCGCCGAAAGCGCGCAACGAGACGATGTTCGGGTGATCCAGCAGATAGAGGGCCTCTACCTCGCGGCGGAAGTACTCTTTTTGGATCTCATCGGCGTCGCGCCGCGAAATGAGCTTCAGGGCGACCTCGGTTCTATCCTCCCCGTCGATCGCCTTAACGATCTTGCCCTGGCCGCCGATGCGCTCGGCGTCGCCGCCGACGACATACCTGTTCGCCACAAGACGCAACGTTGAGTCCCCTCGCCGTGTTCGGGCGCAGGAAGCATATCGAAACCTAGGTCGAGCTGAACAGCCGTTCGAAGGCTGAGCGTGTCTGCTCAACACCAATCTGGCTCGTCGAGCCCATCACCTGACCATCACACCACCCCGAACGCCCGACCAACCTGGCGTTCACTACCGGCTGGCCACTGAACCACCGATTGTCGGATCAGCGCCGCGTAAGCGTAGGTTCGCCGCGCCACAGTTGGCGATCTCTCTCCTTCAAAGAGTTAAGACGCATGGATGAGCGTGTGGAATTCTGCGAGCGGGTTGTTGATTTCTCGCGAAGCGTCCCTTGGGGCAAGAGCGCTTCATCGCACAATGGGCCCAGCTCTTTCTCACCGAGGACGATCGCTGCGACGAGCGCTCGGCGGAGGATCGATCTGACCTGTGTGGCGGCTGCGCTCAGCTTGCGCGGGTGTGGATCGCTGCCATGGGCGATGATGCTGCGAACATTGTAGGCGTCCTTTACACAACGGAGTGTGCGCAGGCGGTCGTCGTCATCTTCGCCGATAAGGACGACGGCGCGTTGTGCCGTCCTGCGAGGGAGATCCGCGTGGTTCTCACCGCCGCCAGAAAGCAGGTTCTCGAGCGACGTCATGTAATTGAGCACCACCTGCGGGCTCGTCATCGGAGAACGTCACATCTGCGCGGTAGGCGACTATGTATGACGTGCTCAGGAACCGCAGCGCACTACGCCGGATACGGTCGTGGAGCTTGGAGCCAAGTTCCCGCTCGGTGAGCCGGGTAGTGATCTCCGTCAAGAAGCGGATCAGCCGCTCGCTGTGTCTGTTGTCCACGTGAAGCGGCCCAAGCAGGGGGACCTCGTACTCATCGCCTGGTGATAAGGAAGGCGCCCATACCTCCTGATCGACCGCGCGTAGGTTCGGCTCCTTCTTGGTGCCGGTGCCTGCTGCGCTGATCCCCTTCAGTTGGCCGTCTCCGGTCATCGAGATGTCAACCGCGATGGCCTTGTTGTGCTTCACCCCGACCAGGACCACGTCTGAGAGGTCGACGTCGGCGCTCCACGAGGACTCGGCGATGACCTTCTCCAGGAGCCGGAGGAAGATCGAGAGCATCTCCATGTATGGGTCGCCGTAGTTGAGGATCTGGCTCATGAAGTCGTAGAGCCGAACGTAGGTGGAGACGTCCTTGCGGAAGAGGTCGAGGGTGTTGAGGGTGACCTTGTCCTCCGCCTCGATCGCTGCCGCGTAGCGACGCCGGAAGTCGTGCTGGGCCGGGCTAATGGCCGCTGCTGCAACGGGCAGGCCCCGCCCGGGGGCGAATGAGGAACCCAGGCGGGGCCATAGTAGAGATGTTAATCGGAGCCCATGGGCCCTGGCCGGGATGAATGTGGCCTGAGCCAGGCGACCAGAGCTCCAGCTCCAGCCGGGGAGGTCGCTGGAGAATCTACGCCCCGGCCAAGATGCGGACCGGCCGAGATAGGAACAGAACTAAATCAGCCGGAGGCTGCCTGTGCCGCGAGACTGGCGGCGATGGATGACGGCCCTCCACGGTTTGGAAGAGTCTTCATCTCGCCGGGCCCGATCCCTTCTTCGGCCTTTCCGCTGTCACCGTAGTCGGCCCCTCTGATACGAAGAAGGCTCTAGTAGTGTCGGCTGGCGTGGTGCGCTCAGAGTCGGATTTTCGCGGGTGGTACTGGTGGGCATTGGTCGCCACGTCCGTCCTCGTGCCATTCGTGGCCATCGCAGTGGTCGTGTTCCTCGTCTCTCAAGGCCGCGAGTACGCCGACCAATGGGCCAGCATTTTTAGCTTTGTCGTCACCGCCCTCGTCGCCTCGGCGGCGATGATTGGCTGGTTACGACAGCGGGCCAAGAGCAGGGGCGATCTCGGTACGTTGGACGTGGCCGAGCCTGGGGCGGACGCTGTTGTGGCGTGTGCTGAACGGCTTGCCGCTAACGTGGAGCAGGTATGGAAGTCGGAGGAGCTGCGGCAGCGCCTCTTGGACCCGGAGCCTCTGCCCGTCACCTGGCGTACGGTCGGCCCGCCGGTCAGCGACCACTGGCGAGTCATCGGCGGCAAGGACATGCCTATCGACCTCGACGGCAGCCTGGACGACATCTATCACATGGTTCACACCAAACTACCCCGGACGCGCTTGGTCGCCCTCGGTGAACCCGGCGCAGGCAAAACTTCGCTGGTGATGCGCTTCGCCCTGGCCGGTCTGGCCGCCCGCGAGCAGGCCGACCCCGTCCCCGTCATCCTGCGGCTCTCGACGTGGACTCCCTCCAACCAGCCCGTCATTGGCTGGATCTACGCCCGCCTGGTGGAGGACTACGACTACAACTCCGCCGAACCGCTGCCTCTGGATCGGCTCCTGCTCATCTTGGACGGCCTCGACGAGATGCCCGCCCCTGAACGAGAGCAGGCTCTCATCCAGATCAACGCCGCCTTCAGCGCAAGGCATCCCCTTGTCCTGACCAGCCGTACCGCGGAGTACCTGGCCACCATCGAGTCTCATCGGGCAGACGTCCTCACGGCAGCAGCCGCCATCGAGCTCAAGCCGCTCGACGCCGCCGCCATCCGTGACTACCTGACCATCACCACGAAACCCGCCCGGCTGCCCGAATGGTCCAACGTGTTCGCCGAACTGACCGCTAACCCGGACGGCGAACTCGCCCGCGGGTTATCGACTCCGCTGGCCCTCTCCCTAGCCCGCGTGGCCTACGCCGAACGGGCGGCGGACCCCGACCACTTGCTCACCTTCACAACCAGACGCGATCTTGAGGCCCATCTTCTCGCTGAACTTGTGCCCGCCCTCTACTCCGGCTCCGTCGGCCACCGCGGGCGCGGCCCATCCGGCTACCCAAGTCGCTCCGGCCGCTCCAGCGTACGTGAGCAGCCCAGCCTCGCCTGGCGCGCGGACGCCGCGCATCGCTGGTTGTCCTTCCTGGCGCGACACTTCGGTCGGCGGGGCATCTCCTGGCCGGGACTGATCGACGTCGTGCCACCCTGGGTCTACGGCGTGCTCCTCGGCCTCCTGGCAGGACTGTGCGCCGGCACGGCCTTCGGCGTCGCAGCAGGATCCGCCGGGGGTGCCCTCCTCGGAACGGCCATGGCCATGGCCACCTTCGCTTACGTTGTCGCTAGAGAACCTCGAGAGCCGCCCCTCACGAGTGGAGCGCTATCGTGGATCGCGATATTGGCCCTCTTCGCCGTCGTCCTCGGTCTTCTCACGATGGGTGCTGATCTGAGAGCCGGTCAGGCGGTGGTCATCGCGCTAGGGGCCGCGCTCTGGCTCCAGGTGACGCTCTCCCGCGGCCTGATCGCCGTGCAGGTAGGGCTGCTTGACATGACAGTCGTGCACACGGCCGTCACCCGGCCGTCCGTCTCTCCGTACACGCTCACCCTGGCCGCCCTCGTAACCATTCTTGCTGTATCCGTCCTGTCCGCCTCTCGCCTCCGCTTCTTCTTGGCCCGCGCCATGCTCGCCACGTCCGGTCGACTGCCCTGGCGGGTGGCCACGTTTCTCAAGGACGGTCACCGGCGCGGTGCACTCAGACAAGTTGGCGACCTCTACTACTTCCGTCACGATCTCCTGAGAAAACAGCTAGCCCACAAGAAATAGCCACAACAGTGCATGAGCCGCTTTGACCGGGTCTTGTCGTACCTGGGCGGCTGACTGCGGGCGAGCACTTCGCCAGGCTAGGCGGCGTCTATGGAGCTAACGATGTCTTGAGCGAGGGCCAAGCTGGAGGCGGCCACAAACTTCTGTCGTCTGTCCATGGCCTTGTTGATATCGGTCATGCTGCCGAATTGGTAGTCCAAGGGGATGGGGTCGCCCTCAAGATCGAGGACTACGCCGCCCGCGGCGTTGAGGATGTAGTGCCCTGGCGCCAGATCCCAGACGGCGAAACCCTTGGCGAACTCAATGGTCGCGTCGGTGAAGCCGGCCGCGACGTGGCACAGGCTGACGGACCCGAAGTCGACTCCGATGCGACCACGAATGGCGCCGTCAGCGGAGGGCCGGCTCAGCGCGTTGATCAGGCGGGTCTGCCGGCCGAGCGGTTGCAGCCGTTCAGCGGGTTTCATGAGGTAGTTCGTGATGAGTGCCTCGCGCAGCCCGGCGAAGCGGCGGAGCTTCAGCTCGTATGCCTTGCCGTCCTGTGTGTAGACGAACGCCTGGTCCTTGCCGTCTTTGTCGCGGGCCGCGAGGTAGATCTGGAGGTGGTGGAAGATGTCGCCCACGACCGCGGCGATGGGGCGGGCGAGGCTGCGGGAGTACACCATGACGTGCGTATAACCGTAGAGGGCGCGGACGGCCAACTCGCTGGTGTCGAGCGGATCGACCAGGACGCATAGGTCCGGCTCTGGGTCGGCTCCGATGACTTGCGGGTCGGCCTCTTCGGAGGCGTAGACGTACGAGGGAATGATCGGAGTCAGAAGCTCCCGGTAGCGCTCATGCATCCACAGATCATGGGCGGACAGGAAGTTGTCGGAGTGGCGCAGGTTGGCAGCCTCTGATCGTTCACCTGAGAGCGCGGCCCGGATCAGGCGTGGCCGAATCTCCCCGATCACCTGAGCGACCAGCTCGGCGAGGCTCTGGGCGAGGCCGGGGAGGGTAGGAGAGGTTGTCACGACGGGACCTCCGTACTGTTCAGCGCAGCTCCAGCGGTGGCTCTATTCCTGGAGGGCTCATCGTCGCAGCGACGAACACCGCCTTGAAGTTTGCCGCTCGCATGATGCCCGCGCCGGTCAGATCGTCGAAATCACTGACGTCGAGCTTCCCCTTGGTCATCGCTCCGAACACCGCGAAGTAGATCTGCGCGCCGGGATAGTGGTTACGGATTTCTCGCGAGATGAATCCGACCACATCGGCATGCTTCACCTCAAAATCGCACAAAACGATCTCCGGGGCGTCTGGCAGCTCCGGGAACATCGACGCCTTGTCAAGGCTGAGAAACTCGCGGCTTTTGTTGCATTTGAGGTATCCGATGGGGCAGCGTCCAAATTGGGCTGATGCGAGGAAGGTGGCCATGACGAGGCCGGCCTCGTTGATCCCGAAACAGGCGTCTACATCAGTACGGCGCCCAAGGTTCTTGATCTGGTGGATGAGGCGCTCGATGCCGTAGCCGAAGGACGTCCAACTGAGGTTGAGGAGTTGGCCAGGGGCGGGGTTGGGCAAGGAGTAGACGAGTCTGTCCGGGTTGCCATATTCGACGGTTGGAGCAGCGATGATGAAATCGTGGCCCATGGTGTCGGATTCGGCCGATGTCGCTCTTGGGGCCGGTGCGGTTCCTTGCCCCTCTGCTGCCGGCGCCGTCGTGTCCGGCGGGCTTGTGGAGTTGATGGTGGCGTACCTCTTCAGCGCGAGTTGGTCTTCCACAGCCAAGCGCTCGTACGCTTCGGCGACCAGATCGCCGGGGGAGATATCCTCCTCGGCGACACCTGTGGGGCCACCTCCGTAGGCGGCGGCGAGGATCAGCAGGCTGGTGAAGCTGGGAGGAGATCCGGCCCTGCTGCGTTCACGGGCCCAGGTCTCCCACGCATTGATCGACGTACCGCCCAGGCTGGTCTGGTGGCCGGTCATCTGGTTGTACCGGACGGCGGCTTGATCCTGCGAAAGGCCACACGCATACCGGTGCGCCTGCAGGCTGCAAATGACCGGATAGCGGCGCATCAGTTCCGTAGCTGCCTTCTTGACCGATCCGGTCTCTAGCCACAATTCATTGCCGATTCGCGCCAATCGGCGCCCTCGTGCCTGCGGACTCGAGTCCTGACTCTGCTTCGACATCTCACTTCCCCCTCCCGGAAGCGCCATCAGATTACCCATTGGCATGGGTAATGGCATGTGGCTTCCGAGAATGAGCAGGTGAGGGCCGCCCAGAGACCGGGGTGATTGCAGA
Source organism: Nonomuraea sp. NPDC049709 (assembly GCF_040674815.1). Taxonomy (NCBI): domain Bacteria; kingdom Bacillati; phylum Actinomycetota; class Actinomycetes; order Streptosporangiales; family Streptosporangiaceae; genus Nonomuraea; species Nonomuraea sp. NPDC049709. The sequence goes on from NZ_JBFANM010000052.1 coordinate 45,274, forward strand.
CTTACTCCGAGGTGTAAGAGATCCGCACCCGTGGCTACTGTCAATTGTCATGCCGCTGGCACAGCAACCGCTTCGGAGACTCCCGATGACCAAGCATGATGTAGAAGCCACAAGCCCCAACCGCCTCGCCGTTCGCCGAGTGGCCCGGTCGACCACGGTCCAGATGTGCGACCTGATCGACCCTGAGGACATTGCGACGATGGGTCCCAAATGCTGGCTTGATCTCCTGCACGACATTCGGAACGACAAGCTCCGCCTACAGCTGGACGGTGAGAACATCATCATCGAGATCCACGATGCGGCCGCAGGTCAAAGCCCCCACCTGGTGCGCACCACCAAGCGGGCGTACACCGAATTCCAGAAGGCCGCCGTAGATGGCCGATTCGATGGGTTGAAGCCTGCGCCGTTCGGCCTGGGGTTCGGCCCGTGGATCTGGGCCGAGAGTGTCGTGGAGGAGGCGGTGGCCAAGGCTCTGGACGGAGTCGCATGAGCTACCCCCGGGTCGGGTTCCGACAGGGACTCGCCGGGGTGGTTCACCGGAACTACTCAGACAGCGGGGCTCTCGGCCGCGCCTGCCCCGCAGTGGAGAAGGTCACGCCCCCTCCAAGCTGGTGACCTGCCAGCCGAGAACCCCCCATGAAGACAGCCCGGGCTGAGACATCGGTGCGACGCGACTCCACAGGTCCGTACCACAGCCGGGGCGTAGGTCCCCAGCGACTCTTCCCGTGGGCTGGGGCCGGGGCTCTGGCCGTCCTTCCGCATGCCCGTGCAGATCGGCCAGAGCTCCGTACACATTCCGCTTCGACACGAGGGAGTAACGATGGCAGCCGAGACCGCCCCCGAGACGGTTGCTGTCGAGCCCGAGACCGAGGACGCCACCGAGGCCCTTCAGGCCCAGGAGGAGTTCGAGGCCGAGGCCGCGCTGAGAGCTCGGTCAGGTCAGTCGGCAACTCGCCAGCCATCGCCGCAAGGAGGGACTTGAGCTCTTTACCCAGACTTCGAGATCTCCTACATCGCGAGGTCAGGCAAGGCCGGCCCGGCTGAGGAGACCCCCGGAGGCATCGCATACCTCAAGGCGCAGACAAGGCGCCAGGCCATCAAGAGGAGCAGCGTGGCCCGGCCCGAACCCCCATTCGCGCTACCCGCTGGAGCCGGCCGCTCTCCCTCCCTTCAAGAACACCAACACAGGACAGGAGCAGAAGCCAATGAGCACTCCAACCATCGAGCAGGGCATCGAACAGGGCATCGAACAGGTGACCGCCGTCGCCAGCGCGGAAGCAGCGTTCGACCCGTTCAACCTCGACATCAAGCTCACGGAGAACACCCCGGCGGCCAACACGTCGCTGAGGTGCGGCACCGGCGACACATGCGGGAGCTCCTGCCCGAGCGCCTGCACCACGTCATAACCCCACCGGCCCGGGTCCCTCTCGACGAATCTGGGCCTTCCGCCCTTCCCAGACGGTGAGCAGGAACGGAGTGAACACGATGACGCGGACGCGGATCAGACGGTATCGGCGCACCGGCGCCGGGATGCTGCGCGCCACGGTGCATCTGTCTCCTCCTACGCTTCCGGATTGGCCGAAAGCTGGCTGCTCGATCGAGCAGTGGCGGTCGTGGCTGTCCCCGGTGTGGGCGGATGAGTCCTTCCGGCAGGCGGTCACCCATGCCAGTCCGGACCTGGCCCGCCAGGTCCGGGCCGTGCTCGACGGGCAGGTGGACAACCCCCGCCGGGCCCGACGCGCTGCGCTTGCCGTCGCGCGATACGCCCTGCGTTACGCGCACCGCTCCACACCGTTCGGCTTGTTCGCCGGTGTCGCCCTGGTCGAGTTTGGCGACAGGTCCCTCGTGCACGTCGGGGAGGCGCACGAGGCCGTCACCCGGCCCGACCCCGCAGCCCTGGACGCGGCGATCACCGCGTGGGAGACCGGCGGAGAACGGGAACGGATGGCCGACGTTGAGGTGTGCGTCAACAACCTCGCCCGCGTGCGCGACGGCCGCGTCCATGTTCCGGCCGAGGGCGCGGACGAGTTCTCCTTGGCATTGACGGCGGCGGTGGAGCTGGTGCTGCAGGCGGCCGGCTCTCCGATTCCGCATGCGGCCCTGCTGGGAAAGCTCGCCGCCGAGTTCCCGCACGTCGAGCCCTGCCGCCGGGCCGAGCTGGTCGCTGAGCTGCTGCGCACGCGTCTGCTGCGCTCCCGGCTGCGTGCCGCCGCCACCGTCACCGACCCGGCCGCCGTCCTACCGCCCGCACTCCTTGGCACGTGCGAACGCACAGCGGTGGACGTGCGGTTGGACGCCGAAGTGCGGCTGCCCGAAACGGTCGCGGTCGAGATGGAGACCGCGGCGACCGTGCTGGCTCGGCTCGCGACCCATCCCGCCGGTACGCCGGCCTGGCGGCGCTACGCCGAGCGGTTCCTCGACCGCTTCGGCGAGGGGAGCGAGGTGCCCGTGGAGCAGCTCACCGACCCCGGTAGCGGATTGGGGTTGCCGGATGGGTTCGGCCTGCCGTCGGAGCCGCCGCGACCGATGTCGCGCCGCGACCGGCTGCTGCTGGACCTCGCCGGGATGGCCGCCATCGAGAGCAACCGGCCGGTGATCTTGTCGGAGGCGATGGTCGAGGACCTGGAAGCCGCCGCGGCCGAGCCGTTCACCAACCTCGCGCCCGCGCCCCACTTCGAGCTGTGCGCCCAGGTTCAGGCCCGCTCGATCTCCGCTCTCGACGCGGGCGACTTCCGGCTGCGGGTCCATACCGTCTCCCGCGCGGCAGGCGCCATGTCCGGACGGTTCTGGCATCTGCTGCCGGACCTGGCCGCGGGGTATGCCGCCCTGCCCACCGTCGCGCCCGGCGCGGTGCCGGCGCAGTTGTCGTTCCACCCCACGCGGGCCGAGGCCGACTTGCTCACGCGGGCACCACACGTCGTGCCGAAGCTGGTCAGTGTCGGCGAGTACCGAGACAGCGGGCAACAGGACGTGCTGCATCCGCGCGATCTGGTCGTCGGCGCCCGGGACGGCCACCTGTATCTGGCGGTGGCCGCGACCGGGGAACGCCTGGAGCTGCTGGCACCCACGGCGATCAACTTCCTCTGGAACAACTACACCCCGCCGCTGGTCCGGTTCCTGGCCGAGATCAGCCGCGCCGCCACCGCGCAGGTGACGTGGTTCGACTGGGGCGCCGCGTGGACGTTGCCGTTCACCCCGGCCCTGCACTACCGGCGCACCGTCCTGGTTGCCGCCCGCTGGCAGCTCTACGCTCGGACGCTGCCCGGCCGTACGGCCCACCTGCAGGAGTGGGCCGAGCGGCTGCAGGCCTGGCGCTGCCGTGCCGGGGTGCCTGAGCGGGTGCTTCTGGCCGTCGATGACCAGCATCTGCCGCTGGACCTGACGCGGGAGATGGACGTGGACCTGCTGCGCGCGCACCTGGGCGGGACGCCGGTCGCGGTGTTGTTCGAGGCGCCGCCGCCGGATGCCGATGGGTGGATCGACGGGCGGGCGCACAGCATGGTCGTCTCGCTGGAGTCGAGGCGGTGAGCGCCGTCGCGACGCAGGCACTGGCTGAGGGCGCGCTCGGGGCGGCGCTGCTGCACATCGAGCGCGCCGACCTCGCCACGGCGCGCCGTCTGCTGCAGGAGGCGGTCGCCGGCGGGGTCAGTACCGGGTCCAACGCCAGCCTGTATCACGGCGCCCCGGCCCTGGAGTTCGTTCTCGGCCGTGCCGGCCGCGTCGATCGCGGGGTTCAGGCAGGCGTCGACCGGGTCGTGGCCGCCCGCCTGGCCACCGCCCGCCGGCGACGGCTGGCCCGGCACTTGCCAACACTCGCCGAATTCGACCTCATCCGCGGACTGACCGGGCTGGGAGCACTCCTGTTGGCCCGCCCCAGCCCCTCGCCGCTGCTCGAAGACATCCTGGACCATCTGGTGTCGTTGGCATGCCCGGTCGAAGCTGAGGGCCGGGTGTTGCCCGGGTGGTGGTCGCCGGACAGCCCCTCACACGAGGTGGACATCCTCGGCGGTCACGGCAACAACGGCGTCGCACACGGTATCGCCGGGCCGCTGACACTGCTGTCCCTGGCCGCCCGCCGCAGCATCCGCGTCGACGGCCAGAGCAGCGCCATCACCACGTTCGCGACCTGGCTGGAGCAGTTCGGCAGCTCCTACTGGATCACCGTTGACCAGCTCGCCGCCGGCGAGCCTTCGCGGGTGCCGCCGCTGCGGCCGTCCTGGTGCTACGGGGACCTGGGGATCGCCCGCGCCCTGCAGCTGGCCGCGCTCGCGCACGGCGATCCCGCTCGTGGGCAGAAGGCCGAGGACATCGCCCTGGCGGCCCTTGCCGACGCAGACCGTCTGGATCGGGTGAGCGATGCCTCCCTCTGCCACGGCTGGGCCGGAATCCTGACCGTCACCACCGCCCTCGCCGCCGACAGCGCCACCCCCGACCCACGCCCGCCTCGGCGTGATGCCCGAGTGAGTCCGGCCGCTCCGTCGTTGCCCTCTCCGTCACCTGCGTGGACTCGATCATCTCCGTCGCCTACGGCGACTGGCGGTGAAGGCCCTGCGCAGAGGCAGCGCGTAGAGAGTTCGTCTCATGTGGGGCGGCCGCTCGGCGCTGCGCTGGTGTTCGGGCTGGTGATCATGCTGCTGGGCGCCGCGCTGATCGTCCGCCAGCGCTTTCGGCCGGGCTTGGCGGTTGGGGGCTCTTCGGGAGGCCCTGCTGGCAGGCGCTCTGCTGGCAGTGGAGACAGAGACATGGTGACTGCTGTCTCGGCGGAGGCGCCGTTGATAGACCCCGCGGTGGCGGGGTTCGTTGCTGGTGACTGCCGCACCGAGGAAGCAGATGGGAACGCCGAAGGGGAGGCGGAAGTCGATGTGCCTCGGTCGGGCAAGACCGAGGCAGACGCTGGCGAGATGGGCATCGCTGAGCCGGAGGGGGCGGCAGTAGCCTCTTCTTCCGCGGCGCTGATGGCGTCCGGGTTCGTGGCGGCGCCGGGGAAGGCAAAGGCCGAGGTGCTGGGGGTGCCGCGGTTGTCGTACGGCGGGGCGGAGGTCTCTTTCGGTCGTACGGTGGCGTCCGACCTGTTCGCGTTGCTGTCGACTTCGCCGGAAGGGTTTTCGACGCAGAGCATCATCGACTCTCTGTGGCCGGGCGATGGTGATCGCGGCAGTCGCCTGTTGGAGTCGGCGGTGCGGCAGCTCAATCAGGTGATGCGGCAGGCGTCTGGTCTTGCGGCGGGGGTGAAGTTCGTGGTGAAGGCCAGGCAGCGGCGGCAGTTGGCGGCGGCCTATTTCGATGTGGATTATTGGCGTTTTGAGGAGGCCTTCGTTCGGGCGGGCACCGCGAAGGAGGAACCGGCTCGGCTCGCTGCGTTGTCCGAGATGCTGGATTTGTATCGGGGGCCGTTGCTTGCTGGGCGTGATGCTTTGTGGGTGCTTCCCCTGCGCCAGGCGGCACAGACCCAGGCTGTCGATGCCGCCGCTCGGCTGGCTGAGTCGCGGCGCAAGGCTGACCCGGATCGCGCGCTGGATGCGCTCATGCTGGCGGTGGAGCGTATCGACCCGTACAGCGAGATGTTGTGGTGTCAGTTGATGACGATTCAGGGTGAGCTGGGCCGTCAGCTTGCCGTGCGGCGCTCGTTCGGGCTGTTGAAAGACCGGCTGGCGGAGATTGATGCGATGCCGAGCCGGCAGGCCCGGCAGGTTTACGAGCGGTTCGTGCGTTAGCCAGGGGCTGAGGGCGGCGAGCTGTCGGCGTACTTTCTGGTGTGCAGGAGCGAGCACGAGCTCGGTCATGAACCGGTTCTGCTCTTGAGCGTGTTCGCCGGCACGAGCGGGCGATCGTGAGGCCCTGATCGTGCGACCAGGGCTCTACTGGCTGTCTCCTCGGCGGAGGGTGTGCTGGTCGTGCGGGGTGTAGGTGGCCAGCATGGCGGGGGTGAGCAGGTTGGCGGGATGGGTGCCGTAGATGCGGGCCAGAAGGCGCAAGGTGTGGACGGAGGGGCGTCGACCTGTCTCGGGCCAGGTCTCGTGGTCGTAGAGGCGGGATTCCCGTAGTCCTGGGCTGGTGGTGTCGGCGAGCCGGTGGAAGGCGTTGACCGTTTGCGCTGCGGTGAGGCCGGCGGCGTGGCGGTAGAGGCGTAGTGGGGTGGCGGGGTGGTCGAGGGCGAGGATGGTGACGATCTGGTCGATGGTGAAGCCGTGCTGGCGTAGGTATCGGCCGCGGCGGCGGCAGTCGAGGAGTGTCTGGTAGCCAGTGCTGGACATGCGGTGAGATGTCCTTTCCGTTCTGGTTGTGGCGGTGTGTCGCCCCAGTGGGTGCGGGGTCGAAGGACGGTAGGCGGGCTGGGCCGAGGGGTTCAAGCTCCTGCGTGGGGTGATCGCGGGGGATGGTGCGGATGTCTGGTGGGCGTGTGGGCGGCGTTGGTGCTGGTCGGCGCGGTACAGGGGTGGGTTTCGGGTTGGGGGTGTGATTCGGGCGGCGAGGTGAGTGATGGTGCTGGCCGTTCCCGGATGCGCCGGGGCGTGACCGGAAGGGACAGTCAGCATGGATCACCGCACGCAGCACATCTCAGCCGAGCCGAGCCGCCCTCTCGGACTGCGGACGCCCCGGCAGCCGCTGGGGGAGGAGTTTCCGGATCTGGCGCCGGGGCTGGTGATGTCGACGTTCCATTCCCAGCAGGTGTGGGGTGGGATGGCGTGGCGGCAGGCGTTTCCAGGGCGGGGGGATCAGTCGGCTCCCGCGCGCCGCATGGTGGGGTGGTTGCTGGCCGACACCGGCCGGAGAGGGGATGCGGAGTGGGCGACGGCCGAGCTGGTCAGCAACACATTGCGGCACTCGCGTTCGGGGCAGGCACGGGGGTTCTTCGTGGTGGAGGTGCTGCGCGGTGCGGACGTGGCGCGCATCGTGGTCTATGACCTGGGCGGAGGCGCGATTCCGGACTTCTCTCAGACGCCGGGCTCGGTGCCGGTGTTGGCCGAGCACGGGCGCGGGCTGGCCGGAGTGGCACAGCTGGCGATCCGGTACGGCGTTGCGGGTGATCCGAGCACGGGGCACGCGGTGTGGGCGGAACTGGCCCTGTCCGCGGAAGTGGTTCTGGCTGTCCCAGCCGGTGATGCGGCCGTTGCTGGCGAGGGAGAGCCGAAGCCGGGGGGTTCGCACGAGCTGATGCCGATCACCTCCGGGGTGGCCACGAAGGAACTGGGGCGCGTGGTCACCGGTGTCGGTCCCTCGCCGGTGGACTGCGGAGGAACGTCCGGTGATCTGGTGGCTGGCCTGGATCGCTCCCTGTTTGGGGAGGGGGCGTTGGGCCAGGAGGTGGACCAGGTGTCGGCGTTCGGTCAGGAGCCGTGGGCGCAGCTGGCGCTGGCCGGGCTGCGCCGGGACTGGCCCGATTGGGCCTTCCTGGTGGTGCGGTATCGCTGGCTCGCGATGCGCGGCCCGCAGGTCGTGATCAGCGCGGCTGGTCCGGAGGAGCTGCGTCAGGCCCTGCCACCGATCCCGCGCAACCCCATCCCGGCCGAGGGCGGTTCGGCTGCATCTCCATCTGTATTGGAAGAACACGCTGCGGCGGAGCCGGCCCCACCGGTGCCGACCTTGTCCGAACTGCTGGGGACGCAGCCATATGAGGGCCGGACGGGGCCGGGCACGTCATCGCCACCGGCGTCAGCGTCGGCGTGGGGGGCGGGCATGGGCGGGGTACACGGGGGAGAGGGTGCCGGGACGGGGCTGAGCGGCATGCTGGTTGCGGTTGCGCCGTCGTCAGCGGTGGTGGCCGCCGAACGGTCTGGGACGGGCACATGGGCGGTTGTCAACGCTGGTCCACCGCGGGTGACGTGGTGGCCGCACGGGTGGCCGGTGTGGCGGCGGGGCAGTGGCCGGGGCCGCTCGCGGGCAGGAGCACGAGTTCCTGAAGGCGGCCGCGGTGCTGGCCTGAGCGGGCTACCTGGTGAGAGCGGGCCCCGTCATCGCCGGGTTCGGTCGAAGCCCCTCGCAGTGGCCGCCGTCATCGCCGCCTGAGGCCGGGCATCGTCGGCGTGATGCTGGGCTTGACACCTGGGGCGCAGATGGGTGTCGATACCGGTCCGTCCGCCCGGCGTGGAGCGGGCGCTGGACGGATGGACGGGACCCGAGAGGGTCCCCTCTGTGGCGAGGCGGCCCGCCGCCTGAGACGGGCAGACGACCGGCGGTCCATGCGGAGTGTTGCGTTCGCTGTTGCGGGTTCATGGGCGGGGTGTTGTTCGGTGTTGTCTTCGGTGTCGCGTTTTGTTGTCGCGTTCGGTGTCGCCGCTGAGAGCGCCTCACCCGTCGATGCGTCGTTTGCTCAGGTCAGACGGGTCTCGGCTGTTGCGATGGCCGCCCCGAATCGCCTTAAGGCGACTCCTGGAATATGTGTGCGGGTACGTTGGCGTGCTGCGTGGTCCTACGCCGGCGTGGTCCCCTTCATCGGCTGCCTTCCCGTCTCATCTTGCTGAACTTCGAGCTGGGGCGCGCTGACGGGTGGTCGGCTGGGCCGGCCCTGGTGAGGCTCTTGCCGAGAAGGTCCTGGGCGAGCAGGTTCTTCCCGCCGTCCGCCGTCCGCCGTCCGCCCGCGTGATCAGGTGTGGTGGGCGCTATACGCGGGCATGGGCGGGGCCCCGGCGCCGCTGTAGAGCGGTGCCGAGGCCGGTTGGTGTGTTGTGGGGGCTGGGTTAGGCGCGGGTGGGCGTGTCGGCCATGTCAGCGCCATCCATGCCGTCTACGCCGCTCGTGGTGGGGGTGGGCGGGTGGATGGCGAGGTGGGTGGTGATCAGTGCGGCCACCTCGGCGGGCGGGGTGTCGGCGGGTAGTTGGGTGGCGGGAACGGGTGCGTTGAGGGGACTGGTCGCCGGTACGGGGTTGCGGGCCGGTCAGCGTGATCGTGATGGGGGCGATCGCGTCGCGGTAGCACGGCATGGTGACCGTGGCGGTCGCGCCGGTGGGGGCGATCCGGTAGTCGGTGGTGATCTGGTGGCCATCAGGGGCGGGGTGACTGTCCTGGCGGCGGTGGATGCCGTGGGGGCGTAGGGCGGTGGTGTAGGGGCCGGTGACGGCCATCATCTTCTTGAGGGTGTGCTGCCATGGGCTGAGGCGGGTGCGGGCCTGGCCGGTGATGTCGGCGGCGATGGTGGCGGAGTCGGCCGGTTGGCCACGCCGGGCGTGCGCGTCGTGGATGGCGGTGAGGCCGTCCCAGTAGATGATCTCGAAGACGGCCCCATGGTCGGCGATATCGGCGGGGGCGGCGAACACGTCGTGTCCGTCCCACATGAGCGCCCATCCGGGGCCGGTGGCCATCAGGCCGCGTAGGTGTGCGGCGTCCACGGTGATGTCGTCGGTGACGGTGATTGCTGGCGTCATCGGCAGGCCCTTTCGTTTCCCCCGGTGTGTTTGTCGGCGGCGGTTCATCGCCTAATTCCATGGACGCTCGATCGCGTATGAATGTCAACCGGGACGCGGCTTTATCTGCGAAGTTCTACTCGTCGGGAATCGGGCAATTGGGTGTCGTTTACCGTCGTCCGGTGAAATACGTGAAAAGCTGGGCCGGCCGCTGATGTCAAGCCGATATGGCGAGCCACTTGCGAGATGTTTTCGCAGATCGACGGTCGATTTTTTGGGTAAGCCTTCCCAGCCGTTGCGGTGATGGAAATTGTTCCCGGATCGGCTTGCCAGGCGTTTGTTATGCGAGGGATGGTCGTCGCACAAACAAAACACCGGCCCGGAACGGGGCCGGGAAACGCGACCGGAAGGGCATTGCATCATGGCTATCACCGCACCGGAAAACACCACCGCCGAAAACATCGCCACCGACACGGACGACGCCATTAACAACGCGGCCGCCACCGCCCCGGCCGCCGACGCCGCGCCGGTGGCGGCCCCTGACGGCCCCGCCACCGCCGCCCCGGACATCGACCCCACGACGGGCGCCGATGCCCGTGAGGGGGCGGTGTGGGCGGCGCTGAACGCCGAGCCGGGCGCATCGGCCACGGTGATCGGGGCGGCGGCCGGGCTGAGCCGGATGGTAGCGGGCAAGATCCTCAACCAGCTCGAAGCCGACGGGCGCGCCCGCCGCGAGCCGGGCATGAACGACGGTCAGGCGCGGGGCCGCACCGCTGACCGGTGGTACCCGATCACCGCCGACACCACCGACCCGGAGACGTCCGTCTCGGACGCCCCGGATGTCGAAACGCCGAGCACGGCGCCCGCCGTGCCCGACCCTGACACCCCCGAGGGTGACGCCGTGCCCGCCTCGGATGAGGAAACCCTTCCGACCGCCATCGATCCGGCCGATCCCACTCCGGTGGCCGAGCCGACCGACGAAGAGCCTCTGATCGAGGAGGCGCATGGTCAGCCGGAGGGTCTAACGGGCGACGAAGCGCCCAGTGAGGGCCCGGACCGGACCCACAGCGAACTCATCTCGGTTCCCGACGCTAATGCGTGCGAGCCGGTGTCTGAGCCGGTGGCGGATGATCCGGAGTGGGCACGGGTGCGGGCCGAGCTGGCGGAACTGAGCGATCTGCTCGGCGGGGTCGCCCTGGCAAAAGACGAGGGGAACGCCGTGATGGCGTTGGGGTGCCTGGAGATGGCGATGGCGAGGGTCGCCTCGGTGCACCGTAACGCGCGGGCGGTGTTGACCGGTATCGACGCCGCCCCGGCCCGCGCCGGGACCGCTGTCCGGTCGGGCACCAGTAGCGGCACGGCCGGTGGGGTGCGGCCGGGGGCATTGCGGGACCGGGTACACGCGCACCTGACCGAGTACCCGGACAAGGACTTCACCCCGTATGAGATCGGGAAGGTGCTGGACGCCTCCTCCGGTGCGGCGGCCAACGCGTTGGACCGGCTCGTCAACCTCGGTCACGCGGTGCTGACCTGTGAGCGGCCCCGCCGGTTCGCCCTCGCCCCCACCAACAACCCCACCGGGGCCCCGTCCACGCACGCTGAGGGCGCGGACACCTACACCGGCTGAGCCCGGGTCCGGGCGGGCCACCCATACCGGCCCGCCCCGGCCCAAACCATCGATCACCGGTCCACCGGCCCCGACGCTGAGGACCAGACCCGACCACCGCATCCGTCATCGCGTCTGTTTCGCATGCCCGCACAGCAGAACAACCCGCATCAGAAAGGCACTGTCATGGCTCACGAAATCGAGATCTTCGCCAACGGTTCGGCCGGATTCGCCGCCGCCGGTAAGCCCGGCTGGCACGGGCTCGGCTACACCGCGCCCGGCCCGATGACCGCCGAGGACCTGCTGTCCCACGCCCAGCTCGCCGGGTGGAACGTGCGCAAAGTACCGGTCTGCCAGGTCACCGACCCGGTCACCGGACAGCCCGTCACCACGGACGAGGACTTCCTCGTGGTGCGCACCAACCCCGTCACCGGAGAGCCCGAACGGCTCGGCCGTGTCGGCAAAGAGTACGAGGTGCTGCAGAACGAAGACGTCACCGCGTTCCTGCAGACCCTCGTGGACGAATCCGGGGCGGTGTTCGACACCGGCGGATCGCTGAACAACGGGCGAAGGATCTTCGTCACCATGCGCCTGCCCGAGCCGCTCATGGTCGGCGGGTTCGATCAGGTCGACCTGTACCTGGCGGCGTTTTCCCGGCATGACGGGTGGGGGTCGTTCGTCACCGTGGCGACCCCGGTCCGGGTGGTGTGCGCCAACACCGAACGAGCCGCGCTGGCCCATCACGCCTCGAAGTTCACTGTCCGGCACACCGGCCGGATGGCCGGGCGCATCGCCGAGGCACGCGAGGCGCTGCAACTGACGTGGCGGCACGGTCAGGCGTTCGCCGCCGAAGCCGAAAAGCTCCTCGCGGTGCCGATGGATGTGAAGGAGTTCCGGCAGTTCGCCGCCCGCCTGCACCCCCTGCCGTCCGACGCGAAAGAGCTGGCCAAGCGCAATCACGACCTGACCATGCGGGATTTGGAGTACCTGTTCGCACAGGCGCCGACTCAGGAGCCGATCCGCAACACGCGGTGGGCGGCGTACAACGCGGTGACCGAGCGGCTGGACCACAAGAGCCCGGTGTTCGGCAGCCGCGATGTGGCGACCGTGCGGGCGGAGCGGGCGCTGCTGGATGACCACGACAACGCCAAGCTCAAGGCGCGCGCGTTCCGGCTCCTGGCCACCGCCTGACCCCCAGTCCCCGGCATCCGGTGCGGCCCGTTCCGGGGCCGTACCGGACACACACCGGCCCGATCCCCGGAACCCGCTGCACAGACCGCCCGCCCTAACCCCGGCGGCGCCCGGCCGACGGCGGCCCCCGGCCGGGGCTGCCCGATCGGCCGACCCCGCCCACCCCGCGTACGTCAGCGACCGATTACGAAGGAGATCGTCATGGGACGACTCGAAGACCTGGCCATTCACCACGCCACCGCCGCCCGGTGGGAACTCGGCGAGGCGCTCAACCGCATCGCCAGCCTGGACGACGAGGGCACGTTGCACGACAAGGACCTGGGCCGCATCGCCTACGCCTACCAGCGGATGACGTGGTGGCAGCAGGTCACCGACCTCACCCACGGCCGCGAGGAGAGCGTTGACGGCGCGACCGCACTGCTCACCGTGCGGCAACGGGCCCAGGACCTGCTGATCAACGCCCGCCCGGTGAACAACGGCGGCTTGTTCGCCCTGGCGATGGCCGAATGCCGCAGGGGCGGCGCGCGCGCCTTTCTCGACGCGACCGAGAAACTCGTCGACGCGCTGGCCCTCCTCACCGATCACGACACCCGCCCGGCCGACGAGACCACGCCAGCCACGCCCGCGACCGAGCAGGCCCCGGGAGAGGGGCGCCGTCCATGACGCCATGCACCGGGGCGGCGTCGAGCTGCCGATCAGGCGGCCACCCCATGACCCTCATCCCTCACCAGCCCTGTCACTCAGCGAAAGGACAGCACCCGATGGATGACCCCTACCAGCCCGACCCCCTGCCGCCGCCCCGTCCGCCCAGCAGCATCACCCCCGCGCAGGACACCACCACCACCGGCCAGAACGACCAGGCGTGGCCCTCGTGCGATCAGCTGACCACCGAGAAGATCACCGCCACCCGCCACGCCTGCTACACAGCGGCAGCCAAAGCGATCTTCGCCTTGCAGAACGGGCAACGCCTGACCGGCGAGCAGCTGTTCGTCACCGTCCACGCCCAGGCATCACGCGCCTGGTGGGATCTGGTGGAGGAGGAGATCACCGGGAAGGAGCTGACCTCCGATCACGCGGTACGGCGGGTGCGCTCCTGGGCCCGCCACTACCTCACCGGGGAACCTCCAGCCGCCCGGCCGGGCACGTTGTTCGATCACGCCCTCGCCCACGCCGCCCGCATGGCCGCCCGCGACTTCCTCAGCGACAGCGGCCACCTGCTCACCCAGCACCTCATCCACCAGGCAGCCAACCCGGTCACGGCCACGGCCGCCGACCACGACCACTCCGACGGCTCGGCCGCAACGACGACGCCCGTAGCGCCATGACCGAGCAGCCGACCGCGCGAGCGCATCCCGGCGCTGGCAACACCCCCGAAGGAAAGGACACCAAGGTCATGAAAAACTCCCCGCCGCATCCTGCTACCGGCGCACCACCCGACGGAGTCCCGGGCCGACTGGAGGCGATCACCGAGCATGCCCGCAGCGTCCGCCAGCATCACACCGATGACCTGTTCCGGCGTCTTGGCCGGGGCGAGCGGCTGACCGCCGAGCAGATCTACGACATCCTGTATGCGCAGACCCTCTGCACGTGGTGGCATCTGGTGGCCCGGCACCTTGAATACGCCGACGGCGGCGGCCTGCGCCCAGCTCAGGCCATCGCCAGGTTCATCTCCTGGATCGCCCCCTACGCCAACAACCCCACCCCTCCCGAACCCGCGATGCCCGCACCGGCGCCCAGGGTGGACAGCGAGCGCGAACTCGCCCTCGACCACCTCAACCGCAGCCTGGCACTCATCCGGCAAGACGCCGCCCGCACCTTCCTCGCCCAAGCCGAGACACTCGCGCCGGCCTGCTCCCGCCAGCAGACCCCCAGTGCTTCGACCGGGCAGGAGGCCACGGCATGACCCACCCCCACCCCCACTGCACTGGCACCAGCGAGCCCACGGCCCTCGCTCCCGAGTATCCGGCCACGAACGGGCCGGAGCCGAAGCGGACGGATCGATCTCGTCTGGAGTTCTTCCAGATGCTCGGCTGGAGCTGGGACATCACCGCCGCCAAGAAGCTCACTCAGGGCCGGGCCCCGGAGGGGGTGATCGTGACCGAATGGTGGGCGGCCATGCTCAACCTGGTCGCCATCGACGCCGAGCACGCGGCCCAGGTGGATCTGTCCGAGCCGCTGATCGCGGCCACAGTCCCGACCGGCGGCATCCTGATCATCGACGGTTGGCACCGCCTGTGCAAGGCCGTGACCATCGGCCTTCCTGAGCTGCCCGCCGTGGTGCTCACCGCCGAGGAGGAACGCGCCTGCCGCATCTGCGGCGGAGAAGAGCTGGTAGCGGAGGAGGACATGGCCGGTAGCGCCTGAACCGGTGGCGTAGGTGGCATGCCCGTCCAGCACAGTGAAAGTGTGCTGGCCGGGGCATACCTCCTGCACCACCGGATCAGGCCGGTCTGCTTGGATCTTTCCCCATGACCCGAGGGTGTTTGCCCGCCATGATGAGCGCGACCTTCTTCCTCACCTTTTCGGGTGTGGGGTTCCGCATCAGGTACGGATTGGGCCCCAGGCCGAGCGGACTCACGTAGGGGGCGGGCTTGACCGGCCTGGGCTCAGGTTTGATCGGCTTGAAGAGCGGGCCGCCGCCGTCGGAGGCGTCGGCGGGGAGCGGGTAGAGGGTGTGTCCGATGAGCCGGAGCACGGACTCGATGGGCAGCAGGTAGTCGATGAGGCTGGTCTCGTCGTCATCGGACAGGGTCGGGTCGCGGGGCCGGTTGCGGTTGCGCAGATCGACTTGCCCGGCCTTGACGAGGTGGTCGTAGAGCCGTCCTTCCAGCCACCCGGCCTCGCTGCTGTTGAGCGTCTCATCCTCGTTGGACTCGTAGCGGATGAGCAGGGCTCGGTACCAGTGGTCGCGGTCCTTGAGCTGCTGCAGCACGCGGTGGCGCAGGCCGGGTGTGGTGGCCTTGCCGACGTAGGCTCCCCACCGGCCCTCGTGGTCGGGCCGGTCGAGCAGGAGGTAGACGCCGGGCACGTTCCAGCCCTTTTCGAGGCGGTTGGCGTGGTCGCGGTCGAGCAGAAGCATGCCGGCGACCTTGTGCTTGGCGCGGATCTTCATCGGGTTGTTCAGGTCGTAGGAGAGGCTGACGATGAGCTGGGACGGGGCGAACCGCATCGCGCACACGGGGCGTCTCCTTCACCTGGTGCCGCTGGAGAACCTTCCGAACAGTATCGGACACATCGCTCTGTGTGACTACGAGTTTGGGGAAGAAACGTGCAGCTCACCCGCCGGATAGGCAGTCCACGGAGTGTCGGACGACGCTATGCCGGATGCGGCTATGGCCCCCATTGTGGTGTCATCCCGGGCGGACCGGCCGGGTCATGGCCGGGGCTGGCGGTCCTGTTCACGGTCCGAGAGCAGGCACGGCGGCCGGTGCGACGTGCCATCCCGTACGCGGCAATGCTGTCGCTGTGGCCTACGGTCAGCGTGGATCAGGCTGACCGATGGTGGGGTGGGCGACGGGGCGGGTGAACCCGATCAAGTCGCTGCGCTGATAGGTGTCGATTCTGACGACGCTGCGCCGGTTGGGGGCGTGGATCATCTGCCTGTTTCCGATGACGAGGCCGACGTGTCCAGGGCCGTCGGCTTCCATTCGGAAGAAGGCAAGGTCGCCGGGCTGCTCCTGGCTGAGCGGAACGGGAGGCCCGTGCCGCCATTGGTCGGCTGCTACTCGTGGGATGGAGATTCCGGCGGCTTGGTAGGCGCGCATGGTCAGGCCGCTGCAGTCGAAGGCGGCCGGTCCTTCGGCTCCCCACAGGTACGGCTTGCCGAGTTGGGCGTGGGCGTAGGCGATGATGGCGGCGACCTGCTCGCCGGGGATGACGGTCACGCAGCTTCCGGTGAGGGCATCGACGGTGCGCTGGGCGAGCTGCTCCCACGGCGCGTAGGAGTCTGGGAAGCCGGATCGCTGCACGGTCTGAGCGGCTCGGGTCAGCGGGAGCCGCTCCCAGCGCGGCACCTTCACGAGCCGGTCGTAGAAGGTGTCGGTGGCGTGACGGGGGTCGAGGATCTGCTCGGGTGTCCCCCAGCCTTGCGAAGGGCGCTGCTGGAACAGCCCAAGGCTGTCGAGATGCCCGTGGCGCAGGTTACGCAGCTTGGACTCCTGAAGGGCGGTGGCGACCGCGATGACGGCTGCTCGCGCGGGCAGCCTGCGCTCGATGGCGACCTGGACGATGAGCGACGCGTGGGCCTGCTGCTCGGCGTCCAAGTCCGGCGTCGGTGCCGTACGCGCTGACGCCGGAGCCGCGACCGGCCTGCCCGCCATGCTGCTCGTGGTGCTGGGTGTGATCGCGCAGGCGATGCCGCCGGGTGTGGGTGAGTCGGTCAGGATGCTGGTGGCGGCTGCGACGAAAGCCGGGGCGATGAGCAGCAGGAAGGCGGCGCCGGCCGCGGCCGCCTTCACCTGCTCTCGTCCTCCTTGGGAAATAGGCCGTCGAGGTAATCGTCGGTGGCGGGGGGTTGTTCTGAGGTTCGGCCGAGGGTGAGGTGGGGCCAGGCGTTGATGAGTTCGGCGAGCCTCATCCGAGGCTGACCTGCCCGGCTGGGAAGGGGGAGCCAGCAGGGTCCGGCGGGGCCGTCGTCGAGGTCGGTTTGGACGGCGGTGGCGACGGGCATCTCGGTGGCCTTGATGACGGCGCGGAGATTGGTCTCGCGGGTTCGGCTGGGTAGCCAGAACAGCACCGGGGTGGTGATCTGGGTGGCCTCGGTGAGATCGGCGTAGGTGGCGAGTTTGTCGGCGACCTTGGCCAGGGTCATGCTGCCGGTGTCGTGTTCGAGGAAGAAGTCGATCTGGCGGCCGTTTTCGTACCAGCAGCCGAAAGCATCGGGACGGGCCAGGCCGCCCCAGATCGTGGCGCACTGTCTTTCCGACAACCACTCGCGCAGGCGAGCCTCAGGAGCGTGGCGGGCCCGGTAGCGCAGGTCGACGAAGAAGTCGTTGACGCCGAGCTGGTGACCGCTCTTGGCCGAGACGGAGATCGACATGGCCAGGTCGGGGTGGTAGCCGAGCTCTTTGGTGGTGGTGTGGCTGCGCAGGGCGAGGAGCTCGGCTCCCACGCGGCCGAGCACCCAGTGGCAGGGGGCGGAGCCGCCGTAGGGGGTCCAGGGCCGGTAGCGGGTGATGGTGTGGAGCTTGCGCAGGATGCCCAGGCGGCGGCGGGTGGGCTGCGGCTTGGTGAAGAACAGCCGCTCAAGCTGGTGAGTGGTCAGCACGCGGTGGTGCAGGAGGTGCTCCAGGATCTGGTAGTCGCGAGGGGTGAGCCGGGCGGCGGCGGTGGCCATGGCGTCAGCGTCGAAGCGCGGCAGGCCGAGTGGGATACGAGTTGCGGGCATAGCGGAATCTCCTGAGGGCATAGGGCGCCGGTGGTGGACCGGTCGATGGGCTGGTTGGCGGGTCAGGCGCTCTCGTCGTGGCCGGGATGCCCGTTGCGGAGGCCAGTGCGCAGGTCGGGTCCCAGGCTGGTGTGGCGGCGTGGCCTGCGGGCGGGCCGCTGGGCCGCGCTGTCCGGCTGGGTGAACTGCTCGCGTGATGCCTGCCGGATCTCTTCTTCGCGGCCCTCGATCGCTGTTGGGAGAGGGCGGGTGCGCAGAGTGAACGCGGAGGTTTGCTGCCCGTCGATGACGAGGCGGGCGGCGGCCTGGTAGGCGCCCAAATGGGTGAGGTCGTGTGGGCTGATCAGCGGCGCAGTGTGGTGCTTCAACTCGTTCGCGTCTTTGGGGGAGGCGTTGAAGTAGATCTTGTTGCGGGCGTCAGCCGAGAGCGCTTCGCGCAGGTCGTGAGGGAGTTGGTCGAGGTGCTGGTGAGCCAGGACCAGGGAGAGGCGGTAGCCGCGCGCTTCGGCCAGGACGTCGTTGATGCGGCCGGGCAAATTGAGGAAGTTATGGCACTCGTCGATCACCAGTGAGGCGTCGGGCCGGTCGGTTTCGGCAAGGTGGGTGCGGCGGGTGGTGGCTTGCCAGGTGTGGGCGAGCAGGATGGAGCCGAAGAGCCGGGCGGCGTCGTCGCCGAGGATGCCCTTCGGGAGGCGGGCCAGGACCAGGCCGCCTCGGTCGAGGAGCCGACCGATGGGGACGGTGGTGTCCGGGCTGGCCAGCGCCTGTCGGACGAAGGGGCGGAGCAGGACGGCGCGGAGTTTGTTCATGACCGGGCCGATCACGGTTGCTTGCCCGGCTGGGGTGAGGGCTTCGTAGGAGTCCCAGAAACCGTTCAGCAGGTTGTCCTCCAGCCGGGCGACGATCTGGGTGCGGAAGGCCTGATCGGTGAGCAGCCGAGGTACCTCGGCGAGGGTGGCCTTGGGGCCCAGGACGCTGGTCAGGGTGAGACAGGTGGAACGGAGCAGGTCGTCCACACGGGGTCCCCAGGCTGTGGAGAAGCAGCGGTGGAAGATGGTGACGACGGAGTCGACGGCGAAGGCGGGGTCGTGCCCGGCGAGGATGTTGATCGAGGGTGGCGGGGCCGGGTCTTGCGGGTCGAAGACGACGGTTCTGCCGATCGCCCGCTTGGGCAGGCGGTTGAGGATGTCGGTGATCAGGTCGCCCTTGGGGTCGATGACCAGGGCGCCCCGGCCTGCGGCTGCGTCAGTGAGGATGAGGTTGGCGAGCAGGGTGGATTTGCCGACGCCGGTGCCGCCCAGGACGTGGGTGTGGTGGCGTCCGTCGGCCACCGGTAGCGCTACGGGCCGTGGTGGGCCGCTGTCGGCGTTGCCCAGGATACGGGCGGTTCCGGCCGCCGTGGTGCGGGGTACGGCCGGGGAGGGGGCGATGGGGCGGGCTCCGGCGCGGGTGATGCCGGGGGCGTCGATGTCCCAGGGCAGGTGCGCGAGCGCCGCCAGCTCGGCGACGGATAGCAGGTAGCCGGAGTCGAGGCGGCGCGAGTTGACCACCCGGCGGGCGCGCCAGAGGCGGGCTCGGCGCAGGTATTGGTGGCTTCCGGTGTACAAGGCGAAGACGCCGGCCAGGGTGTGCGCGTGCCCGCGCAGCCAGCCACGGACCAGATCAGCAGACTCCGGGCGGACTGTCGCGGCGGCGGTGGAGAGGGGTTCGCGACTGGTGGCGACGGCGTAGCGGATGGCGACCGCGTAGCGTGGCTGGCCTGCCTTGGCCAGGACGGCGCGGACTTGTTCGGCGCGTTCGGGGAAGTCGCGGGCCAGGTCGCTGGGGCGGTGGTGGTCGCGGGCGTCGGGCAGGGGGAGGACCTCGTCGAAGACGCGGCCGAGGAGGCGGCGGCTTCCTCCTCCGCGCAGATGAGCGGCTGCTCGGTAGGCGCGACGCAGCCGCCTGCCCGTCGTCGGGCGGGCCAGCACCTGGACCACGGCGTGCTCGCCCTCGCGCAGTCCGCCCATCGCCTCCAGCAGGGAGCGGACGGGGTCATGGTCGTGGTCGGTCTTGAGCGGAAGGTGCTCGGGCGCGGCCAGCACCAGCCGGCCGCCCGCGACCTCGGCCTCCACCGGCAGGGGCGAGGTGGCGGGACTGGTCGTGGTGGTAGCTCCCGGCCAGGCGGCGTGGATGGCCTTCTCCACGATGCCTGGCGGGATGGTGCCGGGCACCCACAGGCGGATACGGACGCCCGCGTTGCTGCCGCAGTACTCCCACACCAGGTGCGGCTGGCCGGTGAAGGTGCGCTTCCACGCTGGGCGGAGCAGGCCGATGAGTTGCCGCCACAGCACCAGCGCGCCTTCGGGATCACTACGCGGCGGGCTAGAGATGTCGACCACGCGTGCGCCGGGGGTCATGTCGGCATGGTGGAGCCAGCCGAGCAGGTAGCGAACGGCGGCAGCCACCGCCCAGATGACAGTGAGGGCCAGGGCGATGCGGGGCCCGTAGGCGAGGGCGAGTTCAGGCAGGCGGATGGGCAGCTCGGCGAGGAAATCGAGGACGGTCTGGACATCGTGGTCGTCGATATCGCAGAGCAGGCACGGCACGCCTTGATCGAGTGACGGGTTCCTGGTCATAGCGGGTCGCTCTCCTCGTCCTGGTGGTGAGCGCCGATCTGAGTGGCGCCGGATAGAACAGGTGGTTGTGGTCGCGGGTCGTGTTGGCCGAGCTCGGCGAGATGGGCTGGGTCCGTGGTGACCAGCACGGTTTCCGACAGGGAGGCGACAACGCTGAGGGCGACGCGGCTGGCGGGGCCGGCGACCAGGAGAGCCTCGCCGCGTTCGGCGGTGAGCAGGAACTGGCGTTCGCCGTCGGTCAGGTCGAAGGCGTCGCCGACGGCGGCGATGGCTTGCGGGGCCTGGCGGAGCAGGATCTGGCTGGCGGCGTTGGCCACGATCGCCTGGCCCAGTTCGGAGCCGAGCAGGTCGGCGGCGTCCTGGGTGACGACGGCGAGCCCGGCCCAGTGCTTCCTGGCCGCCTTCGCCATCCGGAACAGGAAGCGGGCACCTTCGGGCTCCTTCATCAGCAGCCAGGCTTCGTCCACGACGACCAGGCGCTTCTTGCGGTCGCGCGGGTTGGCCACGCGCCGCCAGATCGCATCCAACGCCAGCAGGGTGCCGACGGCCTTCATCTCCTCAGGCAGGTCGCGGAGGGAGAAGACGGTCAGGTGCCCGGCTGGGTGGGTGGTGGTCGGGCCGTCGAACAGTTCCCGGTAGGAGCCGGTGACGTAGGGGACCAGCTGCGCGGCCAGCTCTGCACCCGCCTGCCCTCCAGATCCTTTTCTGGTAAGTGCGGTGACCAGATCGGCGAGGAGCGGCGCGGGCCGGGTCCAGGTGGCAGGATCGCGGGTGATCCCGGCGGCCTGGTAGGTGGCGATGATCGCGGAATCCAGAACCGCGCGTGTCTGCGGGGTGAGCGCAGTGCCGCCGAGCATGGTGGCGATCAGGGTTTGCAGGAACATGGCCCGCCGGGACAGCACGTCGTCGCGGGGGCCGTGGCTGGCGGGCAGGCCGAAGGGGTTCCACCGCACACCAGCGGCGCCGAGGTGCAGGCAGGTGCCGCCGACCGCGTGCGCCAGGCGTGCGTATTCATCTTCGGGATCGACCACGGCTACTTCGACGCCTTGGTAGAGCAGGCGCAGGGCTTCGAGTTTGGTGAAGAAGCTCTTGCCCGCGCCGGAGCGCGCGAGGACGACGGAGTTGTGGTTGTCCTGGGCGTAGCGGTCCCACACGACGACGCCGGAGCTGCTGGCGCTCAACCCGTACAACACCCCGCTCTGTCCGACCGACGTGGGCAGGTCGGGCGAGGTGAACGGGAAGGCCGCCGCCAGCGCGGTGGTGTCGAACGTCCGTGTCGCGCCGAGAGAATCGACGCCGAGCGGGAGGCTGGTCGTCCAGCCTTGCAAGGCGCGGAACGTCGCCGGTTGCGCATCCAGCAGCAGGGACGAGGCCAGCGCCCGGACCCGCTCCACCTCGGCGGCCAGCTCGGGTTCCGTAGCGGCGTTGACGGTCAGGTAGAGGCCGACCTTGAACAGGCGGCCATGACCTCGGGCGAGGTGCTCGGCCAGATCGGTGGCGTCATCGGCGGCGGCTTCGGCAGCGAAATCGGCGAGCCGGCCGTGGGCGGCGTCGGAACGGCTGGCCGATTCCAGACGGGCGAGCTGGCGGCGCAGCCGCATGGCCGCGACCTGCTGCGGGATCGGCTCGACGTGCAGGGACACATCCAGGTGTCCGGGGTAGGTGAGCAGCGGCTCCAGCCATCCCGCGCCGACCTCGCGCGGGTAGCCGGTCACCACGAACGACGCGCAAACGGCGTCGGGCAGGGTCAGGGTCCGGGCGCCGACGAGTGCCGACCCGGGGTGGGAGAGGGTGCTGGGCTGGTGCTCGCGGTTGCGTCGGCACAGCTTCACGGCGTGCTCCTGGTGGCGGTGATGGGTTCGTCCGGCAGTGCTTGGCCGAGCGGGTGCAGGCCGCCGGGGTCGAGACATTCGGCCAGCACCTGGCTGGCGGCGTCGGCGTCCAGAACGCGGGCGGCGACACCGAGCGCGGCCAGGCTCCGCTCGGCCTCGGCGGCCCGCCGCAAGACGACGGCAGCGCAGGCGTCACGGCGTACCGAGCGCCGTCCCTTCGTGGTGGCGGGGTGGTCGCGCAGCACCACGAGCACCTGACGGGCCAGCAGCTCACGGGAGCTGTTCAGCTCGATCAGGTAGTCGGCGTGCTCTCGAGCGGCGTTGGCCAATGCGGCGTGCGGGAGCACCTCCGCCTGCTGCTCGACGGTCACGATCAGATGGGACAGGTCGGCGGGGCGGGCACGGGCGAGGATCTGCACGGGTGCCTCCAGCGAGTTCAGCCACCGGCCGAACGCCCCGACCAGGGCCGCCTGCTCGCTGGTCGTACGCAGGTGGAAGGACAGGGTGCTGGTTTCGACGAGGACGGCGACGCCTCCGTCGGCGAGTTCGAGGGCGCCGTCGGTGCGGATCGCCCGTACCGGCAGGCGTAGCGGGGCGGGCAGTT
This sequence comes from Nonomuraea sp. NPDC049709, assembly GCF_040674815.1. Taxonomy (NCBI): domain Bacteria; kingdom Bacillati; phylum Actinomycetota; class Actinomycetes; order Streptosporangiales; family Streptosporangiaceae; genus Nonomuraea; species Nonomuraea sp. NPDC049709. The sequence goes on from NZ_JBFANM010000052.1 coordinate 67,853, forward strand.
TGCCGCGCAACCGGCACCACCGGGGCGGTTCGGCGACCTCGTCGGGCGCGGACACCAGTTGCTTGCGGGCGCGGGCGTGGAGCAGGACGGCCAGGGCGAAGCGGTCCAGGCTGAGTCCGTCGCGTCGCCCGAGCGCGATGGTCAGGCCGAGCGCCACAAGCGGCAGGACGATGGCCGCGAGGATGATCACGGGCAGGAGCTGATGGAACAGGTAATAGACGGCGGCGGCGACGCCGCCGGTCAGGGTGACGATGAGGATTTGACGAAAGGTCAGCCCGTAGGCGATCTTGTCCGGGCAATTGATATCGGCGGGAATGCGCGCCACAAGGGGCTCCGGCTCGTTCATCGGCCGTCTCTCCTGCGTGCGCGGCTCGGCGGCGGATCAAGGCGGAGCAGAAGTTGCCGTGGCCGGGCCGGACGGGTGGGCATGCCGGGCAGCATCGGCTGGGTCCAAGGCGGTTTCGGCCGGATCCACGGGCCACTGCGCACGGTCGGAGCGGGCGGCGTGGGCGGGCGTGGCACGCGAGTGACCGGGAACGGCAACACGAGCTGGCGTCCCCGTCCGGCTGCGGATCCCGTCCGCCGTGCCCCCGTTGTCGGTGTCGGCGGAAGATTGAGGGGGAGCTGGAGCTGCTGATGGCCGCGCTGGCCGGGCGGGTTGGGCGTGTTCACCGGTGTTGTTCCTCCCGTGGTGGGTCGGCCCGTCGGTCGCGCTCCCGCTGGTCCGCCATGCGGTCGGGCAGCGCGGCGGCGTGCCGTGCCTGTGGCGCCGGGCGGCGGACGGCGCCTGCTCGAGGCGCTCTTCGCAGCGCGGGCCGCTCTGCCGTTCCTGGCCAGGGCGGTTTTGGCCAGGCCCATCGTTTTGTAGACGATCAAGCCTTTGACCAGGCGAGTGAGTAGCTGGGGCTGGGCGGGCTGCCAGACAGAGCGGGCCACCCAGCCGGGAATCTTGATCAGGATGAACAGCAGCCCGATCAGCATCAGGGTGTCGATCGCGCGTGTGACGATCGGCTTAACCGCCGCCACGACGGGCTGATCGGGGCCGGTGGTGAAGGCGTCGGTGGAGTCGGTGAAGTACACCTTGAACGCCAGGATGAGCACCAGCGCCTGCAGCACCTGCATGACCAGCAGCCCGGTGAAGGCGCGCCACCACAGCCGGGCGATGTGCTCGGTCTGCGGCAGCGCGTGACACAGCAGCGCCAGCGGCGCCGCGATCATCAGGAACAGCAGCAGCGCGACGCGCACGATCGCGATAAAGGCCAGGAGCAGGCCCATCACCACGGCCAGCCCGATCATCCAGATCAGGAACATCTGCGGGCTCTGCGCCTGCCCGACCGGATTGGCGAGCTTGTTGGCGATCAGGTCGCCGGCCCGCTTGCCGTCCACCCCGTCGCCGAGCAACGCCGCGACCAGGCCGTTGGCCAGATCGATGGCGTGCTGGCAGACGGTGAGCGAGAAGTTGAGCGCGATGGCGGCCACCACCACCCGAGGCGCGACCTCAGCGGCGGTGGTGGAGGTCTGCACGCTGCCGTAGGCCATCACGATCACACCGCCCGCCAGGACGAACAGCGCCAGCAGCGCGTTGGCCACCACCCGCACGTGCGCCGACAGCTCCTGCACGCGGGCGAGCATGGAGGGTGGCGGCGCGGACAGCAGCAGCGTCCCGACCACCCGGAAGGCCGGCTGGATCGCCTCGGTCACGATTCCGCCGAACCAGCCGTTCAACGCCTGGTTGATCTTGCAGCCGAAGTCCAGCCAGCCGCAGTCGTGCGCGCCGCCCTCCTGCGGCGCCGGCTCTGACGCCGGCACCGGCACCGGGACGGTGGGCTCGGTGCCGGGATGTGGGTGTGGCGGTGGCGTGAGCATCGGCCCGGTCGGCATCGTGGGCGTCGAGGTCGGAGCGGGCGTGGGTATGACGGGCGGAGTGGGCAGCGGATTCGATGTTGGTGAAGGGACGGACGGCGGGTCTGGCTCGGCGGCGGCTTGGACGGTTGTGACGGTGAGCGTGATGGCGGTGATGGTGATGAGCTGCGCTAGGCCGCGTCTGACGGTCGCGAACGTGCTCGCGATGGGTGGGCGTGGCGGTGGGTGGCGGGTCACCGTCAGGCTCCGACGATGCCTTTGAGGACGGTGACCAGCAGCGGCGCGAGCACCGCGATGCCGTAGCCGAGGGCGGCGTAGCGCAGGGTCTTCTTGGCCGCTTCGACCTCGCCGGGGTCGCCGCCGGCCAGGATGTAGCGGACCCCGCCCACCGTGAGGAACAGGGTGGCGAGGGCGACCAGCAGGCCGACGATGACGTTGCGCAGGTTGTCGATCACCTGGTTCAGCGAGCCGGCGCCCTTGCCGCCGTCGGCGACCGCTTCGAGGGACAGGCCCGCTGCGGTGGCTTGAGCGAAGTGGGCCAAGGCGAGTTCCAGCAGGGTGCCGAGCGTCACGGCGGCGACGATGACGGCGGTGATGAGCAAGGTCTTGCGAGTGGTGAAGCGGGAACGCGGGATCACGACTGCCTCCCCGGGCAGATGGACGCGAGGTTGGGTGGGAAAGGTGGCGCGGAGGCCCGGGCCCGGGCGAGGCCGGGTGGGCGTCCTCCTTCAGCGATGGGTGCGGGTGGCGTTCCGGTGGTGACAGGAACCGGTGGCCGGGTGCGACCCGTCCCGGGTCCGGTGCCGTCCGCGCTGCCTTTCAGCTGCTAAAAGACCGGGGTCAAGGGCCGAAATCAGACACCGAGACCGGCGGAATTTGCCCGTTCATGACCGTCCGGCCCCGACGCATGACGACGGCCGGAGTGCTGGTTCACTCGGCGTTGCCGGACAGCTCGCCGCTGAGCAGGGCCTGCCGGAGGCGGGCTTCGGCGCGCTGGCGGCGTTTGAGCTCGGTGCAATACAGCAGACCGCGGGCGCGACAGTAGGTGCTGAGCGAGATGGCCTCCAGGCGGGTCATCGAGATCAGCTCGGCCGCTTGGGCGGTGATGACGCCCAGCTCAACCGCCCGCTCCAGCAGCAGGTCGGCATGCCCGTCCGGGTAGCGCAGCGCACGTTGCCCGTCGCTCATGTCCGGCTCGGGCAACAGATCGGGCCGGTCGATGGCGTGGGCGCGAAGGACGGCGAACTGGGTCAGCCGCGACAGCCGCAGCACCGGATGGGACCAGGACAGCTCCACCCGGCACAGCGCCTCCATGAAGCAGGCCAGCACCTCGGCCTCCAACTCCTCGCGCTCGACGGGCAGCGTCTGGGTGAGGGTCTTGAGCAGGCGGCGCAGCATGGGGGCCGCCAGCGCGACGGCGCCCACCATCCAGGCATCGCGATGAGTGCGGGCCTGTTCGATGAGGTGCCGCCAGACCTCGTCCCGGGTTGCCCGGCTGCAGGACGGGTGCAGGAGGAGGGCGCGCAGCTCATCCAGCGGAATCGGCCGGGCAGGGAGACCGAGCCCGAGGGCGGCTCCATCGACCGCGAGCGGCTGCCGTCCCTGCATGAGCAGCATGAACGCGTGCTCGGCCAGATCCAGTGGACGCGCCTGCGCGGATGCGGTCGAGGTGCCGCTCGAGCAACCGGGCGACTTTGTGGTCCTGGCAGGGCCGGTTTCGCGCGTGGTAGCGGCGGCGGTCGGAGCCGTGGCGGCGTGAGAGCGTGTGTCGTACATGGCAGCCCCCGAAATGCAGGTGAGCGGATTGGGATGCTGCTCATGCCGCCAGAGGCCGCGTACAGGAACCGGACAGCGTCCGGGCAGACCCCGGCCTCAGCAAAGATCACCACAAGCCGGCGCGACGTTTCCAAACCGCGTCCGACCTCGCCAAACGCGGTTATGAAAGGTGTCCGGCGGCCAGAGAAGGCTCCGATTCAGCCGGTGTCCGCTTCGCGACCGGAAGGGCTCTGACCTGCGTAAACAGCGCCGGAGCGGCTCTGATGAGTCAAAGATGCGCAAACTCCGCCGCACCTGTTGTGGCAGGCCGAAGAGTGTTACGAGGCCACCGGACCGCGCGCCGGGAGATCTCTCATGCGCGGCCGTCGAAATTGATGCAGCCGGCTCAGCGCTCGGTCGCGGCACTTGCCTGGTCGACATGATCGTAGGTGCACACCACTGGCCAGGAGCCGGTGATCTCCAAGATCCGGGCCACCCGGGGCTGCAGTCCGGCCAGGTGTAGGGCGGCGCCATGAGCCTTGGCGAGGGTCGCGGCGGCGAGCAGCACGGCCAGGCCGGAGCTGTCCAGGAAAGACAGCCGGCTGGCGTCGATGATCAGATGCTCGTCCAGGCTGCGGCGTACGCGATCGATGTAGGTCTCCAGTTCGCCGGAGGCGGTGAGGTCCCGGCATGGACAGCGGGCCGAGGTGATCGGCCGGGCTGGCCGCCGAGCCGCGGGCCCATGGCAGGCGCCGCTGCCGCGTCGGTGTCGTGTTCGCGCAGGTGCAGGGCCATGGACAGCATGGCGTCATCGGTGACGGCGGCGCCGCCCTTGGTCTTGCCTCGGCTGCAGGCGGATTCGTGGCCTTCCAGGGTGCGGTCGCGGATGTACTCGCGTTCCATTCCCGACAGCGCGGCCAGCACGGTGAACACGACCCCGGAGGGGTCGTGTTGAGCCCTGCAGCTCGCCGGGTGAGGAACTCCAGGCCGAGGCCGGCGGCGCGCAACTGCTCGGCCAAGGCGGCCAGGTCGAGGCCGCGGCCGAGCCGCTTGTCCTCGTGCACCACGAGCGTGACCGCGACTCCCGCGGAGCGGAGTTCGCGGGAGAGGGCGACGGCCTGGTCGAGTTCGGGGCGGGTGGTGGCGCGGGTGGAGATCCTCTCGGAGAAGATGCGGGTGACGCTGGCTGCCTTGAGCGCGTCGAGCTGGGTGTCGAGGGACTGGCGGACGGTGGAGGCGCGGGGGTAGACGATGCGTACGTACCCCGCCGGTCCGGCGCCGGCCGCGGCGGGGCGGGGCAGTTCGATCCAGAGCGTGCCCGGCTTGCGCACGGCCGGGGTCGCCACAGTGAGCGTCTTGGCGAGTGCAGGCACGAGCCGGAAGCGGGCGGTGTGGTATTGGACGGCCACCTTGCCCTTGCCGGTCTGGCAGGGCGAACCGGCTGGGGTGGCGCAGGAGGTCATCGGGCATGCGTGTGCCTCCACAAGGGGGTACGCGTCGCCCCTCGGGATCGTTTCATAGGAGTGTTTCACACCGCTACTCATTTGCACCGACCTATGAAACGGTGTTCGCCCTGGCCGTGCCTCGCCGCGAGCGGTGATTCATAGGCGGCCAGGCGGTCGCTTATGAAACACCAAGAGGAGGCACGCCAACGCCGACGCCGTCTGTCGGATCGTCTCTGGTACTCGATCATTTCCGAGAACGAGCAACGGTCTATTCCTGACCGGCCGCCCATTCGCGCAAGTACGCCAGATCGTGGCGGGTGGTCAGGGTGTCGGGGTGCTCAGGGCCCAGCATCCGCTCCTGGTCGCTCAGCAGCTCTTCAGCTGCGGCGACAGCCCCGGCCGCGTCCCCCGCCTCACTCCGCCAGCGCGCCAGATTGTGGCGGGTGGCCAGGAGGTCGGGGTGATGGGGACCCAGCACCCGCAAGCGGTCGGCCAGCAGCTCCTCAAACGCGGCGACCGCACCCGAGGTGTCCCCCGCCCGGCCCCGCCAATATGCCAGATTGCCGCGCATGGCCAGGGTGTCGGGGTGATCGGGGCTTAGCACCCGCTCGTAGTCGGCCAGCAGTTCCTCATATGCGGCGACAGCGCCGGCCGCGTCCCCCGCCTCACCCTGCCAGTCCGCCAGATTGTGGCGGGTGGCCAGGGTGCCGGGGTGATCGGGGCTCAGCACCCGCTCGTAGTCGGCCAGCAGCTCTTCAGCTGCGGCGACAGCCCCGGCCGCGTCCCCCGCCTCCCCCCGCCACCGCACGAGTTTTTGGCGGGTGGCCAGGAGGTCGGGGTGATCGGGGCTCAGCACCCGCTCGTAGTCGGCCAGCAGCTCTTCAAACGCGGCGACCGCACCTGTCACATCTCCTGCCCGGCCCCGCAGCCCTGCCAGATTGTGGCGGGTGGCAAGGATATGGGGGTGGTCCGGGCCCAGCACCCACAGGCGGTCGGCCAGCAGTTCCTCATATGCGGCGACAGCGCCGGCCGCGTCTCCCGCCTCACCCCGCCACCGCGCCAGATTATGGCGGACGGTCAGGATGTCGGGGTGGTCCGGGCCCAGTACCCGCAAGCGGTCGGCCAGCAACTCCTCAAACGCGGCGACCGCACCTATCACATCCCCCGCCTCCCCCCGCCAGTCCGCCAGATTGTGGCGGGTGGCCAAGGTGTTGGGGTGGTCGGGGCCCAGCACCCGCAAGTGGTCGGTCAGCAGCTTCTCCAACGCGGCGACAGCCCCGGCCGCGTCCCCCGCCTGGCCCCGCCATCGCGCCAGATTGTGGCGGGTGGCCAAGGTGTCGGAGTGATCAGGGCCCAGCACCCGCTCCTGGTCGGCCAGCAGTTCCTCGCCTGCGGCGACAGCCCCGGCCGCGTCCCCCGCCTGGCCCCGCCAGTACGCCACGTTGTGGCAGGTGGCCAAGGTGTCGGGGTGGTCGGGGCCGAGATGCTGCAGGCAGGCGGTGTACAGATCGCTGCTCGTGGCGATGGCGGCGGTGACCTGCCCAGCGTTACCGAGGCTGGCGACGGCGTAAGGCAACACAGGATGCACACCGATGCCGGGGTGGCTGAAGAGAGCAGCTCCGGTGGCATGGCGTAAAATGGAGGTGTTGGCGCGCAGGATCTGACCGAGATGGTCGCGCTCGATCGGCGGCCACAGGTGCAGCAGAGCGTCCGCGGCAGTGCAGGCGACTTCGGCGAACAGGTGCGGGCCGAGGTCTGGCCGGGCGGTGAGATTTTCCCGGGCGGCACGCTGGATGAGTTGATGGATGCGGATCTCACGGTGGCGGGCGGTGCGGTTGTGGTCCACGAGGCTGTGCCGGTGCAGCACCCGCAGCACCTCATCCACCATGGCCTCATCGACCCCTGCCGCCTCCCCGATTGAGGAGTCGGCTGCGAGGTCGGGCAGGTAGCTGGCCAGGTACTCCCGGGCGGGCGGGCTGGTCAGCACCGCTTGCGGGATGCCCGCCGGGTCCAGGACGCTGGCCAGATACAGCACCGGGCGGGCGAGCCCGGCGGGTGCGGCCTGGTCGGCGTGGTCGATGGACAGCTCCCAGGTGGTGGTGACGATCCGCTGATGGCCGTCGGGCAGGTAGTCCTCGCCCGGTACGGCGTGGGCTAGCAGCCGGGTGGCCAGCCGTTGCCGGTAGGCGGCGCAGGAGATGGCGGCGTTGATGATGTAGGCCGCCGCCTGAGCCAGCGCCAACGGCAGTAACCCCAGATCGGCGGCCAGAGCGTCCAGGTCGGCGACCGGGTCCTGGCCGGCGAGCTTGGCCGTCAGATAGGAATGGGCCTCGGCTTCGGTGAAGGTGTCGATGTCGACCGTGCGCCGATCCGCACCGGCCAGGGCCGCTTCTCGCAGCCGGGTGGTGACCAGCACCCGACCACCCACCGCCGACGTCGCCGCCGGCGGCCACAGCCCACTCAGATCCTTGGGACGTTGCACATCGTCCAAGACCACCAGCCAGGGCCGGCCGGTGGTCTCGGCCCAGACCAGGAACTCCTGCGCCGCCTGCTCGGGATCATCGCGATCGGCCGGCGGCAGGCCCAGGTGCGCCGCTGTGTCGGCGTAGGCGGACACGATGCCGTCGCGGGTGGCGGCGTTCACCCACACCAGCACCTGCACCCCTTGCTGCCAGGCGCGGCGGGCGTAGGCGGCGGCCAGCTGGGTCTTGCCGACCCCGCCCATCCCCGCCAGCACCTGGGTCAGCACTACCGTCTCGCCCACACCGGCCGCCGCCTGCACGCGTTCGGCGACCTGGCGCTCCTGGAAGCAATCGGCCGGCTGCGGGATCACCCCCACCCTGACCCGCTCGACCACGGCGGCCTGCCCGGACCGGTCGGCATCGGCGGGGGCCGCAGGAGCCGGGCGGGCCCGGTCGGCAGCCATCAGCCGACCCCACTCACGCGCCGATAGAGCAGGCTCGTTCGCCCACTTGGCCAAGGCCACGCCGACCTGAACCAGCTGATCCAGATCACGGGGCTCCGCGGCACCCGTCGCCCACCCGTTCACCGTCGAATGCGGCACACCCGAGACCTTCGCGAGCTCCTTCTGCGTCACCCGGCCCGGGCTGTGGACGCGGGCCTGGTCCCACAGCCGGGCCAGCTCCGCCAGAACCTGGGAGGTCGACCCCTCTGGCCGGAACTCCGCCACGCCCCCCGCCTCCTCACCTGCCAGAGACCGCCATCCGGATCCGAGACGGACCGGTCCGGATCCCCGCTCACCGGCAGCGTAGCCCCACAGATCCGGACCCATCCGGCATACCTTCAACCCCGTCGGCATCTTGGATGTCATGCAGCCATGACCCACACCAACACCCCGGCGCCCCACAGGATCCTGCCCTCGGCGCGACGCCGCTCGACCGGCGTCCGCCGTTTCCGTCGCACCATCGGTATCGCCTTCGCCCGTGGCGCCGCCCATGCCACCGGCACCGGCCTCATCGGCCTGCTGTTCTGGTGGATCACCCACCGCTAAGCCACACATCCCACCGAGTGGTCTGCACATCCGCCGCGGGCGTGCAGACCACTCCGTACATCCGTGCACTCGACTTCGGAAACTGACAACGATCGTGATCACGCTCGCGCCGGGCAGGTAGTGCTGAGTCAGGCTCGCATCAGCCTCCGCAAGCGCGGCGCCGGTACAGGGGAGCTGAGCAGTGCCCTGATCGTCGAGTCTGCGCTGGGATGGATGTTGAAGGCGTCCCACAGTTCGGTGATCTGCAGCACGCGGGCGGGCAGATCCCGCACGGCGGCCAGGTGTAAGGCGCTGCCTTGGTTGCGCACCTTGCTGTGGACGCGGAGCAGGACCTGCAGGCCAGTGCTGTCCATGAAGGTGAACCCGCCCAGGTCGAGCACCACGGGCTGACCCGGATGCCGCATCCGGTCGATGTAGGTCTCCAGAGGGTCGGCGTTGGTGGCATCGAGCTCGCCGGCCACACTGATCACCACGCCGCCGGCGAGCGGGCGGCAGCCAAGATTCAAGGATGTCATGGTGACCTTAGCGTGGGTCAGGTCGGAGGAGCTGAGCAGCAACGATCATGACCGCCTTGGAGAAAGCCCGGTTAGGTGCGGCGGCGTCAGTGCCGCCAGGCGCAAGACTATGGGCGAACGCTGGCGCAAGAAAGCCAGGTTGTTATCCGACCCCCTAGAGAGCCAGGTGTATCCGTTCCGCATATCCGGAATATCCAGCGAAAAGGATTCATAGAGTCATGAGTGATTCCGAAGGTCCGTCGGCATAAGCGAATTTTTCTCGGAATCATGCTGGCGTTCTGGCGAGACCGCTACAGCCTCAACCTCCATTAGCAATTTCGGTGGCAGATGCCGATGGACGGTTTCTGTCCGGGTCTTGTCCGGAGTGTGTACGGAAACCCAGCGGCCCGGACGCGCAGGCCCAGGAGCGGACGAAGGAGACAGCGCAGGCCCAGAGGTAGCCGGGGGTGCGATAACGCGGACCCGTTGCTCTGCCCGGATGCGCGGTGGGGCGGCCTTCCGCGCCAAGCTTTGAGTCCGGGAGCGACGGAATCTTTGCCTGTCGTTGTGTCCCAACTCGGTCCTCAGCGCCGGTATTTAGACAGGTGACAGGGACCAGGTGACCCGGATGATCGGGCCACACCATCGTGACAGCACCCACGCACTCCGACCGCTCCATCATTGTCCGCTCACGCGTTTCCGCCCGAACCGCTCGTGAGGTGGACGCACGCCATCTGCCGTTGAGCGTCTGGCCGGCAGCTGCCGACACCGAAACCGTTCTCACCTGCCGCAGCGGTTGCTGCGTCCCGGTGAGCGGGCCGCTGGCCCGCCACCTGATCACTGCATGCACCCGGCTCGGCGACCTGGTGATCGACCTGGATGCCGCCGACCACCACGTCATCTCCACCGCCCTCACCATGGGCTGCCAGGCAGCCGCTACCATCACCGACCCCGTCCGAGCCCGGGCCATCGGCAGGGCCCTGGCCATCAGCCACCCCGAGCACGATCTGGAGGTAGCCGACCTCCGGTTCACCCGTCCCGACACCCTGCTCACCGGCATCAGAGACCTGACCGGGGCTGCCGCCTTGGTCGTGCTCACCTACGCTTGCCCGTCTCGGCGAAACGAACTGGCGGAAACGGCGGACACGGCGGCCCAGCCGGCCCAGCTGGCCGACACGCGCGGACATGCGCCGCTCGATCTGGCCGGATCAGCGGCGCTGCTGAAGCCCGGAGGACACCTGGTCGTCGTCACCGGCCTGCACCGCAGCGAGCAGAATCTCACCGACCCGGGCCCGGCCCTGATCGCAGAGACCCAACGGGTGGGACTGCTGTACCTGCAGCACATCGTCGCGCTGCGTACACCGATCAATGGCCAGCAGATGGAGCCACCCCTGACCTGGGGTGTATCGAGAGCGGGCGCCCCCATTCCCGGCGTGCCCGCCAGCGCCCGCGTGCACAGTGACGTGTTCATCTTCACCAAACCGCGAACCGAGGACGCCGGCGTTCGAGGAGATCATCCGATGCTGGGCGATCAGGCATGGCTGGAAGGAGAGCAGGCATGACCAAGGGGACGACATCGGTGTGGGCGACCGGCCAGCAGCCGTCCCGCTCCCAACGGCAGAACCGGTACCTGCCGGAATCCATGAAGCACCCGGGCAAGATGCTGCCCGCCATCGCCGCCCAGGTAATCGACACCTACACCCAGCCAGGCGACTTGGTGATCGACCCGATGTGCGGGATCGGCACCACCCTGGTCGAAGCCGTCCACCTGGGCCGCAACGCGGCCGGGGTGGAGTACGAGCAGGGCTGGGCCAAGCTCGCGGTCGCCAACCTCGCTCACGCCCGCCGCCAGGGCGCCACCGGTTCCGGCACCGTGCTTGTCGGAGACGCGCGCGGCATCGCCGGCCTGCTGCACGGCCTGGCTGGCCGGGCGGCGTTGGTGCTCACATCGCCGCCGTACGGGTCGGCCACGCACGGCCACATCCGCTCCACCCGCGACAGCGGCGAGCCCGGCATCCGCAAGCGCAACCAGCGCTACTCCCGCGACCGCGCCAACCTCGCCCACCAGCCTCTGCCGGTGCTCCTGGATGGCTTCGCCCAGATCCTCGCCGGCTGCACCGAGCTGCTACGGCCCGGCGGCGTGGTCGCGGTGACGGTGCGCCCGTACCGGCAGCAGGGCGAGCTGGTCGACCTGCCCGGCCACGTACAGAAGGTCGCCGCGCGTGCCGGATTGGCGTTCGCCGACCGGATCGTCTGCCTGCTGTGCGGGCTGGGACGCGGCAGGCTGCTGAACCGCGCGTCGTTCTTCCAGATGCACGAGGCCCGCAAGGGTTGGGCCCGCGGGCTGCCCATCCACGCCACCGCTCACGAAGACCTGCTCATCTTCACCAAGCCGTTGAAGCCCGGGGGTTCACGGAAACTGAAGGATCTTCAGCAGGAGCCCAAGAGGCCATCGGGGGACACAGCCCGAAACCCGTCCGGCCAAGGTCGGCACCTACCTGCCTGTCCTGGGGGCGGCCGATGAACGACCAGACACACACGATGGAGACTGGTCCTGAGGTGCTGCATCGGCCGGATCCGCGTGCGGTAGGGGCGGCGCCGAGCCAGCAACTCGTGGTGGGGCTGATGGAAGCTGCTCGGCTGCTCGGCATAGGCCGGACCACGGCATATCGGCTGGCTCATCGGTCGCGAACGCAACCGTCACAAGTCGTAATCGACATGGATCAAGACGTTGCTACCGCTTACTGCTGAGCAGTTCCTCCCCGACGCCCGGGTCCACGTTGAACCGGGCGGCGAGCCAGGTGAGCACGCGGCGGCGGGGGGCCGGGTCGAGGGGTTCCAGAAGATTGGCCACGGCCTGAGCGACGTCGATCTCCGGAAGTACGTTCATGGGGGGCTGATCCCGGCACGGCGGTGTCGCGCTTTCTGTCGCGCTGCCGGATGAGGTTCGGGGTGCCGAGGAGCATACGGACCCTAAGCAACCCTTGGGCGTTTCTGTATCAAATAGGGGTTTTGTCCTGTTCGGCTGGCCGATAGAAACCGGCCCATGGCCATGCCTTCCGACCAGCGTAAACACGCCCGAACCCGGCTGCGGACCCCGATTGAGCCCATGCTGGCGACGAGTGTGGACAGCTTCCCTCCGGGGCGGCCGGGCACATGGGCGTTCGAGCCCAAGCTGGACGGATTCCGCGCGCTGGCCATCATCGACTCCGACCGCGGTGTCCACGTGCAGTCCCGGCGCGGCGCCCGCCTCAACGAGACCTTCCCCGAGGTGACGTGGGCCGCGTTCGAGCACCTGCCCGCAGGATCGGTCCTGGACGGGGAGATCGTCCGCTGGTCGCCCTCCGGCCGCCTCGACTTCTCCTCCCTGCACCGTCGCAACGTGGCCGGACACCGCCGTGCCGCTGCCCTTGCACGCGAAGAGCCTGTCCACTTCGCGGCCTTCGACCTGCTGCGGCTGCGCGGCCGGGACGTGACCAGCCTCCCGCTCTGCGAACGTCGGGCGCTGCTGGAGGAGTTGTTCGCGTCGATCCCGGCCGCCGGCGTTCTCGCCCTCGGAATGCAGACGCTCGACGAGGCCGAGGCCCGCATCTGGTACGACTCGCTGCACGCGGTCGGCGTGGAGGGCCTGGTCATCAAGCCGACCCGCTCGACCTACACCGGCGGCACCCGGGGTTGGCAGAAACTCAAGCGGAGGACGAGCTGCGACGCAATTGTCGGGGGGTTCGTCGGCTCGCCGCGGCGGCCCAGCGGCCTGCTCCTCGGCCGCTACGACCAGACGGGACGGCTGCGCGTCGTAGGCCGCACCACCCAGCTCTCCGCACAGGCCGCGGCCGAGATCGCGCCCCTGCTCACTCCCGCGCACCATGGACATCCGTGGCCGGCGACCCTGCCGCCGGGCTGGGCATCGAGCCCTTACGGCGAGCGCGACCCCATCAGCTACACGCAGGTCCAGCCCAAGGTGGTGGTCGAAATCCTGGCGGACATAGCCACCGACGCGGGAAGACACCGGCACGCCGTCCGGTACCTCCGCGTGCGAACCGATGTTGACCCTACGCACGTAGTCGCGCAGCGCGACGCCGTCGCGTGAGCTCCAACCGGCCACCCGGCCTAAGAGCTCCTGACACAATGAGGTGATTCGGAGCTTTTAGCAGGCTTGAATCGGCACAGCCGGCGGCTGCCACTCTCGCCTAATCAACCCGAACACCCATGAGTCGGACACCTCGCCGTTTACGATGCAGTCTTCCCGCAACGTCCCTTCACGTACGAATCCGATCTTCTCCAGAACCCGGGCAGATGCCACGTTGCGCGTAACGGTCTCGGACTGAACACGATTCAGGTCCAGTGTGTCGAATGCCCACCGCAGCAACGCGTGCGCGGCCTCCGTCGCGAAGCCGTGGCCCCACATCGCCTCATCGAGGCAGTAGCCCAGTGACGCACTACGGTAGTCCGGGTTCCATCCCGGGGTTGAGGAACCAGCGGACAGCAGTTATCGATGAGAACGATCTTGCAAGGGGGTCGAAGGGCAGAAGCGGGATACGGGTGGGGTAGCTGCTGGTCAGCGTCCCGCGAGTGCCGCGTAGGCGGTGGAGCGGCCGATTTTGAGGGTGCGGGCAGCCTCGGTGATCGAGACGCCGTCGTCGACCAGGCGGCGTAGTGTGGCCAGTTCGGCGGGGCCGATGACGTGGGGACGGCCGGTCTTCTTCTTGCCGGGCAGCATGGCGCCGGTGGCTTCGCGGCGCTTGGCGGCGGCGATTCCCTCGGCCTGGCGCCCGGCGCGCAGCTCCAGCTCGTATTCGGCGGCTGCGGCCAGGACCGCGAACTTGAACCGGCCTTCCTTGGTGGCCAGATCGAAGTTCTCCGTCAGTGACACCACGGTGATGCCGCGGTCGCGGAGCTCGTTGACGGTGGTCAGCACGTGCCCCGCCGAGCGGCCCCACCGGTCGGACTTCCAGAACTTCAGCGTGTCGCCCGCCTGGGGCAGCGCCAGGAGCGCCTCCCACGCCGGTCGCGCGACACCGCGATTGCCCGACTCCTTTTCTATGACCAGTTCGTCGTAGCCGCTGGCCGCCAGGGCGTCGAACTGGAGCTGCGGGTTCTGGTCACGCGTCGAGACTCGTGCGTACGCCCAGACGGTCATCAGCCACCCTTCCCGGCGATGTCCAGAAACGTCCACCTTTTCGGACACCCTATCGAGCTGGGGCAACTCCGGCCAGAAACCTCCATCCAGAAAGTCGATGCGAAGGCAGGGCGGCGGGTCGCAGCGTCATTGCGCCGACTCGGGTCGGCGCCATGAGCCCAAAGGAGCGCTGAATAGAGCCGAGTGAGAAACCTCGATCGTGCCGGCATAGATCGAGGTGCTGCCCGCGTCCTTGGCTGTGAGCATCACGAGGAGGATTGGGTGGATCCAGGATTTGAGGCGGCCTTCCGGCACTTCGTCGCCGACCGATCGGGGGCGTTGTTCCGTACCGCGTACCTGCTGACCGGTGACCGGCACGCCGCCGAGGACCTGGTGCAGTCGGCCCTTGTCAAGACGGTCGCAAAGTGGCGCAGTCTGCGCGATCCGGTCGCCATCGAGGGATACGTCCGCCGTGTCATGTACCACGAGCAGGTGAGCTGGTGGCGGCGACGCTCACGCGTCGCGGAGGTGTCCACCGGATGGCTGCCCGACCAGATCGGTGACGGGCACGCCGACGGTGTGGACCTTCGCATGGTGATGCGCGCGGCCCTCGCCCGGCTTACACCCCGGCAGCGGACCATGCTCGTGCTGCGCTACTTCGAGGACCTCTCCGAGACCGAGATCGCGCGACTGCTCGGCGTCAGGGTGGGGTCGGTACGCAGCCAGATCTACCGCTCGCTGGAACGTCTGAAGAAAACGGCACCTGAACTGACCACCGTGAGGGAGTTCGGATGAACATCGAGAACCTGCTGCGTGAGACCCTCGCCGACATGGCCGAGGAAGAGCGGCCACCCGCGCCGGGTCGGTACCTCCAGGTCCGCGAGCGCCGACCCCGCCGCCGCGGCCTGGCCCTGGTGGCGGCGTCGGCCGTCGCCGCGCTGGCCGTCGGATCCACAGTCGTGGTGCAGGGGATGTCGTCGCAGGCCCCCAGTGATGTTGCCGGGCAACAGAACGCCGTCCCGCACCTGGCCCCCGAGCGCCGACCGGCCGTCACCGTGACCGTGGTGGAAGGGATGCGGCTCTCGCAGCTCTTCAAGGTGCTGTCGTCGCTCACCGGCAGGCCGGTGGCGGAGTTCGAGAAGGCCGCCAAGGACGCTACGGTGCTCGGCCTGCCGCCCTATGCCAAGGGGATACTCGAAGGGTTCGCCTTCCCCGGCACCTATGAGCTCTCCCCCACCATGAGCCCGGGCGAGATCCTTAGGGCGATGGTGGCCCGGTTCGGGCAGGCCGCCGAGGACACCAACCTGGTCGACGGCGCCAGGCGTGCCGGCAGAACGCCGCTGGAGATCCTGACCATCGCCAGCATCGTCCAGGCCGAAGCGGGCAGGGACGAGGACATGCCCAAGATCGCCCGGGTCATATACAACCGGCTGAACCGGAAGATGCGGCTACAGGTGGACAGCACGGTCTTGTACGGCCTGGGCAAGTACGGTGCCAGCGCAGTGATCGAGGACCTCAAGAGCCAGTCGCCGTACAACACCTACAGGCGTTTCGGCCTGCCGCCCGGCCCCATTGGCAACCCGGGGGACGAGGCCATCAGGGCCGCGTTGAAGCCGGCCTCCGGCCCTTGGCTCTTCTACGTGACGATCGACCCGAAGAAGGGCATCACGAAGTTCGCCGCCTCCCACTCGGACTTCACCAAACTGGTCGAAGAACGCGACAAGAAGCACCGAACCCGGTGATGTAGCCGAACGGCCATCGCGATGATCCTTTGAGTACCGACCGCCGAGATCACTCCAGGTTTAGACGCCGTCTTCATCCACGACGACGGAAGAAGCGTCCTGGGACAGCGCCGCCGCTCCGAGCGGCCGCAGGCCCTTGTCCGGGGCTGACGAAGCGATCGCGTAGCGGCCCAGGACGTTGAGGTGGGCGTGGCCCAGCGGGGACAGCCGGGCCACGTCCTCGTCCTTGACAGGCACACTGCCTGGGCTGGATCGAGTCCCTCGCCGAGGCGGCGACGGACAAGACTGGCAGGCCGCTGGGCGCGGTCACCCGGATCCAGCGCATCTCTGGGTTGTCGCAGATGTTCCGTGACACTGCCGCCTGGGAGTACGACGATGTCCCCGGCTATGCGCCCATCACCTCCCGGGACGCGCCCAAGCTACCGCAGCGCATCCCGCGCTTCATCTCCGACCACGAGCTCGACCTGGTGATGCCCGTCATCAACGACATCTCCTGCCCGTTCCAGCGGGCAGCACTGCTGGTCGCCCGCCGGCGACCTGCCCGATCATCTGGCCGCCCGCGCTGGAGACCAACCTCGGCGAGATGGTCCCGCTCATCCGGGACGTCCTGGACCGCGCCAGCCGTACTTGATGTTCTGCTGCCGGTTCATGATCCGGCCGGCCGCGTCGTAGGCGGTCACGGTGACGGGAGGGGTGTCGAGAACGCTCGTGGGCGCGCCCGGTTGGTCCTTGGGTTTGTTCTTGACGGGCACGGACTTGGTGGGCCTCCTGCCGATGAAGAAGCCGTTGGCCACGACGGCGTTCACCCGTCCTCCGCCCGACCAGCCGATCGACACGCGCCGCACGTCGGGGGCGACCCGGCCGGCGACGACGTTCGCGTAGTTGTCGTATGACGCGCCCTTGCCGGACCAGTAGGTCACCTCGTACACGTCCACGCTGAGCTTCCCGGGGAACCCGGCGAGGTTCCCCGGGGCCTTGTCGCCCCAGTAGGTGAACACAGGAGGGTCGGGCGTGTCTTTGCTCGGCGTGCACAGGACGAAGCCCTTGGCGCTGCCGACCAGGGCGGTGACGCCGTACTTGTCCCGGAATTCCGCTAGCACGCGGAAGTCCGCCACTGTGCCGTGCGCCGGGTCGCGCCAGTTGGGGTTGACGTTAACGGACGGGCCGCCGGCGGGCATGCAGTCGCCGACCAGCTTGAGCTGCTCGGGGGTGTTCGGCGGCAGCTCGCGGACCGGCGGCTCGGCGACCTTCGCGGTCATCTGCGGCCCGTTGAGGAGGACGACGAAGCCGAGCCCGGCGGTCAGCGCGGCGGTGGCGGCGAGGGACCACGACAGGCGGCGGCGGCGCGCCGATCGGGCGGTCGCGCGGGCGGCGTAGGCCGTGGCGTTCACCGGGCGGGCCTCGCCGGCCATGCGGCGCAGCTCCTCGGCGATGGTGCGCTCGTTCACGGTCGTCATGTCAGGCCTCCAGGGTGACGGGTTCGCCGACCAGCTCACGGAGCCGGGCGATCGCCTGATGCGTCTGGCTGCGTACGGTGCCGACCGAGCAACCCATGATCTTGGCCACCTCCGACTCGGGGAGGTCCTCGTAGTAGCGCAGCACCAGCACGGCCCGCTTGCGCGCGGGCAGCGCGCGTAACGCCTGGTCGAGAGTGATGCGGGTCTCGACCTCGGCGGTACGGTCGCCGGCCGCCCGCTCGGGCACCGCGGCCACCATGCGCTCGCGTCCCCATCGCGGACTCCGCCACCGGCCGACCTGTTCGTGGTACATCACCCGCCGCACGTACGCCTCCGGGTTGCCGCGGATCCTCCGCCAGTGGCCGGCCGTCTTGGCGAGCGCGGTCTGCAGGAGGTCCTCGGCGGCGTGCTGGTCGTCGGTGAGGACGTACGCGAGCCGGATCAGGCTGTCCGAGCGGGCGGCCACGAAGTCGGCGAAGTCACGTTGCTGGTCTGGATGCACGAGTCTCCTCGGGACGGGGGTCTCGCCCTGTTTAGACGCATCCGGGGCCGCGTTTCTATGGCGTCCCGGCCCTCGGGGAGTAATGGAACGATCAGTGGCGCCAGCGTGTACAGGAAACTGCACACTCGTTTGGGTCTGGTCGCGGCTATGGAAGCGGTGCAGTTCAGCGGCGCTCGAAGGGATTGGATCCCCACGGATCGTGGTGCGGCTCGCCGCGTTCGCCCAGCTCGATCTGGTAGGCCCGCCAGATGTCGGCCTCCGTCGGCGGTGTCGGGGCGCGGTAGCGCAGTGCTCCGGATCGGGCCCGGCGATGTGTCGATGTGCACGCAGCGCCGTTCGTCCAAGAGGTATGGCCTCCCGGCAGGGGAGGAGAACTCACACCCATATGCAGGGGGAATCATCGTGCACGCCAACGAAGAACTCGCCACGATCCCGATCCGGCGCGGCCTGGCCGAGCGGCGGGCCCATGCTCGAGACCGGCTCGAAACCGGCTTCCAGATGTGGCTGGCCACCGGCAGCGACGGCCATGGTGCGCATCTGATCCCCGTGGCCTATACCTGGGACGGCTCAGCCCTGTATACCGCGACTTTTGTTAAGAGCCGTACCGTCGCCAATGTCAAAGGACACCCACAAGCGCGAGTCGCTCTCGGCGACACCGCGAACGTCATCATGATCGACACTAGTGCGTCGCTCGTGGATGTCCCCGACATCGGCACCGGTATCGCCGAGCACTACGCCAAAGTCTCAACAGACCCCCGTACCTACCCGGAGGGCACGTTCGTCTACCTACGCCTGCACCCCCGGCGCATCCAGGTCTGGAACGGCCTTCACGAATTCGTCGGGCGCACCGTCATGCGGGACGGTCAATGGCTGGATAACCCTGTCGACTGAGCACGTTCCATGCTGAATTCGCTGGTGGCGGGGGTTGTTGGGGCGGCCGACGCGGTTCCGGGGATGGCGGACAGATTTCGCGCGCGGAGAATGTCAATAGCGTTCCCGCCACGGTCAAAGGACGCTCATAACGCGTGCGACCAGTGGAAATACCGGGCACCGCGGCGACATGCCAAGCCCTGACTTTGTCGATGAGAGACGGCTTCGGTTGACAGTCGGCTGGTGCCGCCGGGCTCGTCCTCGGGACATGCGCGAAGGCCGGCAGGTGCCGCCTATCCGTCAGGCCGGCGCTGCGCCGAAGGCGGCGGCGTGGTCGGCGACCCACTGTGCGTAGGTGAAGGGCGGTCGGCCGGTGACCTGTTCGACCGTCGGCAGGACCTCTGTGGGCTTGCCGACTCTCGCGGTGAGCAAGGTGACGTAATCGTCGATCCCCGCAGCGGGCATGCCGTGGCGGGCCATCTGGTCCCGGAACCAGTCCTCGGATTGCTCCTGCCACCGCAATGGTCGCC
>NZ_JBFANM010000053.1:0-85859 GCF_040674815.1 Nonomuraea sp. NPDC049709
CGGCCTCCGTCCCGCGGGGCCCTTCCGTGTTCGTTTCCGTGTTCGTCCCCCTGGGTCGCGGGAAGGGGGCCGGGGTACGAGGTCGTGGGAAACGTCACCGGGGGAGGATGGCCGATGTCCGTTGAGCTCGATCTCGTGCCCACCGCGCTCACCCAGGCCATCGACGAGCTGCCGCTGGTGGACCACCACGTCCACGGGGCCAGCTCGCACGACCTGTCGCGCACGGCGTTCGAGGAGCTGATCACCGAGTCCGATCGCCCGGTGCCGGAGTGGATGACCCAGTTCGACTCCCAGGTCGGGTTCGCCATCCTGCGCCACTGCGCGCCCGTGCTCGGGCTGGAGCCCTTCTGCGCGCCCGAGGAATACCTGGCCCGGCGCGCCAGGCTCGGCGCCGCCGAGGTCAACCGGCTGCTGCTCGGCGCCAGCGGCATCGGGCACTTCCTGGTCGAGACCGGCTACCGGGGCGAGGAGCTGCTCGGGCCGTCCGGGATGGCCGAGGCCAGCGGGTCGCCCGCCGACGAGGTGGTGCGGCTGGAGAGCGTGGCCGAGCAGGTGGCCGCCGCGGGGTGCCAGGCGGGCACGTTCGCCTCGCGGTTCGGGGAGGCGCTGCGGGAGCGGACGCGGACGGCGCGCGGGCTCAAGACCATCGCCGCCTACCGGTGCGGGCTCGACTTCGACCCCGCGCCGCCCTCCGCCGAGGAGGTCACCTTCGCCGCCGGGCGGTGGCTGGCCGACGGGGGCGGGCGGCTGCGCGATCCCGTGCTGGTGCGGCACATCGTCTGGGCGGGGCTGGAGCGGGGGCTGCCGCTGCAGTTCCACATCGGTTTCGGCGATCCCGACGTGGACCTGCGGCGGGCGGACCCGCTGCTGCTGCGCGGGCTGATCGAGCTGGCCGAGCCGACCGGGGTGCCGCTGGTGCTGCTGCACTGCTATCCGTACCAGCGGCAGGCGGGATTCCTGGCGCAGGCGTACCCGCACGTGTTCTTCGACGTGGGGCTGGGGGTCAGCTACACGGGGGCGCGGAGCGCGGCGCTGGTGGCGGAGAGCCTGGAGGTGGCGCCGTTCTCGAAGCTCCTCTTCTCCTCCGACGCCTTCGGGCCGGCCGAGCTGCACCACCTGGGCGCGCTGTTGTGGCGGCGGGCGATGGCGCGGGTGCTGGGCGGGTTCGTGACCGACGGGGAGTGGTCGCTCGACCAGGCGCTGCGGGTGGCCGCGATGGTGGGGGGCGGGAACGCGCGCCACGTCTACGGCCTCGGGGCCGGGGGATGAGGAGGGACGCGTTGATGGGGTCGTTTTCCTAGAGGTGGGTGGATGAACGTGGACGGGCACCGTACGGGTGCGGACGGGAACCGGGCGGACGCGGAGGAGGTGTTGCGGGCGGCGCTGAGCCGGGAACTGCCCGCCGCCGTGGCGCTGAGGCGGGAGCTGCACGCCCTGCCCCGCGTGTCGGGGCATGAGGGGCCGACGCTCAAGCAGGTGCTCGACGCGCTGCCCGGCGGGGCGGTCGAGCACGTGGCGGGCACCGGCGCCGTGCTGCGGATCGGCGGGCCGGGGCCGGCGGTGGGGGTGCGCGGGGAGCTGGACGCGCTGCCGATCGTCGAGCGCACCGGAGTGCCGTGGGCGGCCACCAACGGCGCCATGCACGCCTGCGGCCACGACGTGCACCTGGCCGCCGTGGTCGCGCTCGCCCGCGCCGTCGCCGCCGTCGCCGCCGTCGGGCCGGAGCTCGCCGTCGGCCCGGAGCCCGCCGTCGGGCCGGAGCTCGCCCCCGATCCCGAGCTCGCCACCGAGCCGGGGCCCGTCCCCGGGATCGACGCGCGGGCGGTCGCTCCGCTGCTGGTCGTGCTGCAGCCGCGCGAGGAGACCTACCCCTCCGGCGCGCTCGACGTCGTCTCCTCCGGCGTGCTCGAACGGCACCGCGTGCACGCCATGATCGGCGCCCACGTCCAGCCCGTGCTGCCCGAGGGCACCATCGCCTGCACGCCCGGTCCGGTGAACGCCTCCTCCGACGAGTTCAGGGTGACCGTGCGAGGGTCGGAGGGGCATGCCGCGTACCCGCACCTCACCCGCGACCCGGTCCTGGCCATGGCGCAGGTGATCGTGGCCGCGCAACAGCTCGTCAGCCGGGCCGCCGACCCCATGACGCCGACCGTGGTGACGTTCGGCACGGTCACCGCGGGCACCACGCCCAACGCCGTGCCCGGCGAGGCGGTGGCCAGGGGCACGCTGCGGACCATGTCGGAGGGCTGGCGCGAGCGGCTGCACCGCCGGTTCACGCAGGTGGCCGAGGACACCGCCAGCGCGTACGGGTGCGTGGCCGAGGTCGAGATCCTGCCCGGGGAGCCGATGCTGGTCAACGACCCGGCGCTGGCCGTACGCGCGGGGGACAGGCTGCGGGAGCAGGGGTGGGCGGTAACCGACGAGCTGCGGTCGTGCGGGGCCGACGACTTCGCGCGCTACGGGGACGTGGCGCCGTCGCTGATGATGTTCGTGGGCGTGGACATCGGGGACACCGCGGCCGGCCTGCACAGCCCCCGATTCCTGCCGGGCGACGCCGCCGTGGGGGCGGTGGCGGAGGCGCTGCTGGCCGGTTATCTCGCGTCGTCGAGAGCCGGGTGCACGTCCGTGCGGGACCTGCCCCCTTCCTCCCAGTACGGACACAAAACTCATCGCTGACGAAACCGCCAGGAACCTCTAGGCTCGGCGGAGATGGATCTCGAAACTTTCAGCCCCGGTTCGGGCCGACTCGAACCCAGGGCCGCACTCGATTCCGACGCGCCCGCTCTCGACCTCAACGGGACGTGGCGCTTCCGCCTCTCATCCACCGCGAACGCCCCCGAGGACTTCGCCGGGCCCGACTACGACGACGCGGCCTGGGACGACCTCCCGGTCCCGTCCCACTGGGCCCTGCACGGCCACGGCGCCCCGGCGTACACGAACGTCTCCTACCCCATCCCCATCGACCCGCCACGCGTCCCCGACGAGAACCCGACGGGCGACTACCGCCGCGCCTTCGACCTGCCCGAGGGCTGGACGGGCGGCCGGCTGCGGTTCGAGGGCGCCGAGTCCTTCGCCCGCGTCTGGCTCAACGGGCACGAGCTGGGCTTCTCGACCGGCAGCCGGCTGCCCGTCGAGTACGACGCCGGTCCGCACCTGAGGCCGGGCCGCAACGTGCTGGCCGTGCGCGTGCACCAGTGGTCGGCCGCCACATACCTGGAGGACCAGGACATGTGGTGGCTGCCCGGCATCTTCCGCGACGTCTCGCTCACCCGCTCCACCGCCGACGTCTTCGTGCGCGCCTCCTACGAGGACGGGCGCGGCACGCTGAGCTTCGACGGCCCCGGCACGCTGAGCGTCCCCGAACTCGGCGTCGAGGGGCTGGAGCCGGGCACGGAGGTCACGGTCGAGGTCGAGCCGTGGACGGCGGAGACGCCGCGCCTGTACGACGCGGTGGTGACCGCGCCGGAGGAGACGGTACGCCTGCGCGTCGGCTTCCGCACGATCTCCATCGTGGACGGCGTGCTTCTGGCCAACGGCCGCCCGCTGCTGCTCAAGGGCGTCAACCGGCACGAGTTCCACCCCGAGCACGGCCGCGCTGTGCCGTACGCGACGATGCGCGAGGACGTGCTGCTGATGAAGCGGCACAACGTCAACGCCGTCAGGACCAGCCACTACCCGCCGCACCCCGCCTTCCTCGACCTGTGCGACGAGCTGGGCCTGTGGGTGATCGACGAGTGCGACCTGGAGACCCACGGCTTCGGCCAGGTCGGCTGGCGGGCCAACCCCACCGACGACCCCCGCTACGCCGACGCGCTGCTCGACCGCATGCGCCGCATGGTCGAACGCGACAAGAACCACCCCAGCGTCATCATGTGGTCGCTCGGCAACGAGGCCGGCGTCGGCCGGAACCTGGCCGTCATGGCGGACTGGACGCGCGAGCGCGACCCGTCCAGGCCGCTGCACTACGAGGGCGACTGGTCGTGCGAGCACACCGACGTCTACTCCCGCATGTACGCCTCCCACGCCGAGGTCGAGGCCATCGGCCGGCACGAGGAGGACCCGCTCGAAGACGCCCGGCTGGACGAGCGGCGGCGCGGGATGCCGTTCCTGCAGTGCGAGTACGCCCACGCCATGGGCAACGGGCCCGGCGGGCTGGCCGAGTACCAGGAGCTGTTCGAGCGCTATCCGCGCCTGGCCGGCGGGTTCATCTGGGAGTGGATCGACCACGGGCTGGCGCATCCCGAGTACGGGTACGCCTACGGCGGCGACTACGGCGAGCCCGTGCACGACGGGAACTTCGTGATCGACGGGCTCGTGTTCCCCGACCGCACGCCGTCGCCCGGCCTGATTGACCTGAAGAAGGTGTTCGAGCCGGTCAGGTTCGAGTTCGGCGACGGGTTCGTGCGGGTCGTCAACGGCTACGGCTTCACGGACCTGTCCCACCTGCGGTTCGTGGCCACCGTGCAGGTGGAGGGCGAGACGGTCGCCGAGCACCGCCTCGACGTGCCCGCGGGCGGCGGCGAGTGCAAGCTGCCCGACACCGCGGCCGGGCCGATCGGCGAGTGCTGGCTGACCGTACGCGCGGAGCTGGCCGCCGACCAGCCCTGGGCGGAGGCGGGGCACGAGGTGGCGTGGGGGCAGGCCATGCTGGCCCGGCCCGAGTCCCGGCGGGTGGACACCCTGCTGGCGTTCGCCCGTGCCGGCGGCGAGCTGACCGCGGGCGACTGCGCGTTCGACGCGGTGACGGGGCGGCTCGTCCGGCTGTTCGGGCGGGAGGTGGACGGGCCCCGGCTCGACCTGTGGCGGGCCCCGACCGACAACGACCGCTACGGCGGCCTCGAGGCCACGTGGCGCGCGCTCGGCCTGCACCGGCTCACCCAGCGGGTGGACGACGTCTCCCTGGACGACGGGCTGACCGTGCGGACCCGGGTCGCGCCCGCGGCCACCGACCTCGGGATGTGGGCGACGTACCGGTGGACCTTCGACGGCGGGCTGCGGCTGCTGCTGGACGTCGAGCCGGACGGCGAGTGGCGCGACCCGATCCCGCGGATCGGGGTCACGATGTCGCTGCCGGGCAGCGCGGTGGACCGGGTGACGTGGTTCGGGTCGGGGCCCGGGGAGGCGTACCCGGACACGGGCATGGCCGCCCGCACCGGCCGGTGGTCGGCCACGGTCGAGGAGTTGCAGACGCCGTACGTCTACCCCCAGGAGAACGGGCACCGCGCCGACGTGCGGTGGGCCGAGCTGGGCGGGTTCAGGGTGTCCGGGGAGCCCACGTTCGGGCTGACCGCGCGCCGGTGGAGCACCGCCGAGCTGGCCGCCGCCCGCCACCGGCCCGACCTGGTGCCGGGGGAGCGGCTGCACCTCCACCTGGACCTCGCCCACCAGGGCATCGGCACGGCGACGTGCGGCCCGGGCGCGCTGCCGGGCTACAACCTGATGGCACGACGGGCGACACTCCGGCTCCGCTTCGACCCGGCGTGACCCCGAAGGGCCGGGCCCCACGCGGACGTGGGACCCGGCCCTCGGCGTTCGGTGCGTCGAGACCTTCCCGCGATCTTCGGTGCGTCGAGACCTTCCCGCACCTTCGCGCACCTATCAGCGGCCTTCCAGCGGCCTTCCGGCACGGCCTTTTCAGTTGGGGACGGTGAGGACGGTGCCGGCGCCGACCGTGAGGCCGCCCTCACGGATGGCGAACCCGAGCCCCGGCTCGAGCGCGACCGCCTTGCCCAGCGCGACCGCCACCTCGACCGTGTCACCCGGCCGGGCGCTCTCGCCGTCGGGCAGGACGAGCTCCCCCGGCACGTCCGTCGTGCGCAGGTAGAACTGCGGCCGGTACCCGGACGCGATCGGCCGGCGCCGCCCGCCCTCCTCCGGAGTCAGGAGGTAGACGCGGGCGGTGAACGACCCGAGAGCCCGCTGGCTGCCCGGCTCGGCCAGCACCATGCCCCGCCGTACCTGCTCGCGGCGAACCCCGCGCAGCAGCACGGCGGCGTTGTCGCCGGCCTCGCCCTGCTCCATCGTCTTGCCGAACGTCTCCACCCCCGTCACGACGGCGGAGAACCCGTCACCGAACCCGACCACCTCGACCGTGTCGCCGACCCGGACCGTGCCGCGCTCGATGGCGCCGGTCACGACCGTGCCGCGGCCGGTGACCGTCAGCACGTTCTCGACCGGCATGAGGAACGGCGCGTCCACGTACCGCACGGGCACGGGGATGTGCTCGTCCACCGCCTGGAGCAGCGCCTCGACCGACGCCGTCCAGACCGGGTCGCCCTCCAGCGCCCGCAGCCCGGACACCCGGACCATCGGGACGTCGCGGTAACCGTGCTCGGCGAGCAGGTCCTGCAGCTCCAGCTCGACCAGGTCGGTCAGCTCCGGGTCGGCGCCGTCGGCCTTGTTGACGGCCACGACCAGGTGCTCGACGCCGACCCGCTTGGCGAGCAGCACGTGCTCCCTGGTCTGCGGCATGATCCCGTCGTGCGCGGACACGACCAGGATCGCGCCGTCGAGCTGCGCCGCCCCCGTGATCATGTTCTTCACGTAGTCGGCGTGGCCCGGCATGTCCACGTGGGCGTAGTGCCTGGTGGCGGTCTCGTACTCGACGTGCGAGATGTTGATCGTGATCCCCCTGGAGGCCTCCTCCGGGGTCCGGTCGATCCGCTCGAACGGCGTGTACGTGGCCTGCCCGCGCGCGGCCAGCACCTTCGTGATGGCGGCCGTCAGCGTGGTCTTGCCGTGGTCGACGTGGCCCATGGTGCCGATGTTGAGATGCGGCTTGTTCCGTACGTAGGCCTGCTTGGCCATGGTTCCTTCCCTCGAACCTGAAGTGGATGCGTGACCCGTCAGGGCCGGTCAACCTCCCCCCGCCGGGTCACTTCAGGACTTACGGGAAGAGGTCAGCGCTCCAGGCCGTCGCAGGCACGCCCGAACGCGCCCGGCAGTGCGGGCGTCGCGGGGTGAGCGTGCAGGAACATGAGGAACATAGTGCGGGCATCAGCATCCGACCGCAACGAATTATTCCGCGCCCCGAAAAGCTCCCGACGTTGATCGTCTGTCGGAGCCTTCCCCTAGGCTTTCTGCCGGTCACGCAGGCAGGCCGGGACAGATGGGGAAGGACGACGACGGATGACGACCGCCGCCCTCGACGGCATCGACGACATCGACTGGGGCTCCCTCGAGCACGCGTACGGCTCGGCGGAGGACGTGCCGCAGACCCTGCGGGACGCCGTCGGCGAGGACGACGGGGTGGCGGAGGAGGCGATCGACGAGCTGTTCGGCAGCGTCTTCCACCAGGGCACGCTGTACCGTGCGACGCCGTGGGCGGTGCCCTTCATCGCCCGGCTCGCCGCCGACCCGGGCACCCGCCGGCGCCATCGGCTCGTCCACCTGCTCGGCGCGATCGCCTCGACCGACGACGCGGCCCCCGAGGTGCTGGATGACGTGAGCGCGGCCCTGGCCCGCGAGACGGGGCGGCTGCTGCCGCTGCTCGACGACCCCGACGCCGAGCTCCGGCACGCCGCCACCTACCTGCTGGGCAACCTGCCCCGCGAGTCGGCGGCCGAGGTGATGCCGGCGCTGCGGGCACGGCGCTCGCGTGAGAGCTCGCCGTACGTGCTGGCGGGCCTGCTCGCCGCCGCCGCCCGCCTCGACCCGCCGGACAGCGCCGCCTGGCTCACCACCGAGCTGGCACCGGATCGGGCGTCCGCGGGCGGGGCCGGTGGACCGGCGCCTGGCCGGCCGTCCGCGGGCGGGGATGACGTGCCCCCCTTGGAAGGGCCGCGGGCGGGCGGGGCTGCCGAGGCCGCTGTGGACGGGTCGTTCGCGGGCGGAGACGACGAGGCCGCCATGGACGGGCCGTCCCCGGTTCGGAACGGTGAATCGATGCCCGACCAGCGGGCCGCCGTCCGGGCCGGCGCGTTGTGGGCCATCGCCGACGCCGGGCTCCCGTGGCCGGACACGACCTCCGAGCTGCTCGTCGGCTACTGGTCGCACGGGGAGCAGCCGCTGAAGGGCTGGGTGTGGTCGGACGACCCCTTCGGTGAGATCGTCTCTCACCTCGGCGGCCCAGCGTTCATCGAGGTCTGCGGCGCGCTGCTGGAGCGGGGGACCGCCGAGGCCGCCCGCGCCGCCGTCGACGTGGCCTACGACCGATGCGCGCGGTCGCGCTCGGCCCGCGCGGAGCTGGCGCCCCTGCTGACCGCCGCCGTCGGCCACCCCGACCTCACCGTCCGCACCGCCGCCGTGGCGGCGGTCAGGGACCTTTCGGCAGCCGCACCAGCGACCGCCGACATCCTCGCCACCTACGTCACCACCCGCACGCCCACACCCCGCACCGATCCGGCCCCTGCCCAGGATGCGGCCTCCACTCGGGACGCGACCCTTGCCCGGCATCCGGCCCCTGCCCAGGGTCCGCCCTTCGCCCGGGATGCGGCTCCCACTCGGGGTGCGGCTCCCACTCGGGGTGCGGCTCCCACTCGGGGTGCGGCGCCTGCCCGGGATGCGGCCCCTGCCGAGAATCCGGCCTACGCCCCGGATGCGGCCTCTGCCCAGGACGTGGCTCCTCTCCAGGATGCGCCCTTCGCCCAGCACGCGGCTCCCGCCCGGGACGCAGCCTCCACCCAGAACGCGGCCCCGCACTCGGCATCGACCCTGCACCCGGCACCGACCCCGCTCTTGGCGTCGTCCCAGTCCTCGGCGTCGATCCCGGACCCGGGTCCGGTCTGGGGGGATCCGAACACAGACCAGGCGCGGCTGTTCAATGCGTCCCTGGAGATCCTGATCTCGCTCGGCGATTCGCGCTGGCGTGAGCCGTTCATGGCCGCGCTCGTCGCGGGCCGGGCCGACTCCGACCTCCTGAACCTGCTCATCGACACCGGTGTCCCCTGCGACCCCGCTCTGCTCGGCGCGGTGCGGCGGCGGCTGGCGGCGTTGCCGTCCGAGCAGCCCGGCGAAGGCGGGGGCTACGACACGCTCCTCAGCAGGACCCTGTGGCACAACGAACTGAACGCCCTGACCAGGCTGCTGCACCGCTGGGGCCCGGACGCGGCCGCCGCGGTGCCCGAGCTCACGCCGCTCATCGCGGACGACCGCTGGTGGGCCGTACGCGCGCTCGCCGAGATCGGCCCCGCGGCCGGGACGGCGGTACCCGCCCTGACCCGAGTCCGCGACGCCCCGGAGGCGTCCTGGAGGCAGCGCCTCGAATGCGCGCAGGCCCTCGCCGCGATCACCGGTGACCCAGGCCGGCTGGCCGCCTGCATCGCCGAGGCCGCCGCAGGCGGTGAGCCCGTGCCGGCCGCGCAGGCGGCGCTGCGTCACGGCCTGCCCCTGGACGGCCTGCTTCCCGCGTTACGAGACCTCGCCACCGGCCCGGGAGACGACCACCACGCCGTCGAGGCCCGCGTCGAGGCGGCCCGGCTGCTGCTGCGGGCGGGGGAGACCGCCGTACCGCTCCGGGTCGCCGCCGACACGCTCGACGGCGGCGGGCGCGTGGCCGCCGGGGCCGAGCTCGCCGGCCTGATCGGCCCGGCCGCCGCGGAACTCGTTCCACGGCTGCGGGCCCTGCTCGACGACCCGTACAACTTCGACGCCGCGGCGCTGGCCATCCGCCGCGTGACCGGCGAGGCCGCGCCGCTCGTCGACGCCGTACGCAGGGAGCTCGCCCGGCTGGGCGCCGGGCCGTGGCTCGCCGAGCCGCTGCGCGAGCTGGCCACCGACGCCGCCCCACTCCTGCCCGAGCTACGCGAGCAGGCGTACGGCGACGCCCCCGCATCGCGCTTCGGCACCTACGGCCGGCAGGTGCGCGAGGACGACGAGGCACGCGCCGAGCTCCTCACCGCATTGGCACTGCTGGAGACCTGACGAGGACCCGGCGCGCAGGGTCACGGCCGTTCGGCGCCTGCCGGTCACGGACATCCGGCGCGCAGAGTGATGGACACCCGGTGCCCATGGTCACGGGTCGGCGGCGTCGGGGTTCAGACGTCGGGCGTCGGGGGTCCGATGTCGGGGGTCCGACGTCAGGGGTCGGGCATCGGAGGTCAGGGGTCGGGCGCCAGGGGTCGGGCGCCGGGGGTCACGGGCGTCCGACGCTCATGTACGTGAAGCCCAGCCCCCGCATCTCCGCCGGATCCAGCAGGTTGCGCCCGTCGAACAGCACCGGGCGGCGCATCACCGACGCCGCGTGCGCCCAGTCGACGTCCTTGAGCTGCGGCCACTCGGTGACCACGATCGCCGCGTCCGCGCCTTCGAGCGCCAGCTCCGGTGTCGCGTGCCGGGTCGTGGACGTCCACGGCTCCGTCTCGGCCGGCCGGGCCATCGGGTCCCAGCACCGTACTTCAGCGCCCTCGGCCAGCAGCCGGCCGGCCAGCACCGTGCTCGTCGCCTCGCGCATGTCGTCCGTGCCCGGCTTGAACGTCAGCCCGAGCAGCGCCACCCGCATGCCCGTCAGCGTGCCCAGCTCGTCCTTGAGCTGCTGGATGGCGCGGCGCTTCTGCAGGTTGTTGACCTCGATCACGGCCGACAGGAGCTGCAGGTGATAGCCGGTGTTGCTGGCCAGCTGGCGCAGCGCCTCGGAGTCCTTCGGGAAGCAGGAGCCGCCCCAGCCGATGCCCGGGCGCAGGAAGTGGGGGCCGAGGCGGTGGTCGAGACCGACGGCGCGGGCGACCTCCTCGACGTCGGCGCCGGTCTTCTCGCACAGGGTGGCGATCTCGTTGATGAAGCTGATTTTCGTGGCGAGCAGGGCGTTGGAGGCGAGCTTGACCATCTCGGCCGAGCGTACGTCCATCACGACGACCGGGCCGTCCACGCCGTCGTGCAGCTCGGCGATCAGCTGGGCGGTCGCCTCGTCGGCCGCGCCGATGACGATGCGGTCGGGGTTCAGGAAGTCGGAGACCGCCCGTCCCTCGGCGGTGAACTCGGGGTTGGCGGCGTACCCGACGTGGGCCAGGCCCGCCTCGTCCAGCGCGGTCCGCACCCGGGCGCCGGTGCCCACCGGAACGGTCGACTTCACCACGACCGCCTTGAGCTGGGTGGCGCCCTCCAGGGACCTGACGACCGACCAGATCCGCGACAGGTCCGCGTCGCCGGAGGCGGACGGCGGGGTGTCGACGCACACGTACGCGATCTCGGCGCCGTCCAGGGTCTCCCGCAGGTCCGTGGTGAAGGTCAGGCGCTCCTTGTTCCTGGCGATCATGTCGCCGAGGCCCGGCTCGTAGATCGGCACGTCGCCGGACCGCAGAAGGGCGACCTTCTCGGGATTGATGTCCCGGACCACCACCCGGTGACCGAGCTCGGCGAGGCAGGCACCGGTCACCAGACCGATGTACCCGGCACCGAACACGGCCACCTGCCGTTCCGGCTTGCCAACCATGGCTGACCATCCATTCTCGCGGGCGCCCGTCAGGCGTCCCGCTTGCTCGGGAAGCTGAGTTGCCGAAACCGGCGGAGGATCATCACCCTACTGTCCTCCCCGTTATTGTCCTCGCCCCGCCACCACCCCGATCCCCGGGTACCGCCTCGCGGCCCCCGTCCGATCGCCCCACCCCGACCGGCCCTGTGCGCGCTCGCCCGGCCCTGCCATGATCGCTGCTCATGGATACCGATGAGTTCTGGCGCCTGATAGAGCAATCCGGGCGCGAAACGGGTGGGAAGAAGGCGCGCGCGGCATGGCTTCAAGATGTGCTGGAACAACGCTCCGCCAAGGACGTCATCGATTTCGCGTCGCACATGATCGCGGCCCGGCGCCGAGTGGACACGTGGTTGATGTGGGGTGCCATGCGTGCTCTGTTCGGGTTCGGCTCCGACGACGGCTTCTGGTACTTCCACATGTGGCTCGTGGGCCTGGGACGTGAGGTCTTCGAACGGGTGGCCGGTGACCCGGACGCCCTGGTCGACGTGCCGGAAGTGCAGCGCCTGGTGGCCATGGAGCATCGTGGACCCTCATGGACGAACGACGACTGGCCGCAGTTCGAGATCTTGGACTACGTGGCCGGTGGAGCCTGGGAACGAGTGACAGGAAAGGACCGCGAAAGCTTCTCCGACGCTCTGCGGGAACGTGGCCATGAATTGCGGTCATTGCCCTGCCCCGGCGACGAGGACTGGGAGTTGGACGACGAGGAAGAATCGGCTCGAAGACTGCCACGAATCAACTGTTACATGCGCGAGCTGTACGGCCGGTCCTGAATCGCGGGAGCCCTGCCGTTGCCGCTGAGCTCCTTGGGAGCCGTCGGGGTGGTTGGTGGGGGGACACAACGGGGGCGGTGGTGTTCGTCGGGGAGACCGAAGCAGGGCGGGTGGCGGTGGCCTACGGTTCGGGTATGCCACGTCTCTCCCTGGACGATCTCTACCGTTTCGCCGTACCGTCCGATCCCGTGCTGCGGCCCGATGGAGGTGCGGTCGCGTACACGCTCACCACCGTCGATCGGGATGCCGATGAGAACCGCGCGGAGATCTGGCTCGCCGCGCCCGGCGCGCCGCCGCGGCGGCTGGCCGAGGGGAGCGCGCCCCGGTGGTCGCCGGACGGGAAGCGGCTGGCGTTCCTGCGGGCCGTGGACGGTAAGCCGCAGCTCCATCTGCTGCCCATGGACGGCGGCGAGCCGGTCGTGGTCACCGAGGCGCCGCTCGGCGCCGGCGCGGCCCGGTGGTCGCCGGACGGGGCCCGCATCGCCTACGCCGGTCCGGTCGGATCCGGTGGGGAGGCGCCTGATCCGCATGCGCCCGTCGTGGCCGAGCGGCTCGACCACAAGGCCGACGGGGCCGGGTTGCTGCGCGGGATCACCACGCACCTGTTCGTGGTGGACGTCGAGTCCCGGGAGGCCGTGCGGGTCACCGAGGGGGACTTCCACGCGGGGGAGCCGTCGTGGTCGCCGGACGGGAAGCGGCTGGCGTTCGTGGCGAGCATGGCGCCCGACGGCGACCTCGAGGCCGAAGGGGCCGTGTACGCCGTGCCGGTCGCGGGTGGGACGCCCGAGCGGCTGACCGGCCCGGAGATCATCTGTACCGGCGTGTGGTGGACGGGCGATGACGAGCGGCTGATCGTGGCGGGGCTGAAGGGCGGTCCCGTCGGGCACACGCGGCTGTTCACCCTGGCGTCCGGCGGCCTGGCCGAGGTGGAGACGGGGCTCGATCGCAACGTGATGACGGGGCATCCGGGCTACCCGGGCGCCTCCCCGGCGCTGCTCGGCGATGACCTGCTGTTCTGCGTGCGTGACCGGGGCTCGACGCACCTCTACCGGGCGCCGGCCCACAGGCTCGTCCCCGAGGACGTCAGCGTGTCGGGGGTGAGCGTGGCGGCCGGGCGGGTCGCGTACGTGGCCGCGACCGCGCACAGCGCCGGCGAGGTCTACCTGCTGGAGCCCGGCGAGCAGGCCCCGCGCCGGCTCACGGAGCACGCCCTCCCGGACGTGGAGCTGTACATGCCCGTCCGCCGCACCTTCACCGCCCCCGACGGCACCGAGGTCGAGGGCTTCGTCCTGCGCGACGAGAGCGCCACCGCCCCCGGCCCGCTGCTCCTGGACGTCCACGGCGGCCCGCACAACGCCTGGGCCCCCGTGCTCGACGGCTTCCACCTCTACCACCAGGCCCTGGCCGCCCGCGGCTGGACCGTGCTCGCCCTCAACCCCCGCGCCAGCGACGGCTACGGCGAGGACTTCTACACCGCCGCCGTGGGCGCCTGGGGCCTGGCCGACGGGCAGGACTTCCTCGCCGCCGTCGACGACCTGGTGGCCGACGGGATCGCCGATCCCGAGCGGCTGGCCGTCACCGGCTACAGCTACGGCGGCTACATGACGTGCTGGCTGACCGCCGCGACGGACCGGTTCAAGGCGGCGGTCGCGGGCGGCTCCGTCACCGACCTGACCAGCATGTCCGGCACCTCCGACATGGGATTCGCGCTCAAGGCGTACGAGTGCCCGGGCGACCTGGCCGCCCAGTCCCCGATCACCCGCGTCCCCGAGGTCACCGCCCCCACCCTCATCCTGCACGGCGAGAGCGACGACCGGTGCCCGGTCGGCCAGGCCGAGCAGTGGTTCGCCGCGCTGCGCGAGCGGCGGGTGCCCGTCCGGCTCGTCCGCTACCCGGGGGCCTCCCACCTGTTCATCCTGAACGGCCGGCCCTCACACCGGTACGACTACAACGAAAGGATCATCGCGTGGCTGGAGCAATGGGTCAGCGGCTCCCCGAGCTGATCGCCGAGTACGAGGTGCCCGGAGCGGCGCTGGCGTACCTGCACGAGGGAGAGCTGCACGAGTTCGCCGCCGGCACCCTCAACACCGCCACCGGCGTCGACTCCACCCCCGACTCGCTCTACCAGATCGGCTCGATCACCAAGGTGTGGACCGCCACGCTGCTCATGCTCCAGATCGAGCGGGGCAGGCTCGGGCTCGACACCCCCGTGGCGGAGGTGCTGCCGGACTTCAAGGTGGCCGACCCCGAGGTGACCAAGACCGTCACGATCAGGCACCTCCTCACCCACACCAGCGGCATCGACGGAGACCTGTTCCTCGACACCGGTCGTGGCGACGACTGCGTCCAGAAGTACGTGGAGGCGTGCGCCGATCTCGTCCAGAACCATCCGCTGGGCGTCACCCAGTCCTACTGCAACTCCGGCTTCACCATCGCCGGCCGCGTCCTGGAGGTGCTGGCCGGCAAGCGCTGGGACGACGTCCTCCAGGAGGACATCGTCGAGCCGCTCGGCCTCACCCACACCTGGACCCTGCCCGAGGACGTGCTGCGCTTCCGTGCCGCCATGGGCCACGTGGAGGGCGGGCCCGCCCCGATGTGGGGGCTCATGCGCTCCGCGGGGCCGGCCGGGCTGATCTGCGCGCGCCCGGCCGACGTGGTGGCCTTCGCCCGGGCCCACCTGGAGGGCGGGCTGCTCGCCGACCCTCAGGCGATGTGGGAGCCGCAGGTGGAGATCCCCAACCCGTACGCGC
This sequence comes from Nonomuraea sp. NPDC049709, assembly GCF_040674815.1. Taxonomy (NCBI): domain Bacteria; kingdom Bacillati; phylum Actinomycetota; class Actinomycetes; order Streptosporangiales; family Streptosporangiaceae; genus Nonomuraea; species Nonomuraea sp. NPDC049709. The sequence goes on from NZ_JBFANM010000053.1 coordinate 14,931, forward strand.
TGGGCCGCCAGTGGGGCATCGGCTGGATCCTGGACGAATGGGACGGCCAGCGCGTCATCTCCCACGGCGGCAACACCATCGGCCAGCACGCCATGCTCTGGGCCGTGCCCGGCACCGGCACCATCGCCTGCGTCACCACCAACGGCGGCCACTCCGGCTCCTTCACCCGCGCCGTGGCCACCGAGCTGTTCAAGGAGCTCGACGGCCTGACCGTGCCGCCCACGCTGGGCCCGCCCGAGACGCCGGTCGAGGTGGACGCCGGCCGCTACGCCGGCGTGTACGAGCGCGCCGGCGCCCGGATGACGGTGTCGCTGCGCGACGGGGAGCCGTGGCTGCGCATGGAGGCCACGGGCGCGCTGGCCGACCTGCACAAGCCGCAGGAGAGCCGGCTCGTCGCGGTGGACGACACCACGTTCGTCTTCAGGTCGCCGGAAGACCCCGACTGGATGTCCGCCGTGTTCTACGAGCTGCCCGACGGCTCCCCGTACGTGCACCTGGGCGCCCGCGCGACCCCGAAGACCGGGTGAGACGATTCCACCGGCTGCCGTGGGATGTGCCGTGGAATATCGTGAGCGGATGAGAAACCGCCCGCGCGCCAGTCTCGGGCGGATCCTCCACGACCTCGGCACCACCGTGCTCGACGTGGCCGCCTCGCCCGGTGAGCTCGACGCCGAGGTGACCGGCGTGCACGTCTACGACCCCCTCGACGAGCTGATCGTGCCCTCGGGCGCGATCCTGCTCGCCGTCGGGGTGCAGGGCGCCGGCGAGATCTGCGCCCTGCTCGACCGGGTGCCGCACGCCTCCGGCGTCGTGGTGAAGCTGCCGGTGGACGTGGACGAGCGGGTGCGCGCCGCGGTGCTGGAGACCGGCGTGGCCGTGCTCGGCCTCACCAGGGCCGCCTCCTGGGCGCAGGTGGCCGCGCTGCTGCGGTCCCTGCTGGCCGAGGGCGAGCTGGCCGAGCCGGACGAGGAGGGCGCGCACGGCGACCTGTTCTCCCTCGCCAACGCCGTCTGCGCGCTGCTCGACGCGCCCGTCACGATCGAGGACAGGTCCTCGCGGGTGCTGGCCTTCTCGGGGCGGCAGGACGAGACCGACCCGGGCCGCGTGGAGACCGTGCTCGGCCGCCAGGTGCCCGAGCGCTACCTGCGCCAGCTCGAGGAGCAGGGCGCCTTCAAGCGGCTCTACCAGAGCCACGAGCCGATCCACATCGAGCTCGACGACGAGACCATCGTCAACCGGGCCGCCATGGCGGTGCGGGTCGGCGACGAGATCCTCGGCTCCATCTGGGCGGTCGTGCGCGAGCCGCTCAGCTCGCAGCGGCAGCGCGCGCTCGCCGACGCGGCCAAGATCGTGGCGCTGCAGCTCCTGCGCGAGCGGGCCGGCGCCGACACCCAGCGGCGGCTGCGCGCCGACCTGCTGTCCACGGTGCTGGCCGGGGGCGCGGACGCCGCCGAGGCGGCCGGCCGGCTCGGCATCGCGACCACCCGCCTGTGCGTGCTGGCCGCCCAGCTCGCCGGCGTGCCCGCCGACCCGGCGCAGGGCGAGAACGACCGGCAGCGCTTCTGCGACGCGCTCGCGCTGCACGTCGGCGCCATCCACCCGAAGGCCGCGGCGGCGCTGGTCGGCTCCGTCGCGTACGCGGTGCTGCCGCTGGCCGCCGGCGGCGACGAGGAGGCGCGGGCCGTACGGGTGGCCGAGAGCTTCCTGGCCAGGGTCGGGCCCCGGCACGCCGCCAACATCGGCGTCGGCCGCCTCGCGCTCAGCCTCGCCCAGGTGGCCCGGTCCCGGGCCGACGCCGACCGGGCCCTGCGTGTGCTGCGCAACCGGGGCACCGCCGGGCAGGCCGCCGGCTACGCCGAGGTGCACTTCGAGTCGCTCCTGCTCCAGGTCGCCGACGTGGCCGCGGCCGAGGAGCAGGCGCCCACCGGGCCCTACCAGCGGCTGCTCGACCATGACGCCGAGCACGGGACGGAGCTGGCCGCCACGCTGGGGGCGTACCTGGACGCGTTCGGGGACGTCAACCTGGCCGCCGCCCGCGTGCACGTGCACGCCAACACCTTCCGCTACCGGCTCAAGCGCCTGGTCGAGATCAGCGGCCTGGACCTGGCGGACCCCGACGCCCGGCTCACCGTCATGCTGCAGATGCGGATCTTCGGCCGGTAGGACGAGGCGGCCCGGCTTTTTCGTGATCGGCCACGAAGAAGCGGCACCTGACAGCGGCGAAGGTGGTGCTCTCCCCCCACGCTCGTCTGGAGTACCCATGAGAACACCACAAGCCGCGGCGCTCACCGCACTCGCCCTGCTCGCGGCCGCCTGCGGAGGAGCGGGAGGAGGTGGCGAGCCGGCCGGGGGCGGCACGTTCACCTACGCGCTCCCCTCCGACCCGGGCGTGCTCGACCCCGCCACGGGCGTCCTGAACGTCACCCTCACCACGCTCTCGCTGGCCTACGACACCCTGGTCGGCGTCACGGCCGACGGCAAGATCGTGCCAGGCCTGGCGGAGAAATGGACGGTCGAGCCCGACAAGGTCACCTTCAACCTGCGCAAGGGCGCCACCTGCTCCGACGGCGCGCCGGTCACGCCCTCCGACGTGGCCGCCAGCGTCAACCACATCGCCGACCCGGCGACCAAGTCGCCCATCTACGGCGTGCTGGTGCCCACCGGCATGAAGGCCGCGGCCGACGACGCGGCCGGCACGGTGACGCTGTCCATGCCGAACCCGTTCAGCTTCATCCTGGACAGCGCCCGCATGATCTACGTCGTGTGCGGCAAGGGCGTCAAGGACCGCTCCCTGCTGGCCCGCGGCACCTCCGGCAGCGGCCCCTACAGGCTCACGGAGGCGGTGCCGGGCGACCACTACACGTTCAAGGCCCGCAGGGAGTACGCCTGGGGCCCGTCCGGCGGCACCGCCAAGGACGTGCCGGAGACCGTGGTGCTGAAGGTCGTGCCGAACGAGCAGACCGCTGCCAACCTCCTCGTCTCCGGCACCATCCACGGCGCCACCATCTACGGCCCCGACCGCAGCCGCCTGGAGGCCGCCCCCGGGCTCACCAAGGAGGTCATCCCGGTCGCCAACGGCCAGTTCTTCTACCACCAGGGCGACGACCGGCCCACCCGCGACCCCGTCGTGCGCAAGGCGCTCACCCAGGCCATCGACCTGAAGGAGCTGGCCGGGATCGCCTCCAGCGGCACCGGCAAGCCCCCCACGGGCCTCGTCCTGCACCCGCGCCCCTGCCAGGGCGACACCGTCACCGGGCACGTGCCCGCCCACGACCCGGCGGCCGCCGCCGCGGCGCTCGACGCGGCGGGCTGGAAGGCGGGTCCCGACGGCGTGCGGGTCAAGGACGGCAAGCGGCTGACCCTGCGCTTGCTGTACGCGACCACCCGGGGCGCCGGGACGCAGGCCGCCGCCGAGTACCTGGCCGCCGCCTGGAAGAAGGCCGGCGCCGAGGTGAAGCTGAACGGCGCCATCGACACCAAGCTGTCGGAGTCGCTGAACGCCACCCAGGACTGGGACGTCGTCTGGCTGCCCATCGGCGTCACGCTGCCCAGCCAGCTCGTCGGCTTCCTGTCCGGCCCGGCCGCGCCCAAGGGCGCCAACTTCGCGCACCTGGCCAACAAGAAGTACGACTCCCTTGTCGCCGAGGCCACGCTGAAGCCGGCCGCCGAGGGCTGCGCGCAATGGCTGGCGGCCGAGTCGGCGCTGTTCGAGAGCGCGGACCTGGTGCCGGTGGTCGAGACGACGGTGGTGCAGGCCGCCAAGGGGGCCACGTACCAGATGGTCGCCGGGCTGTTCGCGCCCACCTCGATCCGCCTCGCGCAGGGAGGCTGAATGGCCGGTCGTGCAGGCGTGCGGCGGGTGATGCGGCGGGTGATGCGGTTCGTGGTGTCGCTGGCCGTGCTCATGGCGGTCTCGTTCGCGATGATCCACCTCATCCCGGGCGACCCGGTACGTGCCGCGCTGGGGCCCGCCGCGCCCGTGGAGCTGGTCGAGGCGCGCCGGACGGCGCTCGGCCTCGACCGGCCGCTGCCGGAGCAGCTCTTCACGTACGCCACCAACGTCCTATCCGGAAATTTCGGGACCTCGTTCCTGACGGGGGAGCCCGTCGGGGAGGTCATCCAGACCCGCCTGCCGAACACCCTGACGCTCGCCCTGCTCGCCACGGCCCTGTCCCTGCTGGTGGCCGTCCCCCTGGGCATGTGGGCCGCCGTGCGCACCGAGAACGGCCGCAACCGCGGCACCGAGCTCACCTTCAGCGCCACGACCGGCACCGCCGTGGCCGTGCCCGAGTTCTGTACGCCATCGGTCTCGTGGCCGTCTTCGCCATCGGGCTCGGCTGGTTCCCGCCGGCGGGCAAGGCGGGGGCGATGACGTACGTGCTGCCCGTGCTGGCCCTCGCGGCCGGCCCGGCCGCCATGATCGCCCGCATCTCGCGCGTCGAGACGCTGCGCGAGCTGGGCAAGGACTACGTCCGGCTGGCCCGGGCCAAGCGCCTGCCCGCCGCCCGGCTGCACCTGCGGCACGTGCTGCCCAACACGCTGACGGCCACCCTGACCGTCGGCGGGCTGCTGCTGACCTCGCTCATCGCCGGCGGGGTGCTGGTCGAGTACGTCTTCGCCTGGCCGGGACTCGGACTGAAGATCGTCGAGTCGATCACCCAGAAGGACTATCCGGTGGCCCAGGGCGTGATCCTGGTCTACGGGGCGATCGTGCTGGTGGGGAACCTGGCCGTCGACCTGACGCTGGGCGCCCTCGACCCGACGTCCGCGATCAAGGAGGCCTGATGACCCTGCTCGGAAACAGGGTGCGGACCACGGGCCGCCCGCGCGCGAACGGGCCGGGGGCGCGCGGCCGGTTGCGCAGGAACGCGCCCGGGGTGGCCGGGGCCGTCATCGTGGTGGGCATGGCGATCCTGGCCGTGGTGGGGCCGATCTTCTGGGGCGCGGCCGCCGAGCGCATCGACGCCGCCGCCATCCTCCAGGGCGCCTCGCCCGAGCACCCGCTCGGCACCGACAACCTGGGCCGCGACCTGCTGGCCAGGGTCCTGGTGGCGGGCCGTTACTCGCTCCTGCTGGCCCTGGCGGCCACGCTCATCGGCGCCGTCGCCGGCGTCGTGCTGGGCACGCTGCCCTCGGTGCTGCCCAGGCGCGCCGCCCGGCTGGCCACCGGCACGGTCAACGCCCTGGTGGCCTTCCCCGGGCTGTTGCTCGCGATGTTCACGGCGGTCGTCGCCGGGCTCGGCGCGCGTGGCGCGGTGCTCGGCATCGGGGCGGCGATCGCGCCCGGCTTCGCCCGCCTCACCCAGACGCTGGCCGCCACCGTCGCGGGGGCCGACTACGTCGCCGCCGCCCGCATGCTCGGCGTGCCCCGCCGCCGCATCCTGACCAGGCACGTGCTGCCCAACATCGCCGAGCCGCTCATCCTCAACCTCACCCAGGCGCTCGGCGGCGCGCTGCTCGGCCTGGCCGGGATGTCGTTCCTGGGGCTCGGGGTGCAGCCGCCGGAGTTCGACTGGGGGCGGGTGTTGTTCGACGGGTTCCCGCGCATCTACGTCACGCCCGAGGCGGTGCTCGGTCCCGCCGCCGCGATCGCGCTCGCCGGCATCGGCTTCAACCTGCTGGGCGACGCCCTGGCCAGGGTCGCCGCGCGGGCTCCCGTACCGGGAAGCGAGCGTGGGCGGCGGGCCGGGCCCGTTACGGAGGACGCCCCCGACCCGGACGCGGTGCTGGAGGTGCGGGACCTGAGCGTCACGTTCCCCGGCGGCGTCATCCCGGTGCGGGAGCTGTCGCTCACTGTGGCGCCCGGCGAGATCGTCGGGCTGGTGGGCGAGTCCGGCAGCGGCAAGAGCCTGACCGCCGGCGCCATCGGCGGGCTCGTGCCCTATCCGGGGGCCGTCACGTACGCGGCGCTCCGCCTGGGCGGCAGGGACGTCGCCACGCTGTCCGACCGCGAGCTCGGCACCGCGCTCGCCATGGTGTTCCAGGACCCGCTGGCCGCGCTCAACCCGGCGCTCAAGGTGGGCGGGCAGCTCGCCGAGGTGGCCATCGTGCACCAGGGCGCGAGCCGCGCCGAGGCCCGCCGCCGCGCCGTGGACCGGCTCGGCCACGTCCACCTGCCGGAGCCCGAGAGACGGGCCGCGCAGCACCCGCACGAGCTGTCCGGCGGCATGCGGCAGCGTGCCGTGATCGCGATGGGCCTCATGGGCACGCCGCGCCTGATCGTCGCCGACGAGCCCACGACCGCCCTGGACGTGACCGTGCAGCGGCAGATCCTGCGGCTGCTGCGCGAGGTGGTCGAGGAGACGGGCGCGGCGAGCCTGTTCATCTCGCACGACATCGCCGTCGTGGGGGAGCTGTGCGACCGGGTCGTGGTCATGTACGCCGGGCGCGTGGTGGAGGAGCTGCCCGCCGACCGGCTCGCCGCCGGGGCCGCGCACCCGTACACGAAGGCGCTGATCGCCTCCCTGCCCGACCTCGACACCGACCGCTCCCTGCCGCTGGCCGGCATCCCCGGCACCCAGCCGGCGCCCGCGCAGGTCGGCTCCGGCTGCGCCTTCGCCCCCCGCTGCGCCCTGGCCACCGACCGGTGCCGGGACGAGCGCCCCGAACTCGTCGCCCACGGCCCCGCCCAGCGGGTCGCCTGCTGGGAGGTCAAATGATCATCAAGAACCTGAGCGTGCGCTTCGGCGCCTTCACCGCCGTGGACGACGTCACCCTGGAGATCCCCGACGGCAGCGTCGTCGGGCTCGTCGGCGAGTCGGGGTCCGGCAAGTCGTCGCTGGCCCGGGCGGTGTGCGGGCTCGTCCCCCACACCGGCACCGTGGAGGGCGCCCGCCGCGTGCAGATGGTGTTCCAGGACCCGTACGCTTCGCTCGACCCCCGCATGACCGTCGCCCAGACCATCGCGGAGGGCGCCGGCGCCGGCGAGGTGGAGCGGCTGCTCGGCCTCGTCCGGTTGCCCGCCGAGCTGGCCGGCCGCTACCCGCGCGAGCTGTCGGGCGGGCAGCGCCAGCGCGTCGCGATCGCCCGCGCCCTCGGCGGCGACCCCGGGCTGCTGGTCGCCGACGAGATCACCAGCTCGCTCGACGTGTCCGTGCAGGGCGCGGTGCTCAACCTGGTGCGCGGGCTGCGCGACGAGCTGGGGCTGGCGATGCTGTTCATCTCGCACAACCTGGCCGTGGTCAGGTATGTCGCCGACGTGGTGGCCGTCATGCACCACGGCCGGCTGGTCGAGGTCGGGCCCACCGAGCAGGTCGTCGGCGAGCCCGCGCACGACTACACCCGCGCCCTGCTGGCCGCGGTGCCCAGGCTCAGAGGGTGATCCACTCCGTCGAGGTCGTCACCTCGTCGAGCACGGACGGGATCGGCTCGACCCCCAGGCCCGGCCCGGCCGGCACCTCCAGGTGCCCGTCCACCAGCTCGAACGGCTCGGTGATGTCGGTCGCGTAGTAGCGCCGCGACCCGGAGGTGTCGCCGGGCAGCGTGAAGCCCGGCAGGGCGGCCAGCGCCACGTTCGCCGCCCGGCCGAGCCCCGTCTCCAGCATGCCGCCGCACCACACCGCGATCCCGTTCGCCCGGCACAGGTCGTGGATGCGGCGGGCCTCCAGGTAGCCGCCGATCCGGCCCGGCTTGATGTTGACGATCGAGCACGAGCCGAGCGCGATCGCGGCGGCGGCGTGCTCGGCCGACTCGATCGACTCGTCCAGGCAGATCGGCGTCTTCAGCTGCGTGGCCAGCTTGGCGTGCTGGACCAGGTCGTCGTTGGCCAGCGGCTGCTCGATCAGCAGCAGGTCGAACGCGTCCAGCCGGGCCAGGCGGCGGGCGTCGGTCAGCGAGTAGGCGGCGTTCGCGTCCACCTGGAGCAGCACGTCGTCGCCGAACCGCTCGCGCACGGCCCGGACCGGCTCGACGTCCCAGCCGGGCTCGATCTTCAGCTTGATGCGGACGTACCCCTCCTCCAGGTAGCCCCCCACGGCGTCCAGGAGCTGCGGGACCGAGTCCATGATGCCGACCGACACCCCGCACGGCACCCGCGGCCGGGCGGCGCCGAGGAAGCGGCCGAACGACTCGCCCGCCGCCCTGAGCTGGGCGTCCAGCACCGCCGTCTCCAGCGCCGCCTTGGCCATACGGTGGCCCTTGATCGGCTCCAGGGCCCGGCCCACGTCATGCACGTCGAGGGTCTTCGGCAGTGCGGGCAGCAGGAAACGCCGGATCACCTCGGCGGCGCCCTCGACGTACTCGGAGGAGTAGAGCGGCTCGGACATGGCCACGCACTCGCCCCAGCCCTCGGCGTCCGGCGTCACGACCCTGACCAGCAGGACGTCGCGGGACGTCTCGGTGCCGAACGAGGTACGGAACGGCGCCACGAGCGGCATCGCGATCCGGCGCAGCTCTACTCCAGTGATCTTCACATCTTCTCCACTACGTAGTACGACTTCCCGGCGAACCCCGTGACCCGGCGGCCCTCCGCCATCAAACCGCCCAGCACATCACGTACGGCGTGCCGCCACGCCTTGCCCGTCCCCGGGTCGGCGCGGCGCAGCGCCTCGATGTCGGCCGGCACCGCGACCAGCACGGTCCCGGCGTCCGCCACCCCCGGGACCGTCACCGGCCGCCCGCCCTCGTCGGCCAGCGCCACCACCGCGTCATCGGGGACCGGCGCGACGCGCGGCTCCCGCCGCGCCAGCGCCTCCACGTGCGGCGCGGTCAGCGGCCAGGAGGCGAGCACCCGGTCGGACTCGTCACCCTGGTTGATCGCGTCCTCCATGACGCCGTAGAAGCACGGCAGGTATTCCAGCGGCCGGGCGCCCAGCTTGGCCAGGTTGAAGTGCGCGTTGCGGCGGACCAGGGGGTCGTAGGTCCAGGTGATCCGCTCCAGCCCGCGCGCGAGGGCCCAGCGGCGCTGGTGCTGCTTGAGCTGGAACCCGATGCCGCGGCCGGCCAGCGTGCCGGTGACGTGCGAGTGCAGGGCGCCTCCCGTCGCCAGGAAGCCGGCCGAGGCACCCACCAGGCGCTCGCCGTCGAAGGCGCCGGCCACGTAGCCGCCCGCGTGCGCGAGCGCCCGCATCAGCTCCAGGGTGATGGGCGGGTCGCCGGCGCCGAAGTGCCAGATGCCGTCGAACAGCGCGTAGACCCGTTCGAGCTCCGCCAGCTCGTGGAGCTCCCTGACCTCGATCAACGTGCCAACCCTTCCCCTCACGGACATCCCATGGCGACGGTATGCCATCGCCGGTCGCCGGGATTCGTCCGGGACCACCAAGAGGGCGGCGGTCTTTCGTAGCATCGCCTCACCGCCTGCGGGGGAGGTTGTCACCCGTACGCGTCCCGCGGGCGGCGGCGCGTACGGGCTCAGCGGGATCCGGCGCGCAGGGCGATGCGGATCCGGCTGGGCGCCTCCTGGCTCAGGCGTACGGACTCCAGCGGCACCGTGACCTCCGGCGTGCGGTAGCGGCCACCCGGGAAGCGGGCCGCCAGGCGCGCGCGCACGGCCGCGGCGGTCACGTGGCCGTCGAGCGAGCTGCGGCCGTCGCGCCAGATCTCCACCGAGCACGGGCCCGCCTGCGCCGCCATCGCCAGCCCCGCAACGGTCGCCCCCGCCAGCGCCCCGACGTCGCCCCGCGTCCAGCCGTAGTGCCACATCCCCGCCGCCACCACGGGCGCGGCCGGGCAGCAGCCGGGAGCGGTGAGCACCACGTCCAGCCCCTGGCACAGCAGCTCGGCGATCTCCTCGGCGCCCTGTGCGGGCAGGGCGCCGACGCGCAGCCCGGGGAGCTCCGGCACCCGGCCGCCCGTCCCGTAAATGAGCTTGATGCCCGTCGCGAGGGCTCCAGGGCCGCTGTCGTGCCAGCCGCAGGCGACGACATCGACCGACTCGGCAGACCTCCATGTGCCGATGCGCAGCATGTTGGTTGACTACCCTTTGCCGCGAACCATCACACACCGTTACCCGCGAAGCGCGGGCAGCTCGGGCACAGCCGGAGGCGACCGAGTGCCCTCCGGGGTCAGCGGTCGAGGACGTGCAGGGTGTGCGGGCTGGACCCCAGAACCACCGCACCCGTCTCCGGGCCGGCCTCCGCGCAGGCCACCACGTCCGCCACCCGGGCGCCGAACAGGTCGGGCACGTAGATGGCCGGCTCCAGGCAGAACGTCATCCCGGCCGCCAGCACGGTGTCCTCGCCGGTACGCGGCCCCTCGTCGGGCCCCAGCCCGACACCCCGGCCGACGTGCGCCGCCGCGAACCGCCCGTAGCCGCTGCCGTCGATCACCTCGCCGATCACCCTGGCCACCTCGGCCACCGGCGCGGCGGGGCGGATCGCGGCCAGTCCCGCCCGGTGCGCCGCCAGCACCACCGAGTACATCGCCTCGAAGTCCTCCGGAGGTTCGGCCACGGCGAACACCCTGGCCGACTCGGCGCAGTAGCCGCCCCACCGCCCGCACACCGACACCGTCACCGCGTCGCCGGGGTTGATCACCCGCTCGCCGGGCACGTGCGCGGGCCGGGCCGTGTGCTCGCCCGCCGCCACCCGCAGCGCCACCACGTCCTCGCAGCCCGACTCCACCATCAGCAGCCGCAGCCGGTGGGCCATCGCCCGCTCGGTCGCCCCGAACCAGGCCAGCTCCCGCGCCTGCCCCAGCACCCCTTCCGCGGCGGCGGCCGCCCGTGCGACGGCCTCGACCTCGAACGGCTCCTTACGCAGCCGCAGCGGCGCCAGCACAGAGGAGGCGGGCACGAGCTCGGCCTCGATCGCCAGCCCGAACAGCTCCCGCACCCGCATCTCCGGGTCCACCCCGACCCGCCGCGCCCTCTCGGGCACCACCCCGGCCGGATCGGCGGTCTCGGCCACCGCGTCGGCCGTCACCACGAGGAAGGCGCCCGCACCGCCTTCTCCCGTGCCCCCGCCCAGGAACCGGTAGTCGGGTGAGGGCCGCAGCACGATCGCGTCCACCCCGGCATCGGCCATCGCCTCCCGCACGGCCGCCAACCGCTCAGCGGCCAGGCCGTCCGGCACCGTGAGGGCGTCCCCCGCCGTGAGGGTGGCCCGCGGCGGCAGGTCCTCCAGGACCGGGGGCCGGTCGTCCCGGGCCGCGGGCTCCTGCGGCGCGGCTCCGTCGTGCGGCCGCGGGCTCACTTCGGCTCGTGCAGCCAGCAGGCGACCGGCCCGAAGTCCGGCTCCTTCTCGCGGCACATGTCCATCACCAGCGGGCAGCGCGGGCTGAACCGGCACCCGCCCGGCGGGTTCGCCGGATCCGGCACGTCCCCGGGCAGCTCCGCCGGCAGCACGCCCAGCCCGTCCGGCTTGGGGATGGCCCCCAGCAGCGCCTTCGTGTACGGGTGCCGCGGATCGGCCCACACCTTGGCCGTGTCGCCCACCTCGACGATCTTGCCGAGGTACATGACCGCGATCCGGTCCGCGATCAGCCGCACCACGGACAGGTCGTGGCTGATGAACAGCAGGCCCGCGCCCGACTCCACCGCCAGGTCCCGCATCAGCCTGGCCACCTGCGACTGCGCGGAGGCGTCCAGCGCCGAGATCGGCTCGTCGCCGATCAGCAGCCGCGGCCGCGCGGCCAGCGCCCTGGCGATGGCGATGCGCTGCCGCTGCCCGCCGGAGAACTCGTGCGGGTGCCGCCCCGCGAAGTCGCGCGGCAGGCCGACGCGTTCCAGCAGGTCGGCGGGGGAGGTGGCGGTGTCCCGCGCGGTGCGCAGCCCGTCGGCGATCTGGTCGCCCACCCGCCGGCGGGGGTTCAGCGACGCGTACGGGTCCTGGAACACCATCTGGATCCCGGTCAGCTTCCTGCGCCGCAGCCCGAGCGGCGTGACCGGCTGCCCGTCGAACGCGATCGAGCCCGCGCTGATCGGGTTCAGCCCGCAGACCGCGCGGGCCAGCGTCGACTTGCCGCACCCGGACTCGCCGACCAGCCCCACGACCTCGCCCGGGCCGACCGCCAGGCTGGCCCCCGCGACCGCCCGCACCACGGGACGGCCGGGGGAGCGGTGCTCGACGACCAGGTCGTCGATGGTCAGCAGGCTCATGACGTCTCCGCATCGGGTAGCGAGTCCAGCAGCGATCTCGTGTAGGCGTGCGCCGGCTCGCGCAGCACCCGGCCGCGCGGCCCCGACTCCACGACGAGGCCGTCCTTCATCACGCTGACCTCGTCCGCCACCGCCGACATGACCCCGAGGTCGTGCGTGACCAGCAGCACGGCCAGCCCCAGCTCGTCGCAGAGCCCGCGCAGCAGCCGCAGCACGCCCGCCTGCACGGTCACGTCCAGGGCGGTGGTCGGCTCGTCCGCGATCAGCACCTTGGGCGAGCAGGCCAGCGCGATGGCGATCGCGACGCGCTGCCGCATCCCGCCGGAGAACTGGTGCGGGAAGCGCCCGTACGCCTCCTCCGGCCCCGGGATGCGGACCTTGCCGAGCAGCTCCACCGCCCGCGCCCGCGCCTCGGCCTTGCCCAGGCGGAGGTGGTGGCGCATGTGCTCGGTGAGCTGCTTGCCGATGGTCAGCATCGGGTGCAGGCTGGTCGCCGGGTCCTGGAAGACCATGGCGACCTCGCCGCCGCGCACCCGGTTCAGCTCCTTGGGCGGCAGGGCCAGCAGGTCGCGCTCGCCGAGCGCGATCGTCCCCGACACGCGGGCGCCGTGCGGCAGCAGGCCCAGCGTGGCCAGGCCGGTCATCGTCTTGCCCGACCCGCTCTCCCCGGCCAGCCCGTGCACGCGGCCGGCCGCCAGCCGCAGGTCGACGCCGCGCAGGATCTCCTTGCCGCCGATCGACACTTTCAGATCGCGGATGTCCAGCGTCACAGCGCACGCTCCTTGATCGCGCGAGCGGTACGGGGGTCGAGGGCGTCCCGCAGGGTGTCGCCGAGGAAGTTGAACGCCAGCACCACCGTCAGGATCGCCAGCCCCGGGAACGTCGCCACCCACCAGCTGTCGAAGACCTCCACGCCGGAGGCCACCATCGCGCCCCACTCGGGGGAGGGCGGCTTGGCACCCAGGCCCAGGAACGACAGCCCGGACAGCAGCAGCAGCGCGGTGCCGATGTCCAGGGTGGCCAGCACCAGGACGGGCCCCGTCACGTTGGGGAGCACGTCCACCCGCAGCGAGCGCCACACCGAGAAGCCCAGCAGCCGCCCGCTCAGCACGAACTCCCGCTCCCGCACCCCCAGCACGAGCCCGCGCGTCACCCGGGCGTAGGCGGGCCAGGCGACGACCAGCACGGCCAGCACCGCGTTCGTCAGGCTCGCGCCCAGCGCCGCGGCCACCACCATGGCCAGGATCACGGTCGGGAACGCGAACACCAGGTCCGCCACCCGCATGATCGTCTCGTCGACCCACCGGCCGAAGTAGCCGGCGCACGCGCCGAGCAGCCCGCCGATCAGCACCGACAGCGCCACCAGCAGCAGCGTCAGCGGGATCGACACGCGCGCCCCGTACATGACCCGGCTGAGGATGTCGCGGCCGAGCTGGTCGGTGCCGAACCAGTGGCCGGGCCCGGGAGGCGCCAGCCGCGGCAGCTCCTGGGCGAGCGGGTCGTGCGGCGCCAGCAGGGGCGCGGCCAGCGCGATGACGAGCCAGGCCACGGCCAGCACGCCGCCGACGATCGCCAGCGGCTGCCGCCACGCCTCGGGCAGCCGCCGCAGCAGCCCCTTGCGGGCGAGGGGGTCCCGCCGTCTCATTGCAGCCTCACTCGGGGATCGATGACGCCGTACAGGACGTCCACGATCAGGTTGATGACCAGGTAGACGACGCCCACGACCAGGCCGACGCCCATGACGGCGGGCAGGTCGAGGGTGGTGGCGCTCTTGTAGGCGTACTGGCCGACGCCGGGCCAGGCGAAGATGGCCTCGACCAGCACGGTGCCGGACAGCAGGCTGCCGAAGGCCAGGCCCGCCACGGTGATGATGGGCACCAGGGCGGAGCGCAGGACGTACCGGAAGAGGATCGTCCGGCCCGGCAGGCCCTTGGCCCTGGCGGCGCGCACGTAGTCCTGCCCCAGCACCTCCAGCACCGCCGAGCGGGTGAAGCGGGTGAGCAGCCCGATCGTGTAGAGCGCCAGCACCAGGGCGGGCGTGATCAGGTGGCCGACGGCGGAGGAGAAGATGTCCCACCGCCCGGCCAGCAGCGCGTCGATCGTCTGCAGCCCGGTCACGGGCGGGGCCGAGCCGAGCGCCGCGTCCACCCGGCCGCTGCCCGGGGTGAGCTGCAGCCGGTAGAAGAAGATGTAGAACGCCACCAGCGCCAGCCAGAACGTCGGCACGGAGATGCCGATGAGGCTCAGCACCCGCAGCGCGTGGTCCGCCAGCCGGTCCCGGCGCAGCGCGGCCACGACCCCGAACGCCACGCCCAGCACGAGCGAGACCAGGATCGCCGCGCCCGCCAGCTCCAGCGTCGCCGGGACGAACTCGGCCAGGTCCTGGCTGACCGGGCGGTGGCTCTGCTGGCTCGTGCCCAGGTCACCCTGGACCAGGCCCTGCAGGTGGATGAGGTACTGCTGCCACAGCGGCTTGTCCAGGCCGTGCTCGGCCCGCCACTGCGCCACGATGGCCGGGTCGCCCAGGGCCCGCTGGCCGAGGTTGGCGGCCACGGGGTCGCCCGGCACGAGGTTCGTCAGGACGAACGTCACCAGGGTGATGCCCCAGGCCATCAGCACGGCCAGCAGGATGCGGCGCACCAGGAACCGCGCCAGCGGATGCGCCCGCGGCCGCCGCGCCCGCGCGGGTGCCGGGCCGGCGGGCGGCGTGCCCGCCGGATCCGGGGATTCGGACACCTCGCAATCCCTACTTCACGCCGAGGTCGGCGACGTCCACCGTCCACACCGGGTGGTACTCCAGCCCGGTCACCGACGCGGCCGTCACGATGTTCTGGCCCGGCTGGATCAGCGGGATGAACGGCCCGGACGCGTTGAGCTTGGTCTGGACGTCGACGTAGGCGGCCGTACGGGCGTCGTCACCGATCGCCGCCGCGGCCTTCTCGCCCGCGGCCTCGATCTCCTTGGCCGCGCCCTCCTTCCAGCCGGCCCGCAGGCCCACCGTCTTGCCTGGGAGGAAGGCCAGGTAGTCGCTGGGGTCGGGGTAGTCGGGGCCCCAGTACCACAGGCCCATCTCCTCCTTGCCGTTGCGGTAGTTGTCCAGGGCCGTGGTGACCGGCGCGGGCTGCAGGTCCACCGTGATGCCGACCTCCTTGAGGTTGGCCTGGACGCGCTCGGCCAGCGGCTGGAACGACAGGCCGTTCACGGTCAGCTCGCTCGGGTACTCCAGCTTGACGGTCGGGTTCGACAGGCCGCTGGCGGCCAGCGCGGCCTTGGCGCCCTCGACGTCCCGCTTGGCCCCCTGGTCGGCGGGCAGCGCGCCGAGCAGCTGCGACGGGATGACGCCCGGCGCCTGCGTGGAGCCCTCGCCGGCCAGCTCCAGCAGCCCCGTGTAGTCCACGCCCTTGCGCACCGCCTCGACGAACTTGGCGTTCGTCGTGGTCTTGCTGATCGCGGAGTCCTGGTTGGCCAGCAGGAAGATGACGTTCGCCGAGGCCGTCTTCTTGACCTGCAGGGTCGCGGGCATGCCGGTGACCTGGTCACCCGACAGGTTGAGCGCCACCTGGCTGTCGCCGCGCTGGACGTTCAGCTTCTGGGTGGCGGCCTCGACGTTGCGCAGGACGATCTTGTCGTAGGCGGGCTTGGTCCCGTAGTACTTCGGGTTCGCCTTGAGCGTGACCTGGCTGCTCACGTTGAACGACTCGATCTGGTACGGGCCCGAGCCGGCCGAGTTGGCGTTCAGGTACTGCTCGGCCTTGTCCTGCGGGTCGGTGGTGGCGCCGTTCTGCTTGGCGAGCTTGCTGTTGATGATGCCGAGGGCCGGGTTCGGCAGGATGTACGGCAGGGCCGGGTTGGCCGCCTTCGACGTCAGCGTGATCGTCGTGTCGTCGGTCTTGGCCACCTCGACGCCGTCCAGCAGGAACGACGGCGTACCCTTCATGTCACGCACGCGCGTCAGCGAGAAGACCACGTCGTCGGCCGTCACCGGCGAGCCGTCGGCGAAGGTGGCGCCCTGCTTCAGCTTGAGCGTCAGCGTCTTGCCGTCCTCGGACAGCTCGTACGACTCGGCCAGCGCCGGCACCGGCTTGGTCACGTCGGCGCCGTCGAAGGTCAGCAGCGTCTCGTAGAGCGCCTTGCCGACGATGAGGCCCGTCGGCTCGTAGGTGCGGCCGGGGTCGGCCGTCTTGAGGTCGAAGGACGTGTCGATGACGAGGGTCTTGCCCCCGGAGGCCCCGGAAGCGCCGGGGGCCGGGGAGGTGCCGCCGCCGCTTCCGCAGGCGGCGAGGGCGAGTGCACCGGCGAGCAGTACAGCCGCCGTCTGCGAGCGGGTCGCCATGTTGGTCCTCCAAGATTGGACGTTCAGCAGAAGGATGTCGAGGATTGTCCGGCAGAACGTCCAGGTCCTGTGCGGTCGGCGAGACGTATATAAAGGTCGATGAGGTAATGATGAGTGATATTTCCAGGAATGGTGTCGGCGGCGGTGGTCAGGCTGGACGGATCGGTATCGGTCTCGAGCTGGACGACATCCACATGAAGATCCTCGAGGTCCTGCGCGAGAACGGCAGGATCTCGGTCGCCGCGCTGGCCGAGCGGGTGGGCATCTCCCGGGCCAACGCCTACACCCGGTTCGAGGCGTTGCGCGCGGACGGCGCGATCAAGCGGTTCACCGCCGAGATCGACCATGTCAGGACCGGGCTCGGCATCACGGCGCTGATCTTCGTGACCGTGCGCCAGCAGATGTGGAAGCAGTTCAGGGCCGAGCTGGCCAGGATGCCGGAGGTGGAGTACTGCGCGATCACCACCGGCCAGCACGACGCGATGATCCAGGTACGCGTGTCCGACGTGGCCGCGGTGCACACCATGGTGACCGACCGGCTGGCCAACATCCCGGCGGTCAAGGCGACGGAGACGGTGTTCATCCTGGACGAGGTGCTCAGGCGGCCGTACGTGCTGCCCAGCGACCGCGACCAGGCCCGTCCCCAGCGGCGGCCCGCCCAGGAGGCGCAGGGCGACGTGCCGCTCGGCAAGATGCGCTTCGTCGGGGCCGCCGAGGGCCGGGCCGCCCTGCGCAAGGACGGCTGACAGGCGGATGTGACGGATGGGGCGGGGTCAGGCGACCTCGGCGCACACGCTGACGTGCGGCGTGTCGTCCCCCTCGAAGGTGAACTCCTCCACCAGGCGCAGCAGCCCGTCGTCCCCGGTCTCGATGCGGCTGCTGCTCTTCCCGCCCGCCGTGCCCCCGGCCACCAGGGCGTGCACGTAGGAGATGGAGACCCGGTCGCCGTCGCGGGTGCCGACGAAGCGTCCCTCGGTCACGGTGTCGCCGGTGTAGCTGCCCCACACCACCCCGTCCGTCTCCCAGTACTCGAACGCCGTGGGGCTGTCGGGGTTCACCGTGCTCGCCGTCGAGCTCACCATCACGAATTTACGACCGTTGAGATTCACGCCCCCATGGTCCCCAGATTTCGGAAATATCAGCAATCGGTTGGACATATGGTGAAGGGCCGTGGTCAGCGGTCGCAATCCGTCCAGCCGGGAGCGGAACGGCGGGCGTACGCCGGCGGCTCAGTCCATCGGCGCCTGGATCTTGCTGGTGTGCCCGGCCCAGCTCCGCCAGCTCGGCGGCCAGCTCCGGGTTCGGGCCCGACACCGCCTCGATGCGGTGCCGCAGCCGCGCCTGCTCGCCCTCGGCCACCAGCGCCGCCCGCGCGTGCAGCGCCGAGCGGTGCGCCGGGCCGAGGTCGCGGTAGACGGCCGCGCGGACCAGCGGATGCGGGAACGCCGCCACCGCGCCCCGCGTGGAAGAGCGTTCCAGCAGCACCCCCTCGCGCACCGCCTGCTCCAGCGCCTGCAGCGGCTCCTCCACCCGGGCCACCCGGGCGGCCAGGTGCAGCGGGGCCGACAGGCCCAGCACGCTCACCGCGCTGACCAGCTCCCGCACCGGCGGCGCGCACCTGGCCACCTTGCCCAGCACCAGCAGCGCGTACGAGCGCGGCGCCGGCAGCGGCTGCCCCAGGTCGTCCAGTGCCGCCGGGGGCACCTCCTCCAGCAGCGCCCGCAGGTGCAGCGGCACCCCCTCGGTGTGCGCGACCAGCCGCGCCAGCCCCCGCCGCGACACCGGGCCGCCGACCAGGCCGCTGACCAGAGCCTCCACCTCGGGTGCCCGCAGCCCCGGCAGCCGCAACCGGGTGGAGCGCGCGGCGACGAGCCGCACCAGCCCTTCGGGACCCGACAGCGCGGCCGCGTCGCGCAGCATGAGCACCGTCAGCACCCGGTCCACGCGCAGCCGGCGCAGGCAGAACGTCAGCGCCCGCAACGTCGGCTCGTCCGCCCAGTGCACGTCGTCGACGACCAGGCAGAGCGGCTCGCCGAGCTGCCGCTCGCTCAGCACGTCCAGCAGGGCCGCCCCGACCGCCAGCGGGTCCGGCAGCGCGGCGGGGTCGTCGAGCCCGGGCGCCAGCGCGGCCAGCCGCCGCGGCAGCCCGCCCGGCCCGCCGAACAACCTGACCAGCGTCCCGTACGGGAGCAGCACCTCGCCCTCGTCACCATCGGTGAACAGCACGTTCGCCGTCCCGCACCGCTCCAGGAACCGGTGGATCAGCGTCGTCTTCCCGATCCCGGCCGGCCCCTCCACCACCACCAGCCGCGGCAGCCCGGTACGGGCGCGCCCGAACTCCTCCGCCAGGTGCCGGAGCTCCTGATCTCGCCCGACGAACGTCGCGATCGGCTCAGCCATGGCGGCCTCCGCATCCCGGGGAATCCCACGGTTGCGCGGGACGGCCGGAGCCTCAAGTAAGAGTTGCCTATCTACCTGTCCAGGGGCCGCGCGAAAATCAGGGGTCATCCCCAGGATGCCGTCCCGGGGCGGGCCTCTTACGCTCGCGGGTGAGCCGGGAGGCGCGATGCGGTTCATCGTGGAGCTGGAGTACGGTGCGGACGGCGTCCACGGGCTGGTCACTCGTGAGGACGCGGACCGTGCCGTGCCGTTCCACGGCTGGCTGGAGCTGTTGCGGCTGCTCGAAGAGCCGCACACCCCGGGTAATCCCTGGGACGAACCCTGACGCGCGCCCCCACCAGACCGCGCCGAACCGGCGCCGGGTCCGGCGGCTCCTCGTGCGTAGCCGTGCGGGCCGCACGGCTCACGCGCGCAGGCGTGGGGGCTGCCCCCGGGGCGCCTTCCGGGTCAGGGGCGGCGGAGATGCCAGACGATCAGCCCGGGGGTGTCCTCGTACGCCACCGCCGCGGCCTCGGCACACCACCGCTGGGCGAGCGGGCCGCCGTGCCCGCCGGGCAGCGCGCCCCACCGGGGCTCGTGACAGGCCAGGATCTCCAGCCCCGCCTCCAGGATCGCCGCGATGTAGTCGGCGGCCAGGAACCGGCCGGCCGGCATGGCCGAGACGGCGCCGTCCGGCCCCGCCACCGTGGCCACTCCGCCCAGGTAGAGCGACAGCGGATGGATGTCCGACAGCACCACGTGCCCGCCCGGCCGGACGGCGCGGGCGAGCTCGGCCAGCGGCGGGCCGAGGGCCGGCAGGTGGGTCAGCGCCAGCGCGCAGACCACCACGTCGAAGCCCGCGGACCCGACCGGCAGGCGGCGCAGGTCCGCCTCGTGGAACTCGCCGTCCGGCACCTTCGCCCGGGCCAGGGCGAGCATCTCGGGCGAGGAGTCGACGCCGACGACCTCGTGGCCGAGCCCGGCCAGGAACGCGGCGTGCCGGCCGGTGCCGCAGGCGGCGTCCAGGGCCCGGCCCGCGGGCAGCGCGGACAGGATGCGCCGCACCAGGGGCTCCTCCAGCGCGATCAGCGGGTTTCCCGGGTGGTCGTAGGTGCCGGCCCACCGCGCGTACCCCTCCACGGTGGTGGCCCGGCCGACGGCCGCGCCCTCGCCCAGCGCCGGATCCGGGTCGGTGACCAGCCTGCGGATCTCGGCGATCCGCCGCTCCACGAAGGCGGCGTCGCCCAGATCACCGGCCTGCGCGCGCAGCAGCGCGACCCCTTCCAGGCCCAGGAGCCAGGCCAGCGGGTGCGAGTAGGACGGCATGCCGACACGATAGGAGCTCGTGATCGTCCGGGCGATCGATTATTCGCCGCGGAGCGGGCGGGAGCGGGAGCGGGCTTGCCCGGGACTTTACCTTTCAGGGGCCTGACGCCATCATTGCGCTGTGTGATAGTAATGTGACACTGCGTATCCGAAGAGATCCGGGAGATCTTCATGGTGGCGTACACGCTCTCGATATTGGCGGCGGTGGGTGCGGTGGCGCTCACCGCGCTGGTGTTCAGGCGGGTGAAGAGAGCCGGCGAGGACCGCGACCCCAACGGCCCGTCCGCCGCGCACGCGGGGGCGATGTTGTCGGCCATGTTCCTGCTGGTGTTCGCCATCGCGATCATCGTGCCGTGGACCACCGCCGACGCCGCCCGGCTCAACACCCACGCCGAGAGCCAGTCCGCGGTCGACGCCTACTGGGCGGCCTCCGACCTGCCCGGCTCGGCGCCCGAGGAGGTGCGCAGGTCGCTGCGTGACTACGTCACGTTCGTGGTGCGGGACGAGTGGCCGCTCATGGCCGAGGGCAAGATGCACCCGCTCGGCGCCGAGCGGATGGACGACCTGCGCGGCCGCGTCAACGAGCTCCAGACCCGCGACGGCGACGAGGAGGACGCCAAGGAGACCGTGCTGGAGCACATCAGCGCCATCTCCACGGCGCGCGCGCAGCGCACCGCCGACGCCGCCGCGACGCCGCCCGAGGGGCTGCTGCTCCTGACGATCCTCACCGGCGTGCTGGTCATCGTCTTCCCGTTCCTGGCCGGGGCCAGGCCGCGCGGGCTGGCGATGCTGCCGCTGGTCGCCACGGCGGCGCTGCTCGGCTTCGGCATCTACCTGACCTGGGACATCTCGCACGCGTTCGCCGGGCCGCTGGCGGTCGGGTCGGAGGCGTTCCAGGGGGCGCTGGACGAGTTCGCGCGGATCGCCGGGGGGTTGTGACCGTGGCCGTCAGGCGCGCGCCGCTGCTGCTGGCCGCCGCCCTGATCGCGGCGGCCGCGGGCCCCGCGGCCGGCCCCGCCGTTGCCGACCGCGAGCCGTGGCCCGGCGGGGCGCGGGAAGTCAGCCGGATGGCGCTCGCCGGGGGGCCGGAAACCGGCCGCCCGGCCCCGCCCCGTCGGATGGCGGGAGGCAGCCGGGTGGCGCGGCCCCGTCCGGTGCTCGGAGCTGGTCGGGTGGCGCGGCCTCGTCCAGTTCCGGGAGGCGGCCGGGTGGTGCCGCCCCGGCCGGTGCCGAAGGTGTCCGTGCGCCCGCCCGCCCCGCCCAGGGGCGTCACCGTGGGCCCCCGGGTGAAGGTGCCGAGGGTGTCGGTGCGGCGCTCGCCCGATCCCAGGGTGTCGATCTCGATGCCGCGCGGGAGACGGGCGGCGCCCCAGGTCACGGTGCCGCAGGTGACCGTCTACCACGACGGGGTGTGCTCGGGCGGCGTCGTGGTGGGGGAGTGCCCCCGCCGCGGGCCCCGCGAGGTGCGCGCGGCCGCGCCGCCGGTTGCGCCGCCCGTGGTGCCGGTCCGGGTGCTCCCCTCGCCGACGCCCGAGCCCACCCCGGCCCCCACGCCGTCGGCCCGGTCGCGCGTCAAGCGCCTCGAGCCGCCGGCGCGGCGGCGGAACCCGCTGAACAGCGTCCTGCTCACGGTCGTGCTCGTGACGGCGATCACCTCCACGACGGCCGTGGCCTTCCGGGCGCGGCGATGATCACGCGAGCGACCTGAGCGCCTTCGCCCAGGTCTCGAGCGTCCTCCACCGCGAGCACCACGGGAAGTCCTCGGGCGGTGCGTCCATGGCGCCCGTGCACCGGTCTACCTGGTGAAAAATGGGGAGCGACGGCCCCGCGACGCGTGGCACACTGGCCGGACGCGATCAAGGAGGGGCGGTGCCCGGCGAAGAGGTGCTGACCGGCGGCGGCGTCAATCACGTGGTCCGGGTGGGCGACACGGTGCGCAGGCCGGCGGGCCCCTGGACCCCGGCCGTGCACGGGCTGCTGCGCCACCTGGCCGAGCGCGGGTTCACCGGCGCGCCGAGGAGCCACGGGATCGACGGGCAGGGGCGGGAGGTCCTCGACTTCGTGCCGGGCGTGACCGCCGACTACCCGCTGCCCGCATGGGTGCGCGCCGATGAGGTGCTGGTGGCCGTGGCCCGGCTGCTGCGCGAATACCACGACGCCACGGTCGGCCTCTCCCGCGAGGGTGACTGGTACTTCCCGGCGGTCGAGCCGGCCGAGGTGATCTGCCACGGGGACGTGGCCCCGTACAACTGCGTGGTCAGGGAGGGCCGGCCGGTCGCGTTCATCGACTTCGACACGGCGCACCCGGGACCGCGCGTCTGGGACGTGGCCTACGCGGCCTACCGGTTCGTCCCCCTGCACGATCCGAGTGACGGCGACGGGATCCCGGTGGCGGAGCAGGCGCGGCGGCTGCGGCTGTTCGCCGACGCGTACGAGCTCGGCGAGGCCGCCCGGCAGGCGCTGGCGAAGACCGCGATCAAGCGCCTGGAGCATCTGGTCGGCTTCATGCGGGAGCGTGCCGCCGCGGGCGACGCGGCCTTCGCCGACCACATCGCCCGCGGCGACGATCGCTTCTACGAGATGAACATCGAGCACCTGCGCCGCCACGAGACTGCTC
The DNA here is from genome assembly GCF_040674815.1 of Nonomuraea sp. NPDC049709. Taxonomy (NCBI): domain Bacteria; kingdom Bacillati; phylum Actinomycetota; class Actinomycetes; order Streptosporangiales; family Streptosporangiaceae; genus Nonomuraea; species Nonomuraea sp. NPDC049709. The sequence continues at coordinate 37,620 of NZ_JBFANM010000053.1, forward strand.
TCACTACTTGCTGAAGCCCGCGGTCAGGCCGCTGAGGAGCTGGCGGCGGCCCACCACGTACAGGACGAGGATGGGGAGCGTGGTAAGCACGACCGAGGCCAGGACGGCGGGCACGTTGATGCTGTACTCCTCCTGGAAGGACCACAGCGCCAGCGGCAGCACGCGCTTGTCCGGGCTCTGCGTGAGCACCAGCGGCAGCAGGAACCCGTTCCAGATGTGCAGCGCGTTGTAGATCGTCACCGTCACCACGGCCGGGCGGGCCAGCGGGAACGCCAGCCGCCAGAGCATCCCGCGCTCGGTCGCGCCGTCGATCCGCATCGACTCGAACAGGTCCTTCGGCACATCCCTGATGAAGTTCGACAGGACCAGCACCGACAGGGGGATCGCGAACGCGATCGACGGCAGGATCATCGCCATCAGCGAGTCGTACAGGCCGAGCTGGATGATGATCAGGTAGACCGGGATGATCGTGGCCTGCAGCGGGATGGCCAGCCCCATGAGGAACAGCGAGTTCGTCCAGCGCAGCAGCCTGTTCCGGCCGCCGCTGCGCACGATCGCGTACGCCGCCATGAAGCTGACCGCCACGGCGGGCACCACGGCGCCGATCGTGACGATGACGCTGTTGATGAAGTACTGCACGAAGTCCGACTCGATGACCAGCCGGTAGTTCACCAGCGTCGGCTCCGACGGCGGGGCGAACGGGTTCTCCAGGTAGTAGCGCGACTGGGACTTGAAGCTCGTGATGACGATCCAGTAGATCGGCACGACCACGATCAGCAGCCACAGGACGCTGGTCAACCCGGCCAGGTAGTTGGGGCGCTCCTTGCCGCGCGAGGTGCTGCGGCGGTGGCGCGGGTCGGCCTTGGCGGTGCCGAGCTGCTCCGGGGCCCTGGTGGTGGGGGCGGTCGTCATGCGTCAGGCCCCTTCTAGCTGGCTGTGACTGGAGTCGCGGCCGCCGAGCCGGCGCAGCAGCAGCGACAGGGCGAGGCCGACGAGGACGAGGATGATCGCGATCACGCTGGCCGGGCCCATGAGATTGGCCATGAAGCCGCGCTTGTACATGTCGACCGCGAGCACCCGGGTGGCGTCGCCGGGGCCCCCCGCGGTCAGCACGAAGATCAGGTCGAAGAGGGTCAGCGACCCGACCACCATCAGCGTCGAGGACGTGATGATCGTGTACTTGAGCTGCGGCAGCGTGATGCTGAAGAACCTGCGCACCCGGCCCGCGCCGTCCAGCTCCGCGGCCTCGTACATCGAGCGCGGGATCTGGCGGATGCCGCCCTGGTAGATCAGCGAGTGGAACGGGATGTACTGCCAGGACACCACGAAGATCACCACGCTGAAGGCGAGGATCGGCTCGCCCAGCCAGTCCTGGACGAGGATGCGGATCCCCAGGCCCGCGCCGAGCCCGAAGTTCGGGTCGAGCAGCGCCTTGTACGTGATCGCGAGGGCCGCGGAGCTGAGCAGCAGCGGGATGAAGAACAGGACCGACAGGACCGCCCGGTAACGGTGCTGCCCGGCCAGGAACGCGCCCATCAGGATGCTCGCCGGCGTCTGGACCGCCCACGACACGGCCATGAGGAGGAACGTCACCCAGAGCGCGTGCGGCAGGCCCGGGTCGCTCAGGATCGCCGCCCAGTTGTCGAAGCCCGCGATGCTGATCGCACCGAGCCCGTCCCATTGCGCGAAGCTGAGAGCGAGCACCCCGACCAGGGGGATCACGGCGAAACCGAGGAAGAACACGAGTGCCGGGATGGTCATCCATCCCAGTGAGCCGCCACGGCCCGCGCGAGCCGCGGGCCTGGCGGTGGTCGTGACGGCGCTCACTTGCCGATGACCGCGTTCATGTTCGTGGCGAACTCCTGCGGCGAGATCGACAGCTGGAACAGCTTGGAGATGTTGTCCAGCAGCACTTCGGCGGCGGTCGGGCTGAGCGCCTGGTCCCAGGACTGCGCGAAGGTCTTGGCGTTGACGGCGATGTTGTAGACGAAGGTCAGGAAGTCCTTGTCCTTGGAGGTGGCGAACTGCGCGTCCGCGCCCTTGATGATCGGGACGGCGCCGGTCCCGACCCAGTCCTTGACCGCGGTGTCGTCGGTCAGCGCGCCGGTGAAGAACTTCTTGGCGATCTCCTTCTGCTCGGCCGTGGCCTTGGAGGAGATCGAGAGGTACTGGCCGGGGTTGCCGACGGTGTTGCCGGGGTCGCCCTTGCCGCCGTCGATCGGCGGGAAGTTCATGTAACCGAGGTTGCCGCCGGAGACGAAGTCGCCGCCGTCGGTGGACATGCTGCCGTACGTCCAGCCGCCGTGCAGCATCATGGCGGCCTTGCCGGTGTACAGCAGCGCCTGGTCGGCGTTGGAGTCGGCGGTGATCGAGGAGAAGCCCTTGACGAACCCGTTGGCCTTGACCAGCTTCTGCACCTCGCCCAGGGCCTGGATCGCGAGCGGGTTGTTCCAGGCGTCCTTCTCGCCGTCGAAGACGGCCTGGAAGACCTCAGGTCCGCCGAGGCGGTCGAAGAGGAACTCCAGCCACATCATGTTCGTCCAGCGCGACTGGCCGCCGAGGGAGAACGGCGCGATGCCCTTGGCGTTGAACTTGGGCACCAGGTCCAGGATGTCGCCCCACGTCTGGGGCGGCTCGGCGCCGATCTTGTCGAAGGCCCGCTTGTCGTAGTACAGGACGATCGGCTGCAAGGTCTCGCAGGGCATCGCGTAGATCTTGCCGTCGATGGTGGCCGCCCCGAAGGAGGAGGGGAACAGCTTGTCCTTGACGGCGGCGTTCTGGTCGAACCACGAGGTCAGGTCCTCGACCTGGCCGGCCTGCACGTAGCTGCGCAGCGTGCCGCCGCCCCAGCCCCAGATGAGGGTGGGCGCCTGACCGGCCCCGATGGCCGTCTTGATCTTCGTCTTGAACGCGTCGTTCTGGAAGGTCGTGCCGGTGATCTTGCCGTTCGGGTTGGCCTGGTTGTGGCGCTCGACGGTCCTGGTGCGCACGCCTTCCTGCGGCTGGGTCGACAGGTACCAATACGTGGCACCGGCGCCACCGCCGCCGCTCGTGGCGCCGGTGCCGGTGCCGCCCGCACCGGTTTGGGTGGGCCCCGAGCCGCCGCAGGCGGCGAGGGCGGCTCCCAGGGGAACGCCCATGGAGAGGCTGAGGAAGGTACGGCGAGAGGTTTTCCTGGACTCCACGCTGATCTCCATACTCGAGTGCCGCGGGCTGGGGATGCGGCTCGTTGATCACTGGGTGCGATGGCCGGCGGTCGTGGATCGGCACCGTACCGATGCCGCTCGTCCACTCCTCCCAATGTCAGCTCATCGAAACATTTTCGACATGACCGCGGGGGTCGCCAATCTAGGTTTCGGGAATAAAGGTGTCAAGAGTTTGTCGATCAGGCAACCACTGGATTTCCGGCGGGTCACGTGTAAGGTACTTTCGCGCGTGCCTTCAGCTGGGGGTCCGTGAGACCGAAGGTTCCGCGCGGAGTGTCGTCCAGGTGTCGAAACATTTTCGAAAACTTACGACAGCACCGCACCTCTTTAAGGAGCGCAGTACATGACGGCTCTTGATCGGACACCGACGGCGGACCGGGCCCTCCGCCTGTGGCAGGACCCGGCGCTCACCGTGGCCGACCGAGTCGACGCCCTCCTTGCGGAGCTGACCCTGGAGGAGAAGATCGGCCAGCTCGGCAGCCGGTGGATCGGCAACGACATGCAGGAGGCCGAGCCGGAGCCCGGGGCCGAGACGCTCAACGTCGCGCCGATGCAGGACGTGTTCGCCGCGTCGGGCACGATACCCCTGGAAGAGGCGGCCCGTCACGGGCTCGGCCACCTGACCCGCGTCCACGGCAGCGCCCCGGTCACGCCCGAGCAGGGCGCGGCGGACGTCGTGCGCCTGCAGCGGGCCGTCGTCGAGCGCTCCAGGCTCGGCATCCCGGCGATCGTGCACGAGGAGTGCCTGACCGGCTTCACCGCCTACGGCGCCACCGTCTACCCCGCGGCCATCGCCTGGGCGGCCACGTTCGACCCGGAGCTGGTGGCCCGGATGGCGGCCGCGATCGGCCGCGACATGGCCGCCGTGGGCGTGCACCAGGGGCTGTCGCCCGTCCTCGACGTGGTGCGCGACTACCGGTGGGGGCGGGTCGAGGAGACCATGGGCGAGGACCCGTACCTCGTCTCGATGCTCGGCGCCGCCTACGTGCGCGGGCTGGAGAGCGCCGGGATCATCGCCACCCTCAAGCACTTCGCCGGCTACTCGGCCTCGCGGGCGGCCCGCAACCACGGCCCGGTGCCGATGGGGCGGCGCGAGCTGATGGACATGATCCTGCCGCCGTTCGAGACCGCCATCGCGCTCGGCGGCGCCCGCGCGGTGATGAACTCCTACTCCGACGTGGACGGCGTCCCGGCCGTGGCCGACTCCTGGCTGCTGACCGACGTGCTGCGCGGCGAATGGGGCTTCACCGGCACCGTCGTCTCCGACTACTGGGCGGTCCCCTTCCTGGCCACCATGCACCGCGTCGCCGCCGACCCCGAGCAGGCCGGGGTGCAGGCGCTGGCCGCCGGGGTCGACGTCGAGCTGCCCGACACCCTCGGCTTCGGGCAGCACCTGGCCGAGCGGGTGCGCTCCGGCGAGCTGCCGGAGGCCGTCGTGGACCGGGCGGTGCGCCGCCTGCTCACCCAGAAGGTCCAGCTGGGGCTGCTCGACCCGGACTGGTCGCCGGAGGGCTCCGTCGCCGGGGCCGCCTCCGCCGACCTCGACTCCCCGGGCAACCGCGCCCTGGCCAGGGAGCTGGCCGAGCGGTCGGTCATCCTGCTCACCGCCGGAACCGCGCTGCCCCTGCTCGGCGAGGGACGGCCCGCGCCGCGCCGGGTCGCCGTCGTCGGGCCCGCCGCGCACGACCCCCGCACGTTCATGGGCTGCTACGCCTTCCCCAACCACGTGCTGCCCCGCCACCCCGGACTCGGGCTCGGCGTCGAGGCGCCCAGCGTCCTCGACGCGCTCAGGGCGGAGCTGCCCGATGCCGAGATCCGCTACGAGCAGGGCTGCGAGGTGCGCGGCGACGACCGCTCCGGCTTCGCCGCCGCCGTGACCGCCGCCCGCGAGGCGGACGTGTGCGTGGCCGTGGTGGGCGACCTGGCCGGCCTGTTCGGGCACGGCACCTCGGGTGAGGGCTGCGACGCCGAGGACCTGCGGCTGCCGGGCGCGCAGGCGGACCTGCTGGCCGAGCTGGCCACCACCGGCACGCCGGTGGTCGTGGTCGTCGTCTCCGGTCGCCCGTACGCGCTGGGCGAGGTACGGGCCGGTGCCGCCGCGCTCGTACAGGCGTTCATGCCCGGCGAGGAGGGCGGCGCGGCCATCGCCGGCGTGCTCTCCGGCCGGATCCAGCCCGCGGGCCGGCTGCCCGTGCAGATCCCGCGCGGCCCCGGCGGGCAACCGGGCACCTACCTGCAACCACCCCTGGGCACCGACAGCCACGGCATCAGCAACCTCGACCCGACCCCGCTCTTCCCCTTCGGCTACGGCGCCTCCTACACCACCTTCGAGGTCGCCGGCCTGCGGATCAGCGACACCGAGGTGCCCACCGACGGGGAGTTCACGGCGACGGTCACCGTCCGCAACACCGGCGGCCGGGCCGGGGAGGAGGTCGTCCAGCTCTACCTGCACGACGTCCTGGCCCAGGTCACCAGGCCGGTGCGGCAGCTGGCCGGGTTCGCGCGGGTCCGGCTGGAGCCGGGCGGGAGCACGGAGGTGAGCTTCCGCGTACACGCCGACCGCACCGCCTTCACCGGCCGCGACCTGCGCCGGGTCGTCGAGCCCGGGGACGTCGAGGTGCTGGTCGGCACCTCGGCGGCCGACCTGCCCTGCCGGGGCGTCGTACGATTGACCGGCCCGTCGCGGTACGTCGGCCACGACCGGCGGCTCGTCACCCCCGCCGATGTGGGCGCCGATGTGGGCGCCGATGTGGGCGCCGATACGGGCGCGGGCTCCGCCGGGCGGCGGCAAGGGGGTGCAGATGCCGGCCAGTTCTAGGCGCGCCACGCTCGCCACCGTCGCGGCCTCGGCCGGCGTGTCGGTCGCGACCGTCTCCAAGGTGCTCAACGGCCGCAGCGACGTCGCGCCGGCCACCCGCTCGCTCGTGCAGTCGCTGCTGCGCCAGCACGACTACGTCGGCCCGGCGCCGCGCCGCGAGCCCTCCGGGCTGGCCACGGTCGAGGTGCAGTTCGACGCCGACCTCAACGCCTACTCCACCGAGATCATCCAGGGCGCGGTGGCGGCCGGGGCCGAGGCCGGCGTCGGGATCGTGGTCAGCATCAGAAGCGGCACCGAGCGCACCACCGCCTGGGCCCGCGAGCTGGTCGCGGCCGGGCGCCGCGCGCTGATCGCCGTCACCGGCGAGCTGACCGCGGGCCAGCCGGCCGCGCTGGCCAGGGCCCGCCTGCCGCTGGTCCTCATCGACCCGCTCAACCTGCCGCGCACCCGGGTCACCAGCATCGGCTCGACCAATTTCGCCGGCGGGCTGGCCGCCACCCACCACCTGCTCTCCCTCGGGCACCGGCGCATCGCCTACATCGGCGGCCCGGCCACCGCGGCCTGCAACCAGGCGCGGCTGCACGGCTACCGCGCCGCCATGGAGGCCGAGGGGGCGCCGGTCCTGCCCGGCTACGTGCGCTCGAGCCACTTCCACTACCACGACGGGGTGGAGGGCGGGGCGGCGGTGCTCGGCCTGCCGCACGCGCCGACGGCCATCTTCGCGGGCAGCGACGAGATGGCCGTCGGGATCATGGAGGCGGCGCGGGCGCGGGGCCTGCGCATTCCCGAGGACCTCAGCATCGTGGGGTTCGACGACACGCAGATCGCCCAGGTCACCTCGCCGCCGCTGACCACCGTCCGGCAGCCGCTGCGCGAGATGGGCGGGGTCGCGCTGCGGACCGCGCTGCGGCTCGCGGCCGGGGAGAAGATCGACTCCCACCACGTGGAGCTGGCGACGGAACTGGTCGTCCGCGGCTCGACCGCCCCCGTCCCGGCGGGCGGTGGCAGACGGGCTTGACCTCCCGATGCCGGCGTCCGGGCAGGCAGGACCGGCGTTCCAGTACCGGCGTTCCAGTACCAGCGTTGTTGTACCAGCGTTGTTGTACCGGCGTTGTTGTACCGGCGTCCCGGCAGGCAGTACCGGCGTTCCTGTGCCGGCGTCCCGGGCGGGCCCGGTGCACGGCGCGTGAGGGGGCGGCCGCCTTCGCCGTTGCGCTTCCAGCGACCGCCGAAGCGGCCGCGCCCGCCGTCCCGGCCGCGCTCACGCGGCCGGCCTCATGAGCTGAGATCGCACCCTGGCGGGGTTCCGGTCCGGGGGAAGAGCGGCGGGCGCGGCGCGGTTGAAGTGTGTCGTGGAGCTGAGCGAGGTCGTGGTCATCGGCGCCGGGCAGGCGGGGCTGTCCAGCGCGTACTTCCTGCGGAGGTTCGGGTTCGAGCCGGTCGTCCTGGACGCGGCCGACGGCGCCGGAGGGGCGTGGCGCCACCGCTCGCCCTCGCTCACCATGGACAAGGTGCACGGCGTCTTCGACCTGCCCGGCCTGCCCCAGCCGGCCGAGGGGGACGGGCGGCGGCCCGCCGCCGAGGTGGTCCCCGCCTACTACGCCGACTACGAGCGCGTGACGGGGCTCGACGTCGTGCGGCCGGTGCGCGTCACGGCCGTCCGCGACGACGGGGCGGGGGAGCGGTTGGTGGTCGCGACGGACACGGGGGAGTGGGCGGCCCGGGCCGTGGTCAACGCCACCGGCACGTGGACCCGGCCGTACTGGCCCTACTACCCGGGCGCGGCCGGGTTCGCGGGTCGCCAGCTGCACTACGCCGGATACCGGGGGCCGGAGGAGTTCGCGGGGCGGCGGGTGGTCGTGGTCGGCGGCGGGCACTCGGCCATGCACGTGCTCTCGGAGGTCGCCGGCGTGGCCGCCGCGACGACCTGGGTCACGCGCCGGCCGCCCGTGTTCGCGGAGGAGGAATTCAGCGAGGAGGCCCGGCGGGAGGCGGTCGGCCTGGTGGAGGAGCGCGTACGCGCCGGCCTGCCGCCGCAGAGCGTCGTCAGCGTGACCGGCCTGCGTTACAACGCCGTCGTCAGGGAGGCGCTGACTAAGGGGGCGCTGGAGCGGCTGCCGATGTTCGACCGCGTCGTGGCGGGCGGGATCGCCTGGGACGGCGGCGGGTACGTCGCGGCCGACACGATCGTCTGGGCCACCGGCTTCCGCTCGGCCCTCGACCACCTCGCCCCGCTCCACCTCAGGGAGCCGGGCGGCGGCATCCGCGTGGACGGCACACGGGTGCTGCGGGAGCCCCGGCTCCAGCTCGTCGGCTACGGCCCGTCGGCCAGCACGATCGGCGCCAACCGCGCCGGCCGCACAGCCGCCCGCAACGTCCGCACCCTCCTCGCCGCCGCTGGTATCCCGGGCCACCCCGGTGCCGACCCGATCCGCGGCGCCGCCTGACCCGCCACACCGCCCGTAGCGCCCGCACCCTTCCGTCCCCGACCGAACTCCCAGCCGAGTCCCGACCGAACTCCCCGACCGAGCTCCCCGACCGAGCTCCCCGACCGAGCTCCCCGACCGAGCTCCCCGACCGAGCTCCCCGACCGAGCTCCCCGACCGAACTCCCCATCCAGTCCCGGCCGAAGTTCCGGCCGTTCCGGCGCTCACCCGATTCGCGGGGCGGTCTGACCCGCCGCGCCGCGCCGCGCGTAGCGTTCGCCCCCTCAACCCGGCCGGCGGCCCGGTCGTCCCGGCGCTCGCCCGATTCGCGGGCGGCGTGACCCGGCCGCCGCCCGTAGCGTCCTCCTCGCCGCCGCTGGCCGGGCGGTCCCGGCGGGTTGCCCGATCCTGTGGCGCACCGTGTCGGCAGCGCCCTTCAGCGCCCTTCAGCGCCGGTCAGGGCGGGTCGGGGTCGGGCTGGCAGGGTGGTTCGGCGGGTCAGGGGTGGGTCAGCGTTCGGCGACGCCGAAGGCGGTCCAGCCGCGGTCCGGGAAGCCTGCGGCGTTCGCCACGGCCGCTGACGCCGTGTTCGTGAGCGCGTGCAGGTACGTGGGCACCGCCCCCTCGTCCAGCACCCGTCGCGCCGCCTGGGCCACCAGCCGCCGGGCCAGCCCGCGCCCGCGCGCCGCCGGGGCCGTCACCACCGACAGCTCTCGCCCGTACCGGTCGTGGCGTTTGATCCCCACTCCGGCCAGGTGTTCGCCCGAGTCGGGGTCCACCGCCACCAGCACCTCCCCGCCGAACGGCCACAGCCAGTCCGGGACGCCCGGCGCGTCGGCGGGCATCCACTGCCCGGCGTCCGGCAGCGGGGCCGGCCGGGTGCTCCACCGGAAGACGGCCTCGAACCAGCCGCGCTCCGCGTACCCGACCAGTTCGGGCACCTCTCTCAGGGATCGCGCGGCCGTCACCCGCCCCACGTGCTCCGGCGCCACCGACAGCACCGCCCCGTCGGGTGAGCCGACGCCGAGCGCCGGGTAGACGCGGCCGTCCCAGCCGGGTTCGGTGCGTCGCACCGAGCCTGTTACCTGCAGTTTCTCCTGCGGTGGCCACGCACCGAGCCAGTGGCGCAGATGATCCGTGAGTGACACGGAACTACTATAAGAAGTAGTAAAAATACCGATTGCAGCAGGGGTGCGGTTACTCGCGCGAAGGGGCTCGACACGGCCTGTGACACCGGGATAGCGTCCTGACATAAGGATCTTTATCGGCTCAGGAGGTCCCAGGATGGAAGTTCCCGGCTACACGGAGATCCGGGAACTCGGCCACGGTGGGACCGGCCGGGTGATGCTCGCCGTACGCGAGTCCGACGGGCTTGCGGTCGCGATCAAGCACTTATCCGAAACCCTGCGCGAGGACGCCCGGTTCGTCGCGCGGTTCCGGGCCGAGGCCCAGGTCATCCGGGAGATCGACAGCCCCCACACCGCCCGCCTGCTGGACTACGTCGAGGGCGACGACGACGCCGTCATCGTGATGGAGCTGGTCGACGGCATCACGCTGCGCCGGCTGCTGGAGCACGAGGGCGCGACCGGCGCCGAGGCCGCGCTCGCGGTGCTGAAGGGCGCGCTGCTCGGGCTGGCCGAGGCGCACCGGCACGGGATCGTGCACCGCGACTTCAAGCCCGAGAACGTCCTGATCACCCAGGACGGCGACAGCAAGCTCGTCGACTTCGGCGTGGCGGCGCACTTCGGGGAGACGGCCACGCTCGCCGGCACCCCGTCGTACATGGCGCCCGAGCAGTGGGACGACGCCCCGGCCGGCCCGGCGACCGACGTGTACGCCGCGAGCCTGGTGTTCTACGAGTGCCTGACCGGCCACCGCGCCTTCCAGGCCGAGAACGTGGCCGCCCTGGCCTACCAGCACCAGCACGTGCCGCCCCCGCTGGAGGACGTCGCGGAGCCGCTGCGCCCGCTGGTCGAGCACGGCCTGGCCAAGGACCCTTCGGGCCGCCCGGAGTCGGCGGAGGCGTTCCTGGAGGAGCTGGAGGAGGTCGCGCGGGCGGCGTACGGGGAGGAATGGGAGCTGCGGGGGCGTACCGGGCTCGGGATCCTCACGCTGCCCCTGGCAGCGCTGCTGCCGAAGCCCCAGGCGGCCACGGACGGTGGTGGCGGCAGCGCCACGAGCATGTTCCAGAGCACGCTCACGCCGGTCGGCAAGTTCGCGGTGACCGGCGGCCTGGTGCTGGCGACGGCGGCGGCCGTGGCGTCGGCGTTCGTGATCCTGGGCGACACGCCCGACCAGCGGAGCGGCGCCGCCCTGCCGCCCGCCACGTCGGCCCCGCCGTTCACCCCCGGCTCGCCGTCGCCGGTCGAGCCGACGCCCTCCGAGCCCGTGCCCTCGGAGGAGCCCACGGGGAGCGGGCCCATCACGCCGACCATCACGTACGCGGGCCTGCCGACCACGTCGCCCACGGGCGGGCCGCCCCAGGGCACGGGCCGGCCCACGGGCCGCCCGACCAGCGGGGCGACCACCCGCGAACCGACCAGAGAGCCCACGCGCGAGCCCACGAGGGAACCCACCAGGGAGCCCACGCGGACGGGCGGGCCGGCGCCGACCACCCGCCCGCCCACCAGCTCGCCCCCGGACAACGACCCTCCCGCCAGCGACCCGCCCGGCAACGGCGAGCAGCCGCCGCCCGCCACCCGGCCCCCCACGTCGAGCGCGCCCGAGCCGCCGCCGACCAGGGAGAGAGGCCCCCTGATCTCGATCTCGATCAGCGTGTCCCTCGGTCTGCCGCTGCTCGGCGGCGACGGCGACGGGGTGGTGGACGCCGACGTCGGCGTCGGGGTGGGCTCCGGCCTGCTCGGGCTGGTCCTGGTGGTGCCCGGATCGGTGCTGCTCGGACGGCAGATCGTGGTCCGCAGGGTACGCCGGCGCCGCGATGGTGAAAAAGGCTGATTTGCACGCCGGTAGCGCTGATCCCCTACTATCGTGCGTCGGATAGAGGGCGTCCCCCCGGGCTGAATAGTTCATGACCGGAACCTGCCCTGTGGCTCGGGGTAAGGAGAAGAGTGGCGGTTGCGTCCTCCGCCGACCGGCCTGCCCGCACGCCCCGCACGTGGCGGGGCACGAGCGCCGCGCTGGCCGTGGTGCTCCTGCTCGCGGCGGCACCGGCCCAGGCCGATCCCAAGCCCACGGTCAAGCAGCTCAAGAAGGAGCTGGCCGCGCTGCAGAAGGACTCGGACAAGCTCATCACCGAGTACTACAACAGCCGCATCGCCAGGGAGAAGGCGGAGAAGGCCGAGAAGGCGGCCCGCGACAAGCTGGCCGCCGCCCAGGAGGTCTACGACCGCCAGTCCACCGAGCTGCGCGCCATGGCGCTGGCCAAGTACATGGGCGGCGAGCCCGGCCAGATCGCCCTGCTCAGCAGCAGCCAGGACCCCTCCGCCCTGCTCGGCCGGATGGCGCTGACCCAGCACCTGATCGACGTGCAGGACGCCAGGCTGCGCGGTTACGCGGCCGTCAGGAACACCCACCGGCAGGCCAAGGACGAGGCCGCCGCGCGCGCCGGGGAGCTCGAGGAGACCGTCGAGGACCTGGAGGAGCGCAAGGCCAAGGCCGAGAAGCAGATCGAGCGGATCAAGGACAAGATCGACCAGCTCTACACGGCGCCGGGGGTGCGGCGGCCCGACGGCACGTGGGTGCCGCAGCTCCCCGAGGGGTCGGACCACATCACGCCCCGGATGCGGCTGGTCAAGCAGCTCATCCAGGAGCGGTTCGAGGTGCCGTACGGGATCGGCTGCTACCGGGCGATCCAGGACGGCGGCGAGCACCCGCTCGGCCGGGCCTGCGACTTCATGCTGAGCCGGGGCGGCGCGATGCCGTCGGCGGACGAGCTGAAGCGCGGCGACCAGATCGCCGCCTGGGCGATCAAGAACGCCAAGCGGCTGGGGATCATGTACATCATCTTCCGGCAGCGCATCTGGCACGTCAGGACGGGCTCATGGCGCACCATGTCCGACCGGGGCGGCACGACGGCCAACCACTACGACCATCCGCACATCTCGGTCTACTAGTACGCGAGCGACACTTCGCGATCTTGAGAAGGACGGACATCGCCTGGGCGCGGCATCGGCGAGGGCTAACGCTCCACGTAGGCGGCCAGGTTCGCCAGGGAAGAGGCGAGCCCCTCGGCGTGGTCCTCCGCGGAGATGCCGTCCGGGACGTCGTCGGCGACGATGTCGACGCGTGTCCCCGCTTCGACAGCGGTGACCTCCCAGGTCATGGTCATCGTGCCGGCGTAGGCAGGATCGTCGGAGACGAAGTCCACCGCCTGCACGACCCGCACGCCGGGGACGATGTCGACGAAGCGCGCCTCGACGATGTCGGAATCGACGGTCGCCTTGCCGGAGGCGCCGGACGTGTCGGAGTAGGTCAGCACCAACCGGTACGACCCGTCCGGCCGGGCGTCGAACCGCTCGAACCTGCCGGTCATCCCGGCCGGCGGGAGCCACGCCGCGAGCGCCTCGCGATCGACGAGCGCGGCCCAGACACGATCGGGTCGCGCGGTGATCACCCGCGACGCCCTGTCTGTACGTGGCATGGCGCGACCCTAACACCCTCGTGTGTCCTACATGACCCGGGGATTGCCCCGCCCGACGTGGCACCCGCACCCCGCTAGTCCTTCGCCAGGGCCGCCAGCAGACGGTCCTCGGTGACCTCGGGGCCGGTGAGCTGGTCGGTGATCGCGCCGTCTCTGAGGACCACCACGCTGTCGCAGTTCTCGACCAGCTCGGCGACGTCGGAGGAGATGAGCAGGATGGCCAGCCCGTCCACGGCCAGCTCGTCCAGCAGCGCCTGCATCTCCAGTTTGGTGGCCACGTCCACGCCCCTGGTCGGCTCGTCCAGCAGCAGCACCTTGGGGTGCATGGCCAGCCACCGGGCCAGCAGCACCTTCTGCTGGTTGCCGCCCGACAGCTCCCCGGCCGGCTGGCGGGGCGAGACCGCCTTGATGCCCAGCCGCCGCATGAACGTCGCCACGATGGCGTCCACCTGCGCGTCCGACACGATCCCGGCCCGCGACAGGCGCGGCAGGGCGGCCAGCGCGATGTTGTCGCGTACCGAGAGGGTGGGAACGATGCCCTCGGTCTTCCGATTCTCCGGCACCAGGCCGATCCCGGCGCGCACGGCGCTCCTGATCGACCACTTGCGCGCCGCCGAGCCGGCTACGGTGACCTGCCCGGCGTCCACCGGCAGCACCCCCGCGATCGCGCGGGCGGTCTCGCTGCGGCCGGCGCCGAGCAGCCCGCCGAGGCCGACCACCTCGCCGGCCCGCATCACCAGCGACACCCCGTCCAGCACGTGCTGCCGGGTCAGGCCCTTGGCCTCCAGCACCGGCGCGTCGGCGGGCACGTCCGGCTCGCCCGTCTGGAGCGCGGGCTCCACCGGGTGGAACGGCCGGCCCAGCATGAGCGAGACCAGCCGCAGCCGGTCGAGGCCGGCCAGCGGACCCGTGTGCACGACCCGGCCCTCGCGCAGCACCGTGACGCGGTCGCAGATCCCGTAGAGCTCCTCCAGCCGGTGCGTGACGTAGATGACCGAGCGGCCTTCCTCACGCAGCCTGGTCACGGCCCCGAACAGGGTCTCCAGCTCGGCGTGGTCGAGCGCGGTGGTGGGCTCGTCCATGATGACCAGCCGGGCGTCCGCCGAGGCCGCGCGGGCCAGGGCGACGATCTGGCGGGCGCCCTCGCCCAGCGACCCGAGCGGGCGGCGCACGTCCACCTCCAGCCCGTACGCGGCCAGCACCTCTCCGGCGCGGGCGTGCACCGCGGCCGAGTCGATCAGCCCGAGCCGGCCCCTGGGCTCCCTGCCGAGCAGCAGGTTGCGGGCCACGCTCATCGTCGGTACGAGGTTCGTCTCCTGATGGATCGTGGCGATCCCCGCCCGCTTGGCGTCGGCCGGCCCGGCGAACCTGACCGGCTCCCCGAGGAAGCGCAGCTCGCCCGCGTCCGGCTGGTGGACGCCTGACAGCACCTTGACGAGGGTCGACTTGCCCGCTCCGTTGCCGCCGATCAGGGCGTGCACCTCGCCGGTGCGCACGGACAGGGTCACGTGGTCGAGGGCGGTGACACCCTGGAACGCCTTGAGAACGCCAGCCACCTGTAGCACGGTTGCCTCCGCCTCGATCGTGGTCCGGGAAGGAAACGTTCCAGTAACGGGATTGTCACATTCGATCAGAAAAGGCGATCACCGGAGCGATCAGAACTGGGCGACGTGCAGGCGGACGCCGCGCGCGCTCAGCTCGTCGAGCACGTCGCGCGGCGCGGAGTCGTCGGTCACCAGGTGGTCGATGCGGTCGGGCGCGACGGTCTGCACCATCGTGTCCACGCCGATCTTGGTGTGGTCGGCCAGCACCACGACCTCCTCGGCGGCCGCCGCCAGCGCCCGGTCCACCCCCGCCACCTGCATGTTCGGTGTCGACAGGCCACGCTCGGCGGTCAGCCCGTTGCCCGAGACGAACGCCCGGCGCACCCGCAGCCCGGCCAGGGAGTGCTCGGCGGCGCTGCCCACCAGGGCCAGGATCGAGCCGCGCAGCGTGCCGCCGGTCAGCATCACCTCGATCCGCGGCGAGCCGGCCAGCACCTGGGCGACCAGTAGCGAGTTGGTCACCACCGCCAGCTCGGAGTGCCTGGTCAGGCGGCGGGCGAACTCCTGCGTGGTGGTGCCGGGACCGATCACGATCGCGTCGCCGTCCTCCACGAGGGCGCCGGCCAGGTCGGCGATGGCGGCCTTCTCGGCGGACTCCAGGGAGACCTTGTGCGTGTAGCCGGCCTCGCGCGACAGCTCGCCGGGCAGGGTCGCGCCGCCGTGGTGGCGGTTGAGCAGGCCCTCCGACTCCAGCGCGCGCAGGTCGCGGCGGACGGTCACCTCGGAGGAGTGGACGGCCTGGGCCAGCTCGCGCAGCGACACGGCGCCGTTGGCGCGCACCAGCTCGAGGATGCGCTGCCGGCGTTCAGCGGCGAACACGGGCCGGCGTCCGTCGCTCTGCGTGTCGCTCACGTCCCGATCATAGTAGACCCGCCAACATGAGTTCACCTCTGACCGAACGAGAACGAATTTGATCGGAAATCTTGACCGCCTCGGTCCGCCGGTGCTTACTTTGGAGCGTGTCAGGGTCAAAAGCTGTCCGAACCTGATCGGCGCGTTTCGAAAGGACCCCCCGTGCGTAAGCGCCTTGCGTTGCTGCTGGCCGTGTTGATGTCCGTGTTATGGCAGATGCCGGCCCCCGCCTCCGCCCAGTCGGCAGCCCTTCCCGAGCGGAACGGGTTGCGCGGCGACTACTACCTCGCCTCGGCAGCGGGAAAGTTCGACTTCGCCGAGCTCAAGGCGAGCATCATCGACCCGAACCTCGAGCTGGCCGACCTGAACCCGACGTTCAAGCTGCTGACCGGCAGGGAGGACGACGTCACCGTACGGTGGACCGGCCAGATCACCGCCGAGTACACCGAGAGCTACACCTTCTCCATCATCGGCGACAACGGCTTCCGCCTCTGGGTGGACGGCAAGCCGATCATCGACCACTGGGTGGACGACTGGGACCGGGAGCAGATCGGCACCCCGATCGCCCTGGAAGCGGGCCGCAAGTATGACATCAAGGTCGAGTACTTCGAGCACTTCGGCGGCGCCAACCTGCGCCTGCACTGGCAGAGCCCGAGCCGGCCGAAGGCCGTCGTCCCCATGGACGCGCTCACCGTGCCCGCGGACTTCCAGCCGGACGGCCCCTACGACGCCCGGCTGAACACCGCCGGTGACGTCGCGACCCTGACGTACGCCAAGCCGCTGGCCGCGCTGCCCGCCGACGCGGCCAGGAAGCTGGCCGTCACGGTCGGCGCCGCGGCCTGGCCGGTCACCTCCGCGGTGCAGAAGAGCCCGGAGACCGTCGAGCTCAAGTTGCAGTACCCGGTCCCGTCGAAGGCGGGTGGCACCGTCCGCACCTCCTACGACGGCGCCGGCGGCATCGCCTACGCGGACGGCACCCCACTGGCCGCCTACCCCTTCGCCCACGTGGTCAACGCCTCCACCTACGTGCTCAAGAGCAAGTTCGCCGACGACATGAACCCGGCGAACCCGCTGCCCGAGTACCCCCGGCCGCAGCTCGTCCGCGACCGGTGGCGCAGCCTCAACGGCACCTGGCAGTTCGCCCCGGCCAAGGAGGGCGAGGCCGCCCCCTACGGCAAGGAGCTGCCCGAGCGGATCGTGGTGCCCTACCCGGTGGAGTCGCAGCTGTCCGGCATCGGGCGGCACGAGGAGCGCATGTGGTACCGCCGCACGTTCGAGGTGCCCCGCACCTGGCGCGGCGAGCGGCTGCTGCTGCACCTCGACGCGGTGGACTGGGACGCAACGGTCCACGTGAACGGCAAGCAGGTCACCACCCACAAGGGCGGCTACGGCCGGATCAGCGTGGACGTGACCGACGCGCTCAGGCGCTCGGGCCCGCAGGAGCTGGTCGTGGGCGTCCACGACCCCACCGACAACGGCGCCCAGGCCATCGGCAAGCAGCGCCTCAACCCCAGCGGCATCTGGTACACCTCCGTCTCCGGCATCTGGCAGACCGTCTGGATCGAGCCGGTCGCCAAGGACCGCATCGACCGCGTGGACACCACCCCCGACCTGCGCGGCCAGGCGCTGTACGTCACCGTCCAGGGCTCGCCCGGCACCGCCACCGTGATCGCCAGGGACGGCCGGCGCGTGGTCGGCATCGTCCGCGGCCAGGTCGGCAAGGAGCTGCGGCTCCCCGTGCCCGATCCCAAGCTGTGGTCCCCAGACGACCCTCACCTGTACGACCTGGAGGTCAGGCTCAAGCACGACAAGGTCGAGTCGTACTTCGGGATGCGCTCCATCTCGGTCTCCGGCAACCGGATGCTGCTCAACGGGCAGCCGGTCTTCCAGATCGGCCCGCTCGACCAGGGCTTCTGGCCCGACGGCATCTACACGCCGCCGACCGACGAGGCCCTGCGCTACGACCTGGAGCAGACCAAGGCCCTCGGCTTCAACGCCGTGCGCAAGCACGTCAAGGTCGAGTCCGACCGCTGGTACCACCACGCCGACAAGCTGGGCCTGCTGGTCTGGCAGGACATGCCGTCGGCCTTCCGCACGACCGACCGGCCGCAGTTCGAGGCCGAGCTGAAGGAGCTGGTCGACCAGCACCGCAGCAGCCCGTCGATCGTGATGTGGGTGCCGTTCAACGAGGGCTGGGGCCAGTACGACCAGGCGCGCGTCGCCGACATGGTCAAGAGCTGGGACCCCTCGCGCCTGGTGAACAACATGAGCGGCATCAACTGCTGCGGCGCCGTGGACGGCGGCAACGGCGACGTCAAGGACTTCCACATCTACCCGGGCCCCGGCAACCCCGGAAAGCCGTCGGGCGGCCGGGCGAACGTCATCGGCGAGTACGGCGGCCTGGCCCTGCCCGTGGTCGGCCACACCTGGTCCGGCGGCGGCTGGGGCTACGCGGGCGAGCCGGACCGCGAGTCCCTCACCAACCGCTACGTGAACATGGTGGCGGAACTGGCGAAGTTGCACGCCTGCGAGCAGCTCAGCGCCGCGATCTACACCCAGACGACGGACGTCGAGACCGAGATCAACGGCCTCATGACGTACGACCGGGCGATCACCAAGCCCGACGTCAAGCGCGTCCACGACGCGCACGAGGCGCTGACGGGCGCGATCAACCCCACCTGTAGCTGATCCTCTCCCGCGCCCGGGCCCCTGCGGCCCGGGCGCCGCACCTGATAGGAAGGAACCGCGATGACTCCCCATCTCCGGACAGCCGCGTTGGCCCTGGCCGTCCTCCTCACCGCGGCCGCCTGCGCCAAGGCCGAGGAGCCGCAGAGCGCGCCGGCCGTCGCCGGCACGGCCGGTCAGCAGGTCGTCCAGACGCCCTCCGGCACGGCCGGCCCGACGTGCACGCTGCAGCAGTTCGGCGGCACGAAGTTCGACCTCAAGACGGCCACGGTCGGCTTCTCCCAGTCGGAGAAGGAGGCCAACCCGTTCCGCATCGCGGAGACCAAGTCCATCAAGGACGAGGCCGCCAAGCTGGGCATCACGAACCTCAAGGTCACCAACGCCCAGTCGCAGTTCTCCAAGCAGATCACCGACGTCCAGCAACTCATCGCGCAGGGCGTGCAGCTCCTGGTCATCGCGCCGCTGAACTCCGACGGCTGGGAGCCCGTGCTCCAGCAGGCCGCCGCCAAGAAGATCCCCATCATCACGGTCGACCGCAAGATCAACGCCAAGGCGTGCAGCGACTACCTGACCTTCATCGGCTCGGACTTCTACGAGCAGGGCAAGCGCGCCGCCGACCGGATGATCGAGGCGCTGTCGGGAAAGGGCAAGGTCGCCATCTTGCTGGGCGCCCCCGGCAACAACGTCACCACCGAGCGCACGAACGGCTTCAAGGACCGCGTCAAGGAGAAGGCCCCCGAGATCACGATCTCGTTCGAGCAGACCGGCGAGTTCGCCCGCGAGAAGGGGCAGCAGGTCACCGAGCAGCTCATCCAGTCCAACCCCGACATCAACGGCATCTACGCCGAGAACGACGAGATGGCGCTGGGCGCGGTCACCGCGCTGAAGGGCGCGGGCAAGGAGCCCGGCGAGATCAAGATCGTCTCGGTGGACGGCACCCGCAGCGCCGTCCAGGGCATCGCCGACGGCTGGCTGCACGCGGTCATCGAGTCGAACCCGCGCTTCGGCCCGCTCGCCTTCGAGACCGCCCAGAAGTTCCTGGACGGCCAGGCGATCCCCGACAAGGTGATCATCTCCGACCGCGACTACGACACGACCAACGCCAAGGACTCCCTCGGTGAGGCGTACTGAGTTGGAACCGGTTCTCGAAGCTCGGGGGGTCAGCAAGCGCTTCCCCGGCGTGCTCGCCCTCGACGGCGTGTCCCTGGCCCTGCTCCCGGGTCAGGTGCACGCGCTCGTCGGCGAGAACGGCGCCGGGAAGTCCACGCTGATCAAGGTCTTCACCGGCGTGTACCAGCCGGACGGCGGCGAGCTGCGCTACCGGGGTACGGGCGCCGCCTTCGGCACCCCCATGGAAGCGCAGCGCGCCGGGATCTCGACCATCTACCAGGAGGTCAACCTCGTCCCCATGATGTCGGTGGCCCGCAACCTGCTGCTCGGCCGCGAGCCGCGCGGCAGGTTCGGGGTGATCGACGCCGCCGCCATGTACGGCGAGGCCGAACGCGTCCTGTCCGGCTACGGCGTCGAGACCGACGTGCGCCGCCCGCTGCGCACCCTCGGCGTCGGGGCGCAGCAGATGGTCGCCCTGGCGCGGGCGGTGTCGGTGGACGCGCGGGTGGTCATCATGGACGAGCCCACGTCGTCGCTGGAGCCGCGCGAGGTGGACACGCTGTTCGGCGTGATCAGGCGGCTGCGCGACAGCGGGATCGCCGTCATGTACGTCAGCCACCGCCTCGACGAGCTCTACCGCGTGTGCGACCAGGTGACCGTGCTGCGTGACGGCCGCCTGGCGCACACGGGGCCGCTGGCGGAGCTGGAACGACTGAGACTCATCTCCCTCATGCTCGGCCGCGAGCTGAACGAGGTCCGCTCCCAGGGCCTGACCCGGTTCTCCCGCGACCGCCGCGCCGCGCGGCCCACCGCGCCGCCCACCGCACCATCCACCGAGCCGTCCACCGCGCCGCCCGCCCAGCCGGACGAGGCGGCGGCGGGCCCGCACACGAACGGGCAGGTCCCGGTCGTCGAGGCGCGAGGCCTGACGCGCCGTCACGTCCTCGAAGGCGTGGACGTGAGCGTCCGGCCGGGCGAGGTCGTCGGGCTGGGCGGCCTGCTCGGCGCGGGCCGTACCGAGACCGCCAAGGCCATCGTCGGCGCGCTCCCCCTGGACGGCGGGCAGGTGCTCGTGACCGGGCTGCCGCTGCGCGCCGGCTCCACCGCGGCGGCGATCAGGGCGGGCGTCAGCCTGCTGCCCGAGGACCGCAAGGCCGAGGGCATCATCCCGACCCTGTCCGTCCGCGAGAACATCGCCCTGGCCGCCCTGCCCTCCCTCGGCAGGGCGGGCGTGGTGGCCGAGGCGAAGATCGACCGGGTGGTCGAGATCTTCATGCGGAGGCTGAGGATCAAGGCCGCCTCGCCGCACCAGCTGGTCGCCGAGCTGTCCGGCGGGAACCAGCAGAAGGTGCTGCTGGCCCGCTGGCTGGCCGTGCGGCCCAAGGTGCTGCTGCTGGACGAGCCCACCCGCGGCATCGACGTCGGCGCCAAGGCAGAGGTGCAGGGGCTGATCGACGAGCTGGCGCAGGAAGGACTGGGCGTGCTGCTGATCTCCTCCGACCTGGAGGAGCTGGTCGAGGGCGCCGACCGGATCCTCGTGCTGCGCGAGGGCGCGGTCGTGGGGGAGCTGTCGGGCGACGAGGTGACCGAGGAGAGGATCATGGCGACGATCGCCGAGCAGACGATCGCGGGGCAGTCGGATGGCTGAGCTCACGCACGATCGGGGCTCGCAGCGGGGCGGCCGCGTCGCCGTGCTCAAGCCGCAGGTGTACGCCTGGGTGCAGGACTACGGCGTGTACGCGGCCGTGCTCGTCCTGCTGCTGTTCAACGTGCTGTTCACCCCGCACTTCCTGGACGCGTCGAACTTCCGCACCCAGCTCGTCCAGGTCACCCCCATCGTGATCGTCTCGCTGGGCATGGCGCTGGTGATCGGCACCCAGGGCATCGACCTGTCGGTCGGCTCGGTGATGGCGCTGGCCGCCGCGCTGACCGTGCTCTACCTCGGGTACGGCTGGTTGCCCGCCCTCCTCGTGGCCGTGGTCGGCGGCGCGGTCGTGGGCGCGGCGGGCGGGGCGCTGGTGGCGTACGTCGGGGTGCAGCCCATCGTGGCGACGCTGGCGCTGCTGGTCGGCGTGCGCGGGCTGGCGAACGTCCTGGTGCCGCAGCTCGTCGAGTTCCGCAACCCCGGCCTGATCGCCCTGGGCAGCAGCTCGGTGGCCGGAATCCCGGTCATCGTGCTCATCGCCGCCGCGCTGACGCTGATCGTGCTGTTCGTGGTGCGGCGCACCACGTTCGGGCGGCAGGTCGTCGCCATCGGCGGCAACCGGTCGGCCAGCGAGCTGTCCGGCCTGCCGGTCAAGCGGGTGCTGCTGATCGTGTACGTGATCTCCGGCCTGCTCGCCGCCCTGGCCGGGGTGCTGGCCACGGCTCGGCTGCAGGCCAGCGACCCGACCTCGCTCGGCCTGTTCATCGAGCTGTCGGCGATCACCGCCGTCGTGGTCGGCGGCACGCCGCTGACCGGCGGCCGGATCAGGGTGCTCAGCACGGTCATGGGCGCGCTGCTCATGCAGCTCCTCGCGGCCACGCTGATCAAGCACAACCTCCCGCAGTCGTGGACCCAGATGGTCCAGGCGGTCATCATCCTGGCCGCCGTCTACGCCACCAGGAAGCGGGGGACCCGATGAACCGCGAGCAGGTGAGCCGGACGCTCCAGCAGCACGGCGCCGTCATGGTGCTGGGGCTGCTGGTGATCGTGGGCAGCCTGGCCTTCGACTCCTTCGCCACGCCGGCGAACGCGGCCAGCGTGGTCGTGTCCTCGTCGTTCCTCGCGATCATCGCGATCGGGATGACGTTCGTGATCATCAGCGGCGGGATCGACCTGTCGGTGGGGTCGCTGTTCGTCCTGGGCGGGGTGCTGGCGGCCTACGGCTCGCAGTACGGCCCGGCCGTCGCGCTGCTGCTGCCGCTGGCGGTGTGCGGGGTGGTGGGGCTGCTGCAGGGCCTGGTGATCGCGCGTACGGGGATGGCCCCGTTCATCGTGACCCTGGCCGGGCTGCTCGGCGTGCGCGGCCTGATGCTGGCGATCTCCGACGAGGGCGCCACCACCTACCTCGTCAAGGACCGCTCCTTCGCCGCCCTCGGGCAGGGCGAGATCCTCGGCCTGTCCTACCCCGTCCACATCACCATCGCCCTGGCCCTGGTCGCGATGGTGCTGCTGCAGCGCACGGGCTTCGGCCAGAACGTCTACGCCATCGGCGGCAACGAGCAGGCCGCGGCCCTGATGGGCGTGCCGGTCTCGCGGACGAAGGTGTACGTGTACGTCATGTCGGGCCTGCTCGCGGGCCTGGCCGGCGCCCTGAACGCGGCACGGCTCTCCTCCGGCGTGACGATCCTCGGCATCGGCCTCGAACTGGACGCCATCGCCGCCGTGGTGATCGGCGGCACCCTGCTGACCGGCGGCGCCGGCGGCATCACGGGTTCGGTGGCCGGGGTGCTGCTGCTCGGCGTCATCCAGAGCCTGATCAACCAGGTCGGGAGCCTGACCTCGGCGTTCCAGCAGGTGGTCAGCGGCGTGTTCCTGGCACTCGTGGTGGTCGCGCAGCGGCTGCTGAGCAAGGCGCAGCGGCTGACCTGACCGGCGGGTCCCCGGGACCATTTCCCGGGGACCTTCGATCGGGTCAAGCCGATTGCAAGATTCGAAGCTCATAATCCGGACATGCCGTCGATTACTGAGCTGAGAGCAGGAGACCCCGCCGCCCTCGGAGGCCACGAGATCCGCGGACGGCTGGGGGAGGGCGGGCAAGGAGTCGTCTACCTGGGGGTGGACGAGCAGGGGAGACAGGCGGCGATCAAGTGGCTGCGCCCCCACCTCGCGGGGGACGCGGTGGCGGCGGAGCGCTTCGCCAGGGAGGCCGCGGCGGCGCGGCGGGTGGCGCCGTTCTGCACGGCGCAGGTGCTGGCCACCGGCGTGCACGAGGAACGGCCGTACATCGTCAGCGAGTACGTGGCGGGCCCGTCCCTGCAGCGGGCGGTCGCCGAGGACGGGCCGCGCACGGAGCCGGCCCTGCACCGCCTGGCCGTCGGCACGGCCACCGCCCTCGCGGCGATCCACCAGGCCGGCATCGTGCACCGCGACTTCGGCCCCGCCAACGTGATCCTGGCCGGCGACGGCCCCCGCGTGATCGACTTCGGCATCGCCAGAGCGCTCGACGCGACCTCCACGATCACGTCCATGCCGGTGGGCACGCCGGCGTTCATGGCGCCCGAGCAGATCCTCGCCCAGCCGGTGGGGCCGGCGGCGGACATGTTCGCGTGGGGGAGCACGATGGTGTTCGCGGCCGGCGGGGCGGGGCCGTTCGAGGCGGAGACGGTGCCGGCGATCATCCAGCGGGTCCTCCACACCGAGCCGGACCTGTCCCGGCTCACGGGACCGCTGCGCGAGCTCGTCGCGGCCTGCCTGGCCAAGGACCCGGCCCGGCGGCCGACGGCCGAGCAGGTGATCCACCACCTCCTCCGGCAACCACCCGCCGACCCCCGGCAACCACCCGCCGACCCCCGCCGGCCGTCCGCCGACCTCCGCCAGGCATCGGCCATCGCCGGCTCCGGCCCGCAGCAGCCCCCACCGCCGACCGGTCCCCAGCAGCAGCCCCCACCGCCTATCGGGCCGCCGATCCAGCCGCCGATCGGGCCGCCGCAGTGGCGGCCGCCCGGCTCCGGCCATCCGTCCGGCCCGCAGCACCCCGCCGGCGCGCCCTGGCCGCCCCCGGCCGCCGGCCAGGGACCGGGCCACCAGAACGCCGCCGGCCAGGGACCGGGCTACCAGAACGCCGCCGACCAGGGGCCGGGCTACCAGAACGCCGCCGACCAGGGCTACCTCAGCGCATCCCACCAAGGTCCCGGTCACCAGCCGCCCGGGACGGCTCCGCATCCGCCGCCACTCCCGCCGCCACCCCTTCCGGGCAACCGGAGGGGCTGGCTGATCGGGGCGGCCGTGGCGGGGGTGGCGCTGCTGGCGGCCATCGCCATCGTCGCGGTCACCGTCGTCAACCTCCCGGCTGTGCCGCCGGCCCGCCCCACCGCCACGACCACGCCGGCCCCGTCCCCGACGCCGACCCCCGTGCCCACCGCGAACCTGGCCGCGGTCAAGCTCCCCGACACCGCCGCCACCATCTACGAGAGCCCGGCCGACCCCATCAGGCTCACCACGTACCTGGTCAAGGACGCCAAGTCCGGCGACTGGGTCTACTACCCCCGCGACTCCCTCACCGGATCGTTCACCGGCTACAAGAACACCTGGGAGAGCATGCTCTCGCCCGACGGCCGCTACCTGGCCCAGCGCGGCAAGAGCTTCGTCGACGGCCACGACACCGTGGAGATCACCGACAAGGTCACGGCCCGGCGGTTCACGGTCAGGACCTCGCGGCAGCCGCTCAGCGCGTACGTGCAGGCCTGGTCGCGGGACAGCACCCACCTGCTGGTCAACGTCGGCAACCCGGTCAAGGGCGTCTGGCAGTCCACCGGCTTCGCCATCGTGGACGTGAACACCCGCCAGGCCGAGGTCGCCTCGCTGCGGGAGGGCTCCCTCAAGGGCATCCGGTACGGCTTCGACCACACCGGCACCGGCGTGGTCGCCCTGTCCAACGACGCCGGCCAGCAGGCGCTGCGCTTCTTCGACGCCGGCGGCACGCGGGTGCGCCGCCTGCCGAACGTGGGCGCGGGCCTGGCCGACGCGCTGTTCTCGCCGTCCGGCCAGAGGTTCGTCACCGACTGCCCGGGGCTGCGCAGCGGCAACAACTGCGTCTACGACACGCGGACGGGGGCCGAGGTGAAGCGGGTCGAGTCGCCCTGCGCCGGCCTGGCCACCTGGTACGACGACGACCACCTGGCGTGCTGGGTGCGCCCGGACGGCACGGCGGACCGGCAGCAGATCCAGGTGATCGACTTCACCGGCAGGATGGTGCGCCTGCTGGCCGACGTACCGGAGAAGGCGACCAGCCTCGACGTCGTCTACACCTACACCCGCCGCTAGCGGACCCGGCCGCGCGGCTTGAGCCGCGTGCCGGGCAGGACGGGCGCGGGGAGCGGCTCCCCGTCGAACCCCTCGACGGAGCCGAACCCCTCGCCCTCCATCCACTCCTTCCGGTAGGCGACGATCTCGTCGTGGGTGCGGCCGACGAAGTTCCACCACATGACGATCTCCTCGCCGAACGGCTCGCCGCCGATCAGCAGCACCCGCCCGCGCCCCGACAGCCGCACCCCCGACCGCCCCGGCGGCAGGTACACCAGCGGCCCCGCCGCCAGCTCCGCCACCTCGCCGTCGAGCAGCAGCAGCCCGTGCTCGAACCCCGGCTCGACCGGCACCTCGCACGCTCCGTCCACGGCGATCTCGGCTCCCACGAGGGGGCTGTACGCGGTCGCGGGCGAGGTCACCCCGCCCAGCGACCCCATCATCACGGTCGCCTCGAATCCCCGCCCGGACAGCACGGGCAGCGACGCGTGGTGCTCGAAGCCCGGCTCGACGTGCCGGTGCCCGCCGGGCAGCGCCACCCAGAGCTGCACGCCGTGCAGCACCGTCTCCGGCGACTCCTCCGAGTGCGAGATGCCGCGCCCGGCGGTCATGAGGTTCAGCCGGCCGGGGCGGATCTCCTGCAGCGTGCCCAGGCTGTCGCGGTGCAGCACCTCGCCCGCGACCAGCCAGCTCACCGTCTGCAGGCCGGTGTGCGGGTGCGGCGGCACCCGCATGGTCGCCGTCTGCGGCCCGTACGCGTCCACGAAGCACCAGGCGCCGATCATGCGCCGGTGCGCGCCCGGCAGCGTCCTGCTCACCGCCATCGCGCGCGGCCCGCCCAGCGGCACCTCGCGCCCCTCCAGCACCTCGCCGCCGGCCTCCTCGCCGGCGGCACAGCGGATCTCCCGCGGGTCAAGCTCCAGGTTGCTCACGGCAAGACTGTACGTTCTGCCCGCCACGGGACTGCAAAGGCCCCACCAGGGCAGGAGAGACGTTCATGGCAGAGCCATTGGACAGCCGCAGGGCCACCCTGATCGAGGCGGCCCAGGCCAACTGGATATCGGCGCTCACCGACCTGGGCGGGCGCAACACGCTGCTCTACTACAAGGACCGGCGGGCCGGCACCCTCGACCTGGCCCAGGCCGATCCCGACAAGCTCGAACGCTTCCTGCGCACCGGCTCGATCAGGCTCACCCGGCTGTTCTCCGACGCCGACGTCAGGGCCGACGCCATCAGGCGCGTGCAGGCCATCCACCGCAAGTCCCGCGAACTGCTGGAGGAGCGCGGCATCAGGGCCGCGTACCTGGCCACCGGCATGGCCCGCTGGGACGAGCTGTTCCTGGAGCCCGCCGCGCCCGTGCTGCTGCGCGGCCTGACCATCACCCCCACCCGGGCCAGGCACGACGACTTCGACCTCACCCTCGACGACGAGTACGAGGTCAACCCGGTCCTGCTGCACAAGCTCACCACCGTCTTCGGCGCGAATTTCGGGGCGGACCCCGAGCGGGCCACCGCCGACCACGGCCGGCTGCGCGCGATCGCGGCGGCGGCCGAGGTGCCCGGGTTCGACATCGAGGACCGGCTGGTGATCGGCACCTTCACCTACTCCAAGCTGCCCATGGTCAGGGACATGCAGGCGGCCGGGGACCTGCTGGCCGACAGCGACGTGGTGGCCGCCATCGCGGGCGACCCGGGCGCGCAGGAGCTGCTGTCGGGCGACCGCGGCGATGCGCTCGCGCTGGACTCCCCGCAGGACGACTACTCGGTGCTGGACGCCGACTCCTCCCAGCGCAGCGCCATCGCCGCCGTGCTGTCGGGGCGCAGCCTGGTCGTGCACGGCCCGCCGGGCACCGGCAAGAGCCAGACGATCGCGAACCTCATCGCCGCGCTCGTCGCCAAGGGCAGGAAAGTGCTGTTCGTGGCCGAGAAGCGGGCCGCCATCGACGCCGTCCTGTCCCGGCTCAAGGGCGCGGACCTGGGCGACCTCGTGCTCGACATCCACGAGGGCACCCGTGACAGGCTGCGCATCGCCCGCGACCTGGGCGACACGCTGGACCTGGCGCAGACCGTGACCGAGGGGCCGGAGCAGGAGCTGGACCGGCGGCTGGTGGACCGGCAGCGGCGGCTGTCGCGGCACGTCGCCGGGTTGCACGAGCCGCACGAGCCGTGGGGGCTGTCGGCGTTCCAGATCCAGTCGGCGCTGCTCGGCGTGCCCGCGCAGGCGCGCACGCCCGTACGGCTGACGGACCCGCAGCGGATCGACGCGGAGGCGGCCGACCGGATCAGGGACGAGCTGCGCGAGTTCGCCCACCTGGGCGGCTTCACGCTGCGGCCGGGCGGCACCCCCTGGTACGGCGCCGCGCTGCGCACCCCCGAGCAGGCCCGGCAGGCCGGCGACCTGGCCTCGCGGCTGCACTCGCACCTGCTGCCGCTGCTGGCCTACCGGGTGGGCCAGGCGTGCGCCGCGGCCGGGCTGCGCGAGCCGGAGGGGCATCGCGAGCGGCTGGAGCGGCTGCGGCTGTTCGCCGGGGTCGCGGAGACGATGCGGCGGCTGTCGCCGCGCGTCTTCGAGGCCGAGCCGGCACGCCTGGCGGAGGCCACGGGGGAGCGCGCCCAGGCCGGGCTGCGGGAGCGGCACGCGCTGCGGAAGCGGGCGCGGGCGCTGTGGCTGGGCACCGGCAAGCCGGAACGCGCCGAGCTGCGCGCCGCGCTCGCGCGCGCCGCCGCCCAGCTCGCCGAGTGGGACGGGCTCCGCGCGGGAGAGGGGCCGGGCCGGTCGCCGTGGCCGCCGCCCGACCTGGGCGACCTGCTGCGCCTCCAGGGCGAGTGCGAGGAGCGGCTCACCTCGCTGCGCGCCTACGTACGCGTGCCCGACGACCCCGAGGAGGCGCTCGCCGCGCTCTGCGACGACCGTGACACCGCGTGGAAGCTGCCCAGGCTGTACGAGCTCGGCATGCGCCTCGACGGCCTGGGCCTGGGCCAGCTCCTCGACGACCTGGCCCGCAAGCAGGCGGACGCCGGGCTGGCCGCGGCCGCGTTCGACCACGTCTGGCACTCCTCGGTGCTCGACCACGTCAGGGTGAGCGACCCCCGCTACGCCGCCGAGCGGGGCGAGGCGCTGGACGAGATCGCCGGGGACTTCCGCGAGCGCGACGTCCGGCACCAGGCCGCCAACCGGGCCAGGGTGCGCAGGGCGTGGGCCGTCAGGCTGAGTGACGCCGAGGACCGGCATCCGCTGCAGGCCCGGGTGATCCGCAAGCAGGCCGCCCTGCGGCGGGGTCACCTGCCGCTGCGCCGGCTGCTGGACCAGGCGGGCGACGTGCTGTTCGCGCTCAAGCCGTGCTGGGCGATGTCCCCGCTGATCGTCAGCCAGGTGCTGCCCACGACCCGGCTGTTCGACGTGGTGATCTTCGACGAGGCCAGCCAGATCGTGCCCGCCGACGCGGTCCCGTCCATCATGCGGGCGCACCAGATCGTGGTCGCCGGGGACGACCGGCAGCTCCCGCCGACGAACTTCTTCCGCCAGGTCGCCGACGGCGCCGAGGAGGGCGAGGACGAGGAGAGCCTGGTGTCGTTCGGGGCCGGGTTCGAGTCGGTGCTCGACGCGCTCCGGCCGCTGCTGCCGACGTGGCCGCTGACCTGGCACTACCGCAGCAGGGACGAGCGGCTCGTGGCCTTCTCCAACGCGCGCATCTACGGCGGGGCGCTGACCACGTTCCCGGGCGTGTCGCGGGGTGACTGCCTGCGGCACGTGGTGGTCGAGCACTCACCGGTGGAGGGGGACGGGGAGGTGGGCAAGGTGGTGGAGCTGGTGCTCGACCACGCCCGCGCCCGCGCCGGCGAGTCGCTCGGCGTGATCGCGCTCGGGATGCGCCACGCCGAGCGCGTCGACCAGGCACTGCGCGAGGCGCTGGCCGGGCATCCGGAGCTGGAGGAGTTCTTCGCCGAGGACGCGCCGGAGCCGTTCTTCGTCAAGAACCTCGAACGCGTCCAGGGCGACGAGCGTGACGCGATCATCCTGACCGTCGGGTACGGCAAGCATCGCGACGGCCGCATGCGCTACCAGTGGGGGCCGCTGCTGCGCGACGGCGGCGAGCGCCGCCTGAACGTGGCCGCCACCCGCGCCAAGCACCGGCTGACCCTGGTCAGCTCCTTCTCCAGCCACGACGTGGACCCCGCCCGGGTGACCAAGGCCGGGGCCCGGCTGCTGGCCGACTACCTGGAGTACGCCGGCTCGGGCGGCACCCCGGCCGACGCCTCCGGCGGGACGGCGCTCAACCCGTTCGAGGCCGACGTGCGGGACCGGCTGGCCGGGTACGGCATCACGGTCGTGCCCCAGTACGGCGTGGGCGGCTTCCGCGTCGACTTCGCCGCCACCCATCCCCGCGACCCGGACAAGATGGTGCTGGCCATCGAGGCGGACGGGGCCTCGTACCGGGACTCGCGCAGCGTCCGCGACCGGGACCGGCTGCGCAAGGAGCACCTGGAGCGGATCGGGTGGAACTTCCACCGCCTGTGGTCCACGAACTGGTTCCACGACCCGCAGGCCGAGGCCGACAAGCTGCGCCGGGCGTACGAGCGGGCGGTCGCCGAGACCGACCCCGCCCCTGAACCGGCGCCCGCTTCTGGGCCCGCTTCTGGGCCCGCCCCCGCCCCTGGAACCGCTGCCGCGCCGGAGCGGTCGCCGGGCGGGGAGCTGGACCGGCGCGGCTGAGCCCCGGGGGGCGGGAGAGTCCCCGGTCTCCCGCCCCCCGGTTCAGCTCAGCGTCTCCCACCAGCCCTCGACCGGCGGGGCGGCGGAGGTGTCCACCGCCTCGCCCGGCCGGGGCACGACGATCTCGACGTCGCGGGCCTTGGCCTCCAGCCACAGCCGCTCGACCGGCTCCGCCCACGGGTGCAGGGCCAGCGTGAACGTCGCCCAGTGCACCGGCAGCAGCAGCCCGCCGCCCAGGTCGAGGTGGGCGTTGACGGCCTCCTCGGGGTTCATGTGGATGTCCGGCCAGGCCGGGCTGTAGGCGCCGATCGGCATCAGCGTCAGGTCGAACGGCCCGTGCGCCGAGCCGATGCCCCGGTATCCCGCGAAGTATCCGGAGTCGCCCGCGTAGAACACCCGCCTGGCCGCCCCGGCGACCACCCAGGACCCCCACAGCGTGTCGTTGCGGGTGAACGCCCGGCCCGAGAAGTGGCGGGCCGCCGTGGCGACGAAGCGCAGCCCCGCGACCGTCGCCTCCTCCTCCCAGTCGAGCTCGATGATCCGGTATGCCGGCACGCCCCACCGCTCCAGGTGCGCCCCGATGCCCAGCGGCACCAGGAACGGCGCCCTCTGGGTGCGGGTCAGCGAGCGCACGGTGGCCATGTCGAGGTGGTCGTAGTGGTCGTGCGAGATGGCGATCGCGTCGACCTGCGGCAGCTCGCCCAGCTCCACCGGCACCGGATGGTGCCGCTTCGGGCCGACGAGCTGCGAGGGAGAGGGCCGCCGGCTCCACACCGGATCGAACAGCACCCGCTTGCCCTCGATCTCCACCAGCGTGGAGGCGTGGCCGTACCAGACGGCGCGCACCCCGTCGGCGGGCGGCGGGTCGGACGGCGGGACGCGCAGCGGCACGATCCCGCCCGGCCGGCGCCGCTCCCGGTCCTTGGCCAGCTCGCCGACCAGGCTCACGGGCGGCGTGGTCATCAAGGTCGTCGCCTCGGGCATCGTGTTGACGAACGTGCCGTTCCTGAACTGCGGCGAGCGGCGTATCCTGGCCGCCCGGTCCGGCCCCGACGTCAGCGGCCGCACTCCCAGCTCGGCGGGAACCTCGCGCAACACCCAGCCGGCCGCGGCGAGGGCCGCGCCGCCCGCGAGGATCCGCCGTGCCGTCCGCTTTCCTGCCATCGCCCACTCTCCCCTGGAATTCTCTGCGTCCCGCTCGGCCGAACGGGACTCCCCGGTGGTCCTCTTCTACGATATATCGCGATAGGTCAGACGGTTTTGATCGCTCCTCCGTCGATGACGTAGTCGGCGCCGCTGACGCTTCCCGCGTGCGGCGATGCCAACCACGTCACCAGCGCGGCGACCTCGTCCGGTTCGACGAACCTACCGGTCGTCATTCCGGCGTTCGACGGCAGCCCCGCCAGGAAGTGCTCGTGTTCCACGCCGTGGGCCGCCGCGACGGCGGCGCCGTACCCGTTCTCGGCCTCCCACATCGAGGTGCGGGTGGCGCCGGGCGAGACCGTGGTCACCCGCACCCCCTGCGGGCCGAACTCCTCCGCCAGTGCCTTGCCGAACGCGGTCAGCGCGGCCTTGGCCGTCGCGTACGCGACCGGCCCCGTGTGCGGGATCCGGGCGCTGTTGGAGGAGATGTTGATCACCGTGCCGCGCTGCCGGAGCAGGCTCGGGACGGCGGCGCGGGTGGCGCGTACGGCGCTGAGGAAGTTCAGGTCGTGGACCTGGCGCCACACGTCGTCGCCGGTGCCCAGGAACCCGCCGACGAGATCCCCGGCCGTGTCGCCGCCACCCACGTTGTTGACCAGGAGGTCGAGCTCGCCCAGCTCGGCCAGCGCCCGGCCGATCATCTCCTCGGGCCCGTGAGCGGTGGACAGGTCGGCCGTCACGAGGGTGGCGCCGGTCTCCTTGAGCGCGGGCGAGATCGTCCGCGAGGCGGCCACGACGCGCATCCCCTCGCCGGTCAGCGCCCGTACGATCGCCAGCCCGATGCCCCTGCTCGCGCCCGTCACCACGGCGGTCTTGCCAGTAAGGCCCATGTCCATGGCGTGTTCTCCCGTAGTAGTCGCATCAGTTGTGATGCCTTGACCCTACGAGTTGCAACACTGATGACGCAAGTTGAGGGTTAAGGGGGACGATGCCGTACTCTGTGGGGCGTGAGTGACACGACCCGGGCACTGCGGTCCGACGCCGAGCGCACGGTGCGCACGATCCTGGAGGCCGCCGAGCGCGTGCTCAGCAGGAACCCGGCGGCCAGCATGGAGCAGATCGCCGAGGCGGCGGGGGTGGCGCGCACGACCGTGCACCGGCGCTTCGCCTCGCGCGAGGCACTGGTCGACGCGATGGCGGCGTGGGCCACCCGGCAGTTCGCCGAGGCCGTGGAGGCCGCCAACCCCGACACCACTCCGCCGCTGGTCGCGCTCTACCAGGTCACGGCCAACGTGCTGCGGGTCAAGAGCGACTGGAACTTCGCGATGAGCCGCGCGCTGTCGGCCGACCCCGAGGTGGCCAGGGTGCACGCGGACGTCGAGGAGCGCTGCGAGCGGCTGTTCCGCAGGGCCCAGGAGGCCGGGGTGCTGCGCGGCGACGTGGACCCGCTGTGGGCCAAGCGGGTCTACTACGCGCTGATCCACGAGTCGGCGCAGGTCCGCGACGGCGAGCCGGACGCCCTTGCCGCGCGCCTGGTCGACACGCTGCTGCGCGGCGTCGGCACGGGGCGCGGCCTGGCCTGAAACGGGTGCCCGCCGAGCCTCCGCTCAGCGTTCCTCGTCCCGCCCGCGATGGGGGAAGGGCCACGGGTTCGGGCGGCACCGGCCCAGCGACTTCGACTGCTGCGTCATGACAGGGGCCAGGCGGCCGGGCCCCGGGCAGGGACGGTGGCGGTGCCCCAGGCCGTGGCCGACCTCGTGGCTGATGAGATAGCGGCGGTAGGCGGCCAGGTCCGCGCCGTAGTGCGGGACGCCCGTCGCCCAGCGCAGGGCGTTGATGACCGAGCGGCGGCCGTTCCAGCAGGACAGCTCGCCTCCCGTGCGCAGCGGGCGGCACTGGCGGGTGGTGAGGCCGGGGCTGGACAGGGCGACGCGCACCCGTACGGGGCCGTGGTCGACCCGCTGGAAGCGGGCCCAGCCGCGTACGTCGTTGAGCGTCCTGTGCACCTCCGCGGCGAACTCGCCCGGGTCGAACGGCAGCCCGCGCTCCACCTCGACCAGGTACCGCACCACCGCTCCGCGGCCCGGCCGGGCGGGGGCGGTGCCGGGGACGACCGCGTACCGGCCAGAGGCCCTGTGCGGCACCTCGATCGGAGCCTGGCCCGGGGCACGGGGCGCGAGCGGTTTCGGCGGCACCGTGGGCGGTGACGTGGGCGGCGACGTCGGAGCTGCCGGTTTCGGCGGCGGTGGTGGCGCGGCCGGCTCGGTGGTGGTGGCGCAGCCGGCGGCCGCGACGAGCAGGAGCAGGAGCAGCGGCGGCAGCGGCGCCGGCAGTGGCAGCGACGGCGGCGGTGCGAGCAGCGGCAAGGCGGCCTCCCCACGACATCACGGTGGGGAGGTTTTCGATGTTACGTGGCTCCTTGTCGCGCTTGACGGGCAGGGTGTCTATCGTCCGCTTTAGGGTTTGGTGGGGGCATAGGGCGTGATGTCGATGGGCGGCGTCTCGCCGAGGGCGAGCGCGGCCGCGATCTGGCCGGTGAACGGGCCCGCCGTCAGGCCGTACGCGCTCAGGCCGGTCGCCACCACCACGCGACCCGTGAGGGGGCCGATGAGGGCGGAACCGGGGGCGTACACGGGACGCAGGCCGACCCTCGCCTCCGCGACCGTCGCGTTGTACAGCCCCGGCGCCACCCGCAACCCCGCCTGGATCACCTCGTCCAGCCCGCCCATCGTGACGCGCGGGGCGAACCCCACGTCCTCGACCGTCGCGCCGATCACCACCCGGGAGTCGGGGAAGCCCAGCAGGTAAGGGCCCATCCGGGGCAGGATCATGGGCCACCAGGCGGTGTCGACGCCCTCCATGGTGGCGTGCAGGATCTGCCCGCGCCTGGGGAAGACCGGCAACTCGACTCCCAGAGGCCGGCATACCTCCCCGGTCCAGGCCCCGGCCGCGACGATCACCATGTCGGCCTCGATCGGCACCCCTTCGTCGGCGAACCGCCGGGTTCCGGCGTCCATGGGAGCTGTGGGGGTGGGCGCGAGGGGCGCGGCCTGCCGCCAGGACGTGGTCTCGCCGCTGGCCGGCTCCTGCCCCGCCGAACCCACCTGCCCGCCGCCGGCCCGCCTCTCTCCGCCAACCGCACCGGCCCCGGCGCCCCCGGCTCCGGAACCACCGGCTTCTGCCCCGCCGGCTACATCCGTCCTGTCCGCGCCCGCTCCTGCGACCCCGCTACCCGCGTCGGCGCTGCCCGCGCCCGCTCTTACGCCCGCGTCGCCCGCCTCTGCGCTGCCTGCGCCCGCGTTGCCGGCGCCCGTGGGCGGCTGGGGCGCCGTGGTTCCCTCCGGGGGCTGCACCTCCCACTCTCCGTTCCAGGTCGCGCCCGTGCCGGCCAGGGGGTGCACGAACACCTGGCCGTCCGGGGTGAGCGAGGCGGCGCCCGTACGTACCTCCGCGCCCCTGGCCACGGCGGCGCGCAGGAGCGCGTCGCGTACCGACCGGCCGTCCACCCGCGCCGCACCCGGCACGAGGATCGCGCTCAGCGTGTCCGACAGCGGCGGGAACAACTCGGTCGGGTCGGGGACGTCGACGATGTCGCCCATCTCCGGCGCGTCGGGGTGGCGGCGGCGCAGCAGCGTCCGTACCGGCTCCAGATCGACCGGATCCTCCGCGACCAGCAGGGCGCCCACCTTGGCGTACCCGATGTCCTCGCCCAGTTCCTCCACCAGTCCGGGGTAGTGACGGGCGCCCTCGCGGGTCAGGCGGTACCAGTCGTCGTCCTCCGGATGGTCCACCCACGGGCACACGATGCCCGCGCCCGCCTGCGTCGCCTCGCCCGGGTACCCGCCGTCCACGACGGTCACCGTCGCGCCCCGGCGGGTGAGGTAGTAGGCCGCACCGGCCCCGACGATGCCATTTCCGATCACCACTACGCGCATGGTCACAATGTTCGCAGCCGAGGTGACCTGGGCCGATGACCGGGTTCGTCCACTTGCCATGCGGATACCTCGCCACGGCCTTCTCCGTGCCTGAACGCGCCGCTTGCCCGCTCGTGAAGGGTCGGCGGTTCGATGTGGCCGGGGGTGGGGGTACCGCCCGGGGGCCGCGGGTTTAGGGTCGGCGCATGGACGTCGTGGTCACCAGGATCGACCTGCCGCGCCCCGTCCGCGCGGCCGCGTCGGACGGGACCACGGTCTGGTGCGCGGAGGCCGGTGGTGTACGGGCCTACACGGCGTCCGGCGTCCCGCTGTCCTCCCGTCCTGACACGGCACCGAACCCGCCCACTCCGGGATCGGGTTCACGGCCCCCTTCACAGGCACCGGCATCCCGCACACGGTCGTCGGCACCCGGCGGACGGTCGCCGTCATCCGGTCACCGGCCACCGCCACCCGGTCACCGGTCGCCGGCGTCCGGTTCACGACCGTCGGCATCGGAGTTACCGCCGCGGACGTCGGAACCGCGGTTCCCGGCACCCGCACCGGCCTCGGATCCGCGGTTACCGGCGGCCGAGCTGTGGTCCCTGGCGGCGGTGCCGGGGACGGTGGCCGCCACGCCTGCGGGGGTGCCCGGCATGCTGGCGGAGACCGTGGTGGTGCCCAGGTCGTTCGCGGGACCGTACCCGTCGAACTCGTTACCGAAAGGGACGCTGGCGGGCGCCTCCCGGGACCGCGTCCACTGGCTCGACCCGTACGGCGTACCGCTCGCGGACGCGCCCTTCGACGGGCGGGTGGTGGCGGGTGGCGGGGAGATCTGGGCGGTCGGCGACGACCTGGCCCGCCGGCTCGCCGAGCCCGGCCACCTGGGTGAGCCGCTGGACCTGCCCGCCCTGGACCAGTGCGCCGTGGAGGGCGAGCGGCTGTGGTGGACGTCGAAGCGCGACAACCTGCTGCGCGGCGGCCCGAGAGAGGTGGACCTCGGGCGGAGGAAACGCGGCGCCATGACGGTGTGCGCCGGCTCCCTGTGGATCAGCGTGACCGGCGGGCTGCTGCGCGTGTCGGCCTGGTCGGGGGAGCCGGGGCGGTTCGTGGGGACGCCGGAGGGGCCGGTGCCGTTCCTGATCTGCGCGAACGGAGTCCTGGCGGGTGGCGGCCGTGACCTGTTCGTCCTCGCCCCGGCCGCCGGCGCCCCTCTCCACGTGATCAGGCTGGGGCTGGACGCGCCGCTCGCGCTGGTGATCGCGGCGGGAAAGCACGTCTGGGCCTTCCCCGCCGACCGCCCCGAGGCGCTGATCGTCTCGGTGTGAGGCCACGAGGCGAGGCCGGGAGGGAGCCGCAGCCGGCCAATCCTCGGCGACCTTCGACCCCTCGACGCGAACCCGACTTCGGACGGTGAGCCGACTCTGGACGGTGAGCCGACTTCGGACGGTGAGCTGGCCCCGGACGGTGAGCCGGCTCTGGAGGGAGAGCCGGCTTTGGATGGCCGGCCGGTGAGATCGTCGCCCGTCCCTCAGGCGGCGACGACCGTGGGCTGCCCGCCTACCGCCCGGTGGTGCCGGTCCTGACCTGCGACGACAGGAAGGACGACCGAGGCCCGGCCAGCGCCGCGTCCATCCGCTCGGCCTGGCCCTTCGTGAACATGAACATCGCCGCGTCCTCGACGTAGTCCATGTAGTTCATGAACATGTCCCCGTTGGGACCGTTGTCGCAGCTCAGCTTGGGGAACGTGGGAGTGCCGCGGTTCTGCCCCGCCTGGTTCGGGGTGTCGTCGACGAAGTCGCTGCCCGAGCAGCCGTCGCCGTCGTCGCCCCAGATGTGGCGCAGGTTGAACCAGTGGCCGATCTCGTGGGTGGCGGTGCGGCCCCCGTCGTACGGCGCCTCCGCCGTACCCGTCGTGCCGAACGCGCTGTGCCGGACGACGACCCCGTCGATGTCGGCGGGCCCTCCGGGGAACGTGGCGTACCCGAGCGCGTTCTTCAGCTCGCACACCCACAGGTTGAGGTAGCGGTCGGCGGGCCAGGCGTCCGAGCCGCCCTGGGCGTCGAACTTGACCTTGTCGTCCGGCTGGAACTCCCCGATGTCGGTCTGCCGGCGTACGACGCCCGAGGTCGGCTGCCCGTCAGGGTCCGTGTCGGCCAGCTTGAACTCCAGCCGCGCGTCGGCGGCCAGGTCCTTCCACACCTCGGGCACCTTGTCCGCGTCGGGGTTGGCCCGCCGGAAGTCCTCGTTGAGGACCTTGAGCTGGCTGTCGATCTGGTCCTGGCCGATGTTCTGCTCGGAGGTGTGGTGGACGACGTGGACCACGACGGGAATGGTGACGACCTCCTCGCGGGGGGCCGCCCGTGCGTTCTTCCTGGCGAACGTCTCGTTCTCGATGGCGGCGAGGGCGACGGCGTAGCGGGGTGAGGCGGCGAGGAGCCGGCGGTGGACGGGCATGGTGGCACAGCGATCGGAGCTGGACACGGGGGTTCCCTTTCGTACGCGGGGGAGGGAAATGGGGTTTCTGTACGCGTACCCGTACTGTAGCCGTTTAATCACTCACAGTTATGAGTTGAACCTACCGTGGCGGGAGGTCCTACCTTCGTACCGTGACCGAGAACCACGGCAGCGGGCGTCGCTGGAGCATCGGTGAGCTGGCCAAGGCCACCGGTGTCACCATCCGCACGCTCTACCACTACGAGGAGATCGGCCTCGTGCCGGCGAGCGAGCGGACCGCGTCCGGGCATCGCCGCTACACCGAGGCCGACCTGCGGCGGCTCTATCGCGTGCGGGCGCTGCGCGGGCTCGGGCTGTCCCTCGACGAGATCGCCCGCGTCCTCGATCGGCCGGGCGACGACCTGACGGCACTGCGCGCCCTGCTCGGCGCCCAGCTCGCCGAGCTGGACCTGCGGGCCGCGCGCATCGTCCAGCTCAAGGAGCAGATCAGCGGGCTGCTGTGGCTGCTGGACAAGACGATCATGCCCGATGCCGAGAAGTTCATGGCCACGCTGGAGCTGCACTCGGTCTACGAGTCCTATTTCAGCCAGGAGCTGCGCGACCACCTGGCGAGACGGCGGGCCGAGCTCGGCGAGGAGCGCATGGAGGGCTTCCGCGCGCAATGGCTCGACCTGCTGCGGCAGGTCCATCGGCACATGCTCGACGGCACGCCGGTGGAGGATCCCCGGGTGCAGCACCTGACCACGCAGTGGGAGGCGATGGCGGCCGGCCTCCAGACCGGAGACCAGCAGGTCGACGACCAGCTCACGGAGGCGGGCATGGCGCTGTGGCGCGACTCGGGGCCCGAGCTCAGCGCGGAGCTCAGCCGCCAGATCGACTGGCTGGACGCAGGCGACCTGCCCGCCGTCATGCAGTACTTCGAGCGCGTCAGAAAGGTCCGCGACACCCCTGGCACCCAGGGTGATGGGGAAACCCCGGGAGCGCCCTGATGCCTGGGAGATCAGGGCCGTAGAGAAAGACTCCCGAAGACGCAGACGTCCATGGCGTTGTGCAAACCCGCAGAAACGCCCGACGCCCGGGGCGGGGAGCACGGACGGCTGCCCGTGTGGAGGCAGACCCGGAAGAAGTGGTCGTTCCCCGGGGACGGCGCCGAAGACCGGGGAACGTATGGCCGCCTGGCCCGGAGTAAGGGACCGGGAGAGGTCCGGGCACCCGACCCGAAGTGGGTGGCCGGGAGAGGTCCGGGCACCCGACCCGAAGTGGGTGGCCGGGAGAGGTCCAGGCACCCGACCCGAAGTAGGAGACCGGAGAGGCCCGGGCGCCCGACCCGGAGAAGGGCCGGGGACGTATCGCCGCCTGGCCCGGAGCAGGAAGCCGGGGAGGCCGTGAGACGGCGGCCCGGTGAGATCGCCTTCGCCCTGAGCACGGGGGCGCATTCCGTGAGACATCAACCAGCAAGGAGAGCACGAACGTGAGCGCGAGCATGCCCTATCCCGGCGCGCCGGTCCGGCCGGAGCGCAACGAGGTCGGCGGCCTGGTGTTCGACGACCCCTACCAATGGATGGAGGAGGACGACGGCGAGGGCGTGGCGGAATGGCAGCGGGCCCAGGACGAGCTGGCCCGCTCCTACGTCCACGGCTGGCCGCACTACGACCGCCTCGCCGCCCGCGTCGGCGAGCTGGTCGAGCAGATGGACGCCCGCAACCTGGTGGTCCCGATGCGATGCGGCCCTCGGTGGTTCCGCGGCCGCATCCCCGAGGGCCGTGACCTCATGGTGCTGGAGACGGCCGAAGACGTGACGGGGCCGTGGCGTACGGTGATCGACCTCAACGAGCTGTCCAGCGACGGCGCACCACTGCGCATGAGCCCCCAGCCGTCCCCGGACGGCAGCCTGCTGGCCTACTCCCTCGACGCGTCGGGCCGCGAGCTGCCCGTGCTCAGGGTGATCGAGATCGATACGGGAAAGGTCATGCTGGACGGCGTACCACAGCAGCGGCCCGGCCTGGTGACCTGGCTACCGGACGGCAGCGGCTTCTTCTACATGGCCAACGAGAGCACGGACCCCCGGGCACCACTCCGCTGGCGGGTGTTCTTCCACCGCCTCGGCCAGCCGCCCCCCACCGAGCCGGAGCCCATCGACATCCCGCACATGTTCGCCATGCCCAAGATCTCCCGAGACGGACGCTGGGCACTGATCCAGGTCGACCACCTACGGCCCCGCCCCCACTACCTGGCCCGCCTCGAAACCCACTCGGCCCAGCGCCCCGGCACCCGCCCACAAGAAGCCGCCACAAAGACCGAGCACGACCACCCGAACGGTCTCCCGGCGGACCACCCGAACAGGCACCCGGCGAGCGGGCACTCGGCGGTCGGAGACCCACTGGGCGGGCACCCGGAGGGCAGGGGCTTGGCGGGCGGACACCCGGAGGGCGGAGGTCCGGTGGATGAGCAGCCGACAGGCGGTGATCTGGCAGGCGGACAGCTGACGGGCGGACACTCGGCGGGCGCAGAGCCGGCGGGCGCAGAGCCGGCGGGGCTGCATGCCGAACGCCCGGCCGAAAGCCACAGCGCCGACCGTCCGCATCAACCCCTGGACGAACAACCAGGCGTCTCCTGGCAGTGGCGTGAGTTCATCACCGACTCCGACCATCTCTACAAGGGCGTGATCGTCGGCGACTCCTACGTGGCCGTCACCACGGCGGGCGCCGCGCGCGGACGGCTGGTACGCATCCCCCTCGACAGCCCCGGCGACCCGGCCACCTGGACCGAGCTGATCCCCGGGGGTGACACCGTGCTCACCGGTGTCACACTGGTCGGCGACCGGCT
The DNA here is from genome assembly GCF_040674815.1 of Nonomuraea sp. NPDC049709. Lineage (NCBI taxonomy): Bacteria > Bacillati > Actinomycetota > Actinomycetes > Streptosporangiales > Streptosporangiaceae > Nonomuraea > Nonomuraea sp. NPDC049709. Next base: position 77,919 of record NZ_JBFANM010000053.1, read on the forward strand.
GGTGCTGGGCGAGCTGGTGGACACCGTCTCCCGCGTACGAATCCTGGACCTTGACGGCAAGGAGCTCGGTGAGGTGCCGCTGCCGGGCCGCGGCTCGGTCAGCTCCGTCGCCCAGGGCGTCATCGCTGTCGGTGTGATGGACCAGGTCATCGGCTGCGAGGACGCCATCACCTTCGGCTACACCTCCTACACACAGTCCCCGACGGTCTACCACTACGCGCTGGAGACCGGCGTCCTGACCCGGCTGCAGGGGGCCGGTCACACCCTGCCCGGCCTGGTGACCAGCCGGGTGTGGGCCACCTCGGCGGACGGCACCCGTGTGCCGTGCACCCTGGTTCACCGCGCCGACCTGGACCGCTCTCTCCCGCAGCCCACGCTCCTCCACGCGTACGGAGGCTTCAACATCGCCGAGCTGGCCTCCTACCTGGGCCCGCTGGCCGCCTTCGTCGAGGCGGGCGGCGTGTACGCGCACGCCCACGTGCGCGGGGGCGGCGAGTTCGGCCTGCAGTGGTGGGAAGGCGGGCGGCTGCACGCCAAGCAGAACTCCTTCGACGACCTGTACGCCGTCGCCGGGCAACTCATCGCCGACGGAGTCACCACACCCGACCGGCTGGCCGTCCAGGGCGCCTCCAACGGCGGCCTGCTCGCCGCCGTGGCCGTCACGCAGCGGCCCGATTTATGGCGCGCTGCGGTGTGCACGGCGCCGAAGCTGGACCTGATGCGCGTGGTCCGCGACCCGGTGGGCACCGCCGCGACCCTGCCCGAATACGGCAACCCGAACAACCCCGCCGACGCCCCCGTGCTCATGGCCTACTCGCCGTACCACCACGTGGAGTCCGATACCGCATACCCGGCGATCCTGCTGGACGCGGGCGCCAACGACCCACGCTGCCCCGTCTGGCACTCCCGCAAGTTCGCCGCCCGAGCCCAGGCCGCCACGACCTCCTCCCACCCGGTGCTGTTGCGGGTGTGGTCGGGTGCGGGGCACGGGGGCACGGGGTGGAGCACGATCGTTCAGCAGCAGACCTACTGGCTGGCGTTCGTCATGCGCGAACTGGGGCTCACCCCGCTACCGCCCGACCACACCACCGGATGACAGACACCAGAGCACCCTTACGGCCACGCCGCTCGGAGCACTGGTCTGTGCAGTTGTGTGGTTGCCTGTCTCCCTGGGCCCGGGTGCTGGTGTGCCGCCAGGGGTAGGCGCGTGTGGTCGCCTGTCTCCAGGGGTTGGCCGTGCGGTTGTGTGTCTGCAGGTCACGGATTCGTGCGGTTGTGTGTCTGCAAGCCCCGGATTCGTGCGGTTGTCCGCCTCCAGGGGCGGCCCCTCGCGGTTGTGTGCCGGAGGGGCCGCCGGGTGGCGTCAGCGTACGGGTACCTGCGAGGCCGCTGTGCCGCCGCTGGGCGCCTGCCAGCCGACCACCACCGTCGGCCGGGCGGTCAGCGTGCGGGTCAGGGGGACGGTCACCGTCCTGGTGCCCTTGCCGGGTACGGTCACCACGCGGCTGCCCGCCGTGCCGTCGGCGTCCCGTACGAACAGGTGGGCCTTGCCGGAGGCGGCGGCACGGAGGGTGACCTGGACCGTGTCCTGCCCGGCGGACGCCGTGAGTGCCCGGGCGCTCTCGGCGGCCGTCGCCGCGGGGCCGCCGGCCAGCGGGACGTGGACGCGTACGGCCTGCTCCAGGGACTGCGGCGAGTCCAGGCTGGACAGTGCCGTGTCGGGGATCACCGCGTCGGGCGGGGTGGTCGGCCGGTCAGGTGGAGGCTGGTAGCCGGGCAGGGAGGCCACACCCCACCGGTACGGGTCGCCCTGCACCCCGCCCCAGGTCGACCAGCCGATCCGGGTCTGGCCGGTCTTGTCCTGGGTGTCGGAGTCGTAGACCAGGATGTTCATCCCGAGGTGCGCGGGGTCGACGGCACCGGGCAGGACCTCCATCGGGATGGACATCTCCACCACGTACTCCCCGGCGGACACCTTCGAGGCCACCCGCATCCCCGGAGCCGTCTGGGCGCCGGGACCCTGCCGGTTGTCTGCGTCGCGCAGGTGGCAGGGCGGGCCCTCGGCCGTCACCGGCAGCACCGCGGCCTTGAACGTCGTGGAGGTGTTCTCGGAGCTGCCGCGCGGGTCGAGGGTGACCTCCACCGAGTCGGTACGCCAGTGCCGTTTGCAGTCGGACGTGGCCAGGCGCGTGCCCAGCACGTCGTCCTTGACGTGCACCAGCATGTACAGCGTGTCGTCGTGCCAGGTGACCTTGGCGGTGCCGGAGCAGTCGGCCGCCGACGAGCACGCGGTGCCCTCCCAGAGGCGGGAGATGTTCAGGGCGGTGCCGGCGTACTCGCCGTCACCGTCCGTCCCGTCCACGGCCGGGGCCGACGCCGCCCGGGGCACGGAGGCCGCCGGCACCAGCTCCAGGGCGGGGCGGCTGGTGCTGGTGCCGTCCTGGCCGGTGGTGGTGATGGTGTACGCGTAGTCGCCGCCCTCGTTGGAGGTCTTGAGCGAGGGGTCGGAGTTGGTGACGGTGAACGGCACCGTGGTGCTCGCGCCCGGGCTCAGATCGTTGTACGCGGCCTCCGTACGGTCGGCGGTGAACCCGGCCGGCAGGTCCAGCCGTACGCTGCCGGACCGCGCCGCGCCGCCCACGTTCGTGACCACGACGCCGATCTGCCGGGTGCCGCCCGACGGGAGGGTGAGCACGGGCGTGACCAGCCCGCGCAGCTGCGGCACGCCCACGTCCGTGGTCCACTTCTCGTACTGGGCCACCTGGGGGAGCGGCTGCTGCGCACCCCGTACGGACGGGCCGAGCTCGACCTGCCGGTCGGTGTGGCCGCCGCCCCGCTCCGTGGTGAGCGTGGCGGCGATGCGCACCCGCCCCCCGGCCCCGGCCCCGGTTCCGGACGGCGGGGTCACCGTGAACGTGGCCGAGCCGCCACGCCCGGCGCCGATCCTGCCGAGGTTCCGCTGATGCGGCTCGGTGACAGCGCCCTTGACCGCCGGGGAGTTGCTGCCGGACGCGAGGGAGCCGTCGGTTCTGGTGGGAGCGCCGGCGACCTGCCAGCCGTCAGGGACGCGGAGCGTTACCGATGACCGGCCGAGCGGCTCGCGGGGTGGGGCGGTGACGGTCACCTCGACCGTGAACGGCGTCCCCGGGTGCACGTCGAATGCGCTGGTGCGCAGGCCGAGCTGGGTGCCGAGCGGGACAGCGCCCTTGGCTCTGGTCAGCGAGCCGTCGAGAACGGCCGTCGGCGCGGCGGCCGCCGGGGAACCCGGCTCGGGGAACGGCACCCGCGCGTCCACCTGGGTGAAGAAGTCGCAGCCCAGCTGGGCAGGGTCGGCCGGCACGTCGGGGAAGCCGGCCCAGCCCTGGGAGGCGTACGTGCGCTGCGCCTCCCGTTCCACGGCCGCCCACGTCTTGCCGCGTTCGGCGGAGGTGCGCCCGCTCCACACGCCGAACACGTTCTGCGCCGGATTGGCCGGGCGGAACGTCGAGCCGCACGCCTGCCCGGTCTGGGAGGTGCCGCGCGCCCCGCCGGTGAGCAGGCGGGCCGGGGCGAAGGGCCGCAACCCCTCGCGGGTGATCTGCTCGGGGAACACCTTCGGATCGGCCGCCGCGTAGTACGCCTCCACGGCCAGCCGTGCCGCTTCCTGGTGGTTGCCGTGGTTACCGGGCGTGGGAGCCGGGTCCATGGTCAGCAGGACCTCGGGCCGGGTCTGGCGGACGAGCCTGACGACCTTCTCCAGCGTGTCGCCGCCCCACACCTGGTCGGTCAGCGGGGCACTGACGGTGTAGTAGAAGTCGACGTCGTCGAGGTTGAACACCTCGCTCACGGCCGCCTTCCCGACCGCCGACCGCTCCTCGGCCTCGCGCAGCAGCCCGAGCGCCGGCCCCTCCTCGGGCCCGACCGCGTTGCCGCCGCCCTCGCCCCGGGTGACCGTCACGACGCCGGTACGAACGTCGTGATCCTCGTTCCACTGGCCCAGCGTCGACAGGGTGAACGCCTCGTCGTCGGGGTGAGCACCGACGAACAGCGCGTCGAGATCGACGGGGGTGGCGGCTCCGCTGGTCGAATCGTTCGCGGAGGCCGCCTGGTTCCCGGTCGAAGGAGCCTCACCTCCGGTCGAAGGGGCCTCACCTCCGGTCGAAGTGGCAGGCGAGGTCGGCTCACCGCCGGTCGGAGGAGCGGGGAGCCCTTCTGCGGACTGGGCCACGGTGGATAGGGCGGCAGTGGATGAGGCCGCGGTGGATAGGGCGGTGGTGGGTGGGCCCGCGGTGGATGGGGCGGCGGTGAGTGGGCCCGCGGTGGATGGGACGGCGGTCGATTGGGCGGCGGTCGATTGGGCGGCGGCCCGACCGGCTGAGGCGTAGGTGGCGGCGCCCCAGGCCGGTGAGGCGGTGTGGGTGGCGGGGCCGCCAGTCGGCGCGGCCAGGGCGGGGGCGGTGGGCAGGAGTGCGAGTGCGGCTGTGGTGACGAGCGCCGCCAGACGGCGCGGTGCCCGCCATGCTCCCCGCGTCGCGGCGCTGGTCGCGGTGCCGGGCGCAGGGCTGGTCACAGGGGTGGTCGCGCCGACGGGCGCAGGGTCGGGCGCAGGGCTGGTCGCGGCGTTGGGCGCAGGGCCGATCACGGAGCCGATCACGGAGCCGGGCGTGGGGCCGGGCGTGGGGCGGGTCACGGGGCCGGGCGCGGGGCCGGGCGCGGGGCGGGTCACGGTGCCGGGCGTGGGGCCGGGCGGGGTGCCGGGTGTGGGGCCTGGCGTGGGCGTGGCCGTGGGTCTGGTACGCATCGGACCTCCGGGGTTAGTCGCGGACCGCCCCCTGGAGCAGCCCGCGGACGAAGTGGCGCTGGAGGAACAGGTAGAACAGCACGACAGGGGTGGCGACGATGACCGAGCCGGCCGCCAGCAGCGTGAAGCCGGAGGTGTACTGGCCCTGGAAGAAGGCCAGCCCCAGCGGCGCGGTGCGCAGCGACTCGCTGGTCACCATGATCAGCGGGATGAGGAACTCGTTCCACGTCCACATGAAGACCAGCACGGTCAGCGTGACGACGGCGGGCCGGGCGGGCGGCAGCAGCACCTGCCACAGGATGCGCCAGCTGGAGGCGCCGTCGATGCGGGCCGCCTCGACGATCGCCCGGTTGGAGGCCCGGAAGTACGCCCGCATCCAGAACGTCCCGAACGCGACCGACAGCGCCACCTGCGGCAGCGAGATCGACCAGAACGTGTCGATCAGCCCGAGCGAGCGCAGGTCGAAGTAGAGCGGCACCGCCACGGCCTCGCTCGGCATCATGATCCCGAGCATGAACAGGTAGAACAGCACCGATTGCCCCCGGAAACGCATCGTGCCGAAGGCGTACCCGCTCAGGATCGACAACACCACGCTGACCACCACGACGAACGCCGACACCGCCAGGCTGCTGCGCAGGTACGTGCCGAACCGGCCGACCTCCCAGGCCGCCGCGAAGTTGGCGAGCCCGGCCGTGCCGCCGCTGTCGGCCGGGCCGAGCGCGGCGGACAGGATGACCACGATCGGGTAGAGCGCGAACGCGGCGAACACCGACAGGATGACGTAGTTGGCCACCCGCTCACCGCGCGAGATCACGAGACCCTCCTGTCCGCGAACCGGTTGATCCCGAACGAGATCACGAAGATCACCACGGTGAGCGTGACGCCGATGGCCGCCGCCGAGCCGACCTGGCCCAGCCCGAAGGCGCGGTGGTAGACCTCGTACGACGGCACGGAGGTGGAGTCGCCGGGCCCGCCGCGCGTGGTGACGTACACCAGGTCGAACGTGCGCAGCGCGGCGATCACGGTCAGCGTCAGCGCCACCGCGATCTCCCCGCGCACCGACGGCAGCGTGACCGCGAAGAACTCCCGCACGGCCCCGGCCCCGTCCAGCCGCGCCGCCTCGTACAGCGACGTGGGGATGCGGCTCATCCCGGCCAGCAGCAGCACCGTCACCAGCCCCGTCTCGAACCACGTGCCCACCACCCCGACCGCCGGCAGCGCGAACGTGTAGTCGCCCAGCCAGCCCCGCGTCAGCGAGTCCAGCCCGAGCGCGCCGAGCAGGGAGTTGAGCGAGCCGTCGGGGGCGTACACGCGCCGCCACGCCACCGCCACCACCACCATGGCGATCACCTGCGGCAGGAACACCACGGTGCGGAAGAACCCCAGCCCGCGCACCTTGGCGTGGTTGAGGATCGCGGCCAGCGCCAGCCCGATGGCCAGCGGAAAGACGGCGTAGAACACCATGAGCACCAGGGCGTGCGCGAAGGCGGCGCGCAGCCCCTCGTCCGCGACGATGGCCACGTAGTTGTCCAGCCCGGCCCAGGTGCCCAGGGACAGCCCGTCCCAGTCGTACAGGGAGATCTGCACGGCCCGGCCGATCGGGTAGAGCAGGAACACCGCGTAGACGGCGAAGGCGGGCAGCAGGTAGAGGTAGGCGACGCGGCGGGGCTCGCCCGGAGGCCCCCCGGCTCGGGCTGCCATGCTCAGTCGTTGCTCTCGGCGAACGTCTGGTAATCCTTCTCCAAGGTGCCGAGGAACTCCTGCGGCGTGGCCTTCTTGGCGAGCAGGTCCTGCAGCGCCGCGCCCAGCGTGTCGGCGAACGTCGGGGTGGCGTAGTCGAGGTACGGCACCAGCCCGTCCTTCGCGCTCGCCGTCCCGAACGCCGTGAACACGTCGCGCTGCGGCCCCTCCGCCACCGTCTGCGCCCCGGTGTCGGCGACGGGCAGGTTGCCGGTGTCGGTGAGCACCTTCATGGCGTCGGCGTTGGTGATGAAGTCGATGTACGCCGCCGCCGCGTCCGGGTTGGGGCTCTTGGCGGTGATCGCGAACGGCAGCCCGGTGCCCCCGGTCGCCACCGGCGCGGCGCCGTCCGTGACGCCCGGCGGCAGCATGAACCCGAGGTCCGAGCCCAGCGCCTTCTGCAGGTCGGCCAGCAGCCAGGTGCCCGCGATCAGGAAGACGCCCTTCCCCTTGCCGAACGCCTGCCACGCCGCGTCGTAGCCCTGCCCGTTGAAGCCCTTGGCGAAGTAGCCCTTGTCCACCCAGTTCGCGAGCTGCTCGGCGGCCTTGACGTTCTCGGGCGTGTTCCAGGAGGCGCCCTTGCGGCCGAAGGCCAGCGCGCCGATCTGGTCCGGCGGGACGCTGCGCCCCTGTACGGTGCCGAACACGTGCACGGCCGGCCACTTGTCGAGGTTGCCGAACTGCAGCGGCACCTCGCCGGCCGCCTTGGCCTTGTCCAGCGCGGACTCGAACTCGGCCCACGTCCTCGGCGGCGCCAGTCCCAGCTCGGTCAGCTTGGCGGCGTTGTAGAAGAGGCCGACGACCTCGCCGACCTGCGGCAGGCCGTACAGGTTGCCCTCGCCGAAGAGCTTGCCGTCGGCGCTGTAACGCGAGTACCGCAGCACCGACTCCGGGTAGCGCCGCTGCCACCCGTACGCCTTCGCGTAGGCGTCCAGCGGGCGGAGCTGGCCCGCCTTGACGAACGCGCCCATCGAGGAGCGGCCGTTGTTGGCCTCCACCACGTCCGGCGGCTCGTTGCCGCTGAGCGCCAGGCGCAGCGTGGTGTTGAGGTCGTCGAACGAGCGGGACACCCGGTTCAGCTTGATGTTGGGGTATTTGGCCTGGAAGGCGGTGTTGAGTTTCTCCATCTGGGCGGCCTGACCGCCGCGTACCTCCTGGTCCCAGACGGTCAGGGTGACGTTGCCGAGGGAGGCGGCGTCGGTGCGCACCGGGGCGCCGCTCGGCTGCGCGGCGGGGGTGGTGGGGGGAGGGGCGGAGGAGCCGGGCGCGCACCCGGCCAGGACCACGGCGCTCGCGGCGAGCAGGGTGAGAGTCCTGGAACCGCGCGGCTGTCGCTTCATGGGGTCACTCCTTCTGCGCGGACACGCGGGGCGTGCCGGGGTCCTCGTCCGCGGGTGGGGGAGGGTTGTCGTCCCTGGGCG
>NZ_JBFANM010000054.1:0-83729 GCF_040674815.1 Nonomuraea sp. NPDC049709
TGGACGTCGATCCGCTCCCAGGTCGCCCGGTCCAACGCCATTGGGGCGGCGAGAGTGAGGCTCCACACCGCGGGTGTGAGGTCCGTACGCCAGGGCCCGGCCAGGGCGGCGGGCAGCGCCAGCGCGTCACGCCTGCGCACCGCCGGCTGCCGGGCGTCCGTACTGTCTTCCATCACCGTCACCGCCTCGTCCTCGCGTCCCCCGGGGGACCGGTCACACCTTCCGAGCCCTTCCCCTAGGCAGGCCATTTGAGGTAATCGCCCAGGTAATGCTTGTCTCAGGTGGCTGCGGAACGATGACCGGAGCGGTCAGCCGGCCTGGCCGGTGGGCATGATCGTGACCTGCTGGAGGTTCGCCCGCGGCGGCAGGCTCGCGACGAACCCGACGGTCCGCGCGACGTCCTCGGGCGTCAGCCACTCCATCGCCTCCTTGGAGCCCTCCAGCCAGGCCAGCGCCCCCTCGTCGGTGACGTGACTCTGCAACTCGGTGCCGACGATGCCCGGCTCGATCGCCGAGACCCGCACGTTCTTGGCGCCCAGCTCGGTCCGCAGGTGCCGGGACAGGTGGGTGACGTACGCCTTGGTCGCCGAGTAGACGGCGAAGTTCGGGAAGATGTTCTGCGCCGCGATCGAGGAGGTGTTGATCAGGTCGGCGACCCCGCGCTCGGCGGCGGTCGCGACGAGCTGCGGGGTGAAGGCGCCGATGACGTTCATCAGCCCGGTGATGTTGAGGTCGATCTGGTGCTGCCACTGGTCGGTGGCCAGCTCCTCGATCGGGGCGGGGAGCATGACGCCCGCGTTGTTGAACAGCAGGTCGGCGCCGCCCAGCTCGGCCACCACCCGGTCGGCGGCGGCGCGCACGGCGGCCGCGTCGGTCACGTCGGCGGCCAGGGCCAGGGCCCGGCCCCCGTCCCGCTCGATCCGGGCGACCAGGTCGGCCAGCCGGTCCGCCCGCCGGGCCAGGACGACGACGTGCGCGCCGAGTCCGGCCAGATGCTCGGCCGCGGCCTCGCCGATGCCGCTGGAGGCGCCGGTGACGACCGCCACGCGGCCGGCGAGGGGACGGGCAAGGGTCTGCGTGGTCATGGTGCACACCTTTCGGGGTCATTGACGGGTACGCGGCCGGTCGCCGCGCTTCCTCGTCCAGCACACCAGCCGCCACCACCCCCGCGGGGCACCCGACCATGCCCTGACCAGGCAGGTGCCCGCAAGGCAGGTACTGGCAGGGCCACCCAGCCGGGACGGGGCACCCCCGGGCGTGGCCACAATGGGGGTATGGACCGCAGTCGCGAGCTCGCCGACTTCCTGTGCTCACGCCGTGCCCGGATCACCCCCGACCAGACGGGGCTGCCCGCCGACGGCCGGGCCAGGCGCGTGCCCGGCCTGCGCCGCGACGAGGTCGCCCGGCTGGCCGGCGTCAGCACTGAGTACTACACGCGTCTCGAGCAGGGCCGGGCCGGCAACCCTTCCCCCGAGGTCACCGAGGCACTGGCACGTGCGCTCCAGCTCGACCTCGCCGAGCGCGAGCACCTCAACGACCTGCTGGCCCGCCCCGCCCGCCGGGCCCCGATCGCGCCGCAGCGGGTCCGGCCGGGGCTCCACCTGATGTTGCGGACGCTCGACCACGTGCCGGCGTTCATCATCGGCCGCCGTACGGACATCCTGGCGGCCAACCGCCTGGCCCGCGAGGTCCTGACCGACTTCGACGCCCTTCCCGTGCCGCAGCGCAATCTCGCCCGCTACTACCTGCTCGACCCCGAGGCGCGCACCCGCACCGGCGACTGGGAGCGCATCGCCGCCGAGACCGTCGCCATGCTTCGCCTGGAGGCCGGCCGCTACCCGCACGACCGCCGGCTCGCCGACCTCGTCGGCGAGCTCACCCTGCGCTCGCCGGAGTTCAGCTCGTGGTGGAACGATCATCGCGTGCTGCGCCGCACGCACGGCACCAAGGTCTACCACCACCCGCTCGTCGGCGAGCTCCACTTCTCCTACGAGTCGCTCCAGCCGCCGGGTGACAACGACCAGACCCTGTGCGTCTACAACGTCGAGCCGGGTTCGGAGACCGCCCAGGCGCTCCAGCTCCTCGCCAGCTGGACGGCACCGCGGCAGGACCCGGTGTCATAGGGCCGCCCCCTCCCGGGCGAGCAGGCGGGCCAGCTCTCCTGGGTGGGTGAGGTGCGGGTGGTGCCCGGCGCCGTCGATCGTGGTCACCGGCTCGTTCACCGGCACGGTCAGCGGGTCGGCCGATCCGACGACGATCTCCACGGGGACGCTCACCCGTTCCAGGGTCCGGCGGAGCTCGTGGCGGGTGGCGTGGGACACGCGCAGCGCGGCGATGACGCGGCGGGCCTGGCCGCGCCGGGCGAGTCCGGCCACGGCGGCGCGTACGGCGGGGCCTTCCGGGACGCCGAGGGTGCGGGCCAGGCGGGGCGCTGACATGTGGCGCAGCAGGGGTGCGGCGAGCCTTGAGCGCAGCGGCCGGGGTGCGGGGGCCTGGAGGAAGGCGGGGGAGATCAGCACCAGCCGGGCCAGCCGGTCCGGATGGGCGGCGGCGTAGCGCAGGGCGGGGCCGCAGGCCAGCGAGTGCGCGACGAGCACCGGCCGGGTCCTGACCGGGCTGAGCAGCTCGGCGAGCCAGGCGTCCACGGGGCCGTCTCCCGGAGCCGATCTGCCGAGTCCGGGCAGGTCGGCGGTCAGCACGGGGGAGCCGAGCCGGTCGATGACGGGCTCCCAGGAGTCGGAGTCCAGCGGCAGGCCGTGCAGGAGCACGTGGCCGGCCTCCGCACGGTTCCCGGCGACCCAGGTCGAGGTGCCGGCCACCCGCTGGTACCCGTACGGGCGGCGCGGTGCGGGGGTCGCGCCGAAGCGGGTCGCCACCAGGTCGTCGGCCCAGGTCCTGAGGGTGCCCTCGACGGGCGGCGGCTGCAGGCCGCTCTGCTCGGCGAGGGCCCGGGCGGGCGCGGTGTCGTACCGGTCGGGCGACAGGAACGTCAACGTCTCGGGGTCGGCCCCGGTCAGGGCGCGGGGGAGGCGGCGCAGCAGCCCGACCGGGATCGTACGCCGGGGCGCCGGCACTCCCATGTGCTCGGCGAGGAGCCCGATCAGCTCGGGCAGGACCGGCGTCCGGTCGTCCAGGATCCAGTAGGCGGCGCCCCGGGTCTCCTCGTGCGCGGGCAGTCCGGCCAGGAAGGCCGCGAGGTAGCCGACGTCGACCACGGGGACGAACACCTCGGGGCCGCCGGGGACGGCCGGCAGCCGCCCGTGCCACAGGTCGGACACCAGGGCCGCCAGGCCGACGTACTGACCGGGGCCGATGGCCGTGGCGGGGTTGGCGAGGGTCAGCGGGACGCCGCGCTCGCGGGCGCGCGCCCGCAGGGCCGTGTCGCCATCCTTCTTGGACGCCTCGTACGCGCCCAGCCGGTAGTCGGGCGGGTCCCCCTGCGGGCCGCTCACCCGATAGCCGCTGACGTGCACCAGCCGGCGCAGGTTCGTCAGGGCGGCGGCCCAGTCGAGCACGTTCAGAGCGCCGGTCACGTTCGCGGCGCGCGCCTCGGCCACGGTCAGGCCGAACGCGTAGCGGCCGGCGCAGTTGTAGACGTCGCGCACGCCCGTCAGGTCGGCCATGGCCAGGCCGAGATCGGGCCGGGTGATGTCGGCGCCGACGACGGTCAGCCCGTCCAGCGGGACGTCCTGGCCGGTGAGCCACGTGGTGAGAGCGTCGCCGCCGGTCCGTACCGCCGCGGCGACCCCGTGGCCGCGGCGCAGGAGTTCGGCGACCAGTGAGCGCCCGATGAAGCCGGCGGCGCCGAAGACGATCGAGTCGGGTCGCATGAGCGGCTCCTTAATAGATCGGTCTACATATTTTTTGGCCAGGCGAACGCGAACCTCCGGCGAAGCACCGTCAGAGGGCCAGGAACGCGGTGATCTTTCGTGCGACGCGGTCGAGCGGATCCCGGCTGCGGTGCGCCCTGGCGAGCAGGAGCGCGCCCTCGACCAGGGCGAGCACGGTCGTGGCGAGGTCGTCGGGGTCGGGGTGTCCGTCGGCGGCCAGCCGGTCGCGCAGGGCGCCATCCCACGAGTCGTACACCTCGGCGCAGACCTCCTGGAGCGGGTCGTCGGTGGCCGCCATCTCCAGGGCGACCGTGGCCACCGGGCATCCCTTGCGCCAGCCCGAGGCTTCGAGCCGGTCGCCGAGCAGGCCGAGCACGCCGGTGACCAGGGCGGCCGCGTCGGGGGCCGAGCCCGCCAGGTCGCCCACGGCCTGGCCGATCTCGCGGCCGGCCCGTCGCAGCGCCTCGGCGACCATGGCGTCCTTGCCGCCCGGGAAGTGGAAGTAGAGCGAGCCCCTGGGCATCCCGCTGGCCGCGATCACCTGGTTCAGCCCGGCGCCGTAGTAGCCGCCGGACTCGATGAGGTCCTGGGTCGCGTCGAGCAGCCGCCCGCGTGTCTCGTCACCCTTCCGTCCCATGCCGAAGAAACTAGACCGGTCTTCATATTTCTGCAACCGGGACCGCTTGACGTTCACGCACCCGGGCCTTGGGCAGGGGATTGCCTGCCTCCCGGCATCGTCAAAGGAGAGGGTCAGCATGACGAGAGGATTCCCACCGGCCGGCTTCGTCGAGCCGTCGTCTCGCGGCTACCTGTACGCCGGCCTGAGCGTCGATCCGCCCGGACGGGCACCCTTCGTACGCCGGAGCAGCCGTCGCGGCGAGGTGATCGGCCAGTGGCGCGAGCTGGCGGAGAGCATGACCGGCGTGCCCGAGGTGGTCGGCGCGACCGTCTACGAGGCGGTGCTGATCCCGCCGATCGCGGGCGGCCCGCGCTTCGACGTCATCATGCTCGTACAGACCACCTCGGTGGAGACGCTCGCGGCCGTTCCGATCGAGAAGCTCCAGGCCGAGCTGGTCATGCCGGCGCGCAACGTCAGGCGGATCGGCGACATCGACGCGAAGGCGCCGGGGACGTACCTGTTCAACCACTTCACCGCGCCGGACCCGGAGGCTGGGGTGGCGGCGTGGGAGCGGCTGGCCGGCTGGTACACGTTCAAGGCCGGGGTGGACAACTCCGCGCTGCTGCGCCCTGTCGAGGACCGGGGGCCGTTCGCCTTCGTCAACCACGTACGGCTGCCCGGCAGCGCGCCCACCTTCCTGCTCAACCAGTTCCTCAGGCCCAGCTTCCACCGCCACGTCAGGGCCACGCTGAAGGCCAACGGCATGGTCGCCATGCCGATCCTGTGCCGTCCCGCCTGATATGGTGTAGAAGAACCTTTTGAAGCCTTCTCGGCCGGATCCTTGTCCGCCGGGGAGGCTTTTTTCATGCCCGCATTCGGATGGGCATCCCTTTCACCAGCGAACACGTAAGGCTGATCATGACCGCTCAGACGAGCCCCGCCGCGACGGCGGGCGACTGGAAACTCGGCGACCTGACCGTCAACCGGATGGGATTCGGCGCGATGCGCCTGACGGGCGGCGTCGCCTTCGGCCCCGGTGCGCCGGGCGACCGGGAGCGGTCGATCCGCGTGCTGCGGCGCGCGATCGAGCTCGGGGTCAACCACATCGACACCGCCGCGTTCTACTTCTCGCCGCTCCTGTCGGCCAACGAGCTGATCAACCGGGCACTGGCCCCCTACCCGGACGACCTGGTCATCGTCACGAAGGTGTGGCCGGCCCGGGACCCGTCCGGCGCATGGTGGTGGGCCACGCCGGAGCAGCTGCGCGGGCAGGTCGAGGAGAACCTGCGCCAGCTCGGCCGCGACCACCTCGACGTGGTGAACCTGCGCGTACCGCCCAGCCGGAAGGGCGGCTCGATCGCCGAGCACTTCGGCGCCCTGGCCGGGCTGCGCGACGCCGGGCTCATCCGCCACCTGGGCCTCTCCAACGCCACGCCGGAGCAGCTGGCCGAGGCCCGGTCCATCGCACCGGTGGTCTGCGTGCAGAACCCCTTCGGCGTCGGCGCGCCGGCCGGCGCGCGGGAGCTGCTGCGCAGCTGCGCCGAGCAGGGCATCGCCTTCGTGCCGTTCTTCGCGATCGCCGGCGCCGGGCGCGAGTCGGGCGCGACCGCGCCCGAGCACGACGCCGTGCTCGCCGTCGCCCGCGCGCACGGCGCGACACCCGCGCAGGTACGGCTGGCCTGGACGCTGCAGCAGGGGCCGAACGTGCTGGCCATCCCGGGCACCGGCAATCCCGACCACCTCGCCGAGAACGTCGCCGCCGGGGCGCTGCGGCTGTCCGACGACGAGATGGCGACCCTGCGCTCCCTCGGGTAGGTGTCGAAACCCGGCCTTCGGTTCCGACCTGTGCTTTGAGGGCGCCCGGAGCCGGGCACCGCGACAGGTGAGGAGCCGAACATGAAATACCTGGTCCTGATCTACAGCAACCCGCGTACCTGGGGTCACCCGGCGTTCCTGCGCGCCACCGAGGCCCAGGACATGTCGCCGCAGGAGCGCGACCAGATGAGCGAGCAGTTCGAGACGCTGCTGAAGGAGATCACGGAGTCCGGGGAGCTGATCAGCGCGGAGGCGCTGGCCGACCCGGTCAACACCAGGACCGTCAGGGTGCGCGGCGGAGTGCCCGTCACCACCGACGGCCCGTACGTCGAGGCGAAGGAGCAGCTCGCCGGCTACTTCGTGATCGACTGCGAGACTCCTGAGCGGGCCGGTGAGATCGCCGCCCGATTCCCCGACGCCAGGTTCGCGGCCGTCGAGGTGCGTCCGATCATGAACCTGTCCGCGCCGGAGATGTGACCGGCGAGGAGGAGACCGCCCGGGGTCTCAGGTGGTCTCCTCCGCCATGCGGGCGCCGATGGTCCGGATCGCCCGGCGCACGACCTCCGCCTGCGCCGGTGCGAGGTCCTCGAGGAACGGCTCCACGGTCTGCGGGTCCCAGCCGGCCTGGCCCGGTGCGAGGTCGGCCATCATGTGCTCCATGCTGTAGTCGGCCAGCATCTCGGCCAGCGGCGCCACCCGGGGATCACCGGGCTCGGCCTCGGCCAGCTCGTCGAGCCTGCGGTAGAACTCGTGCCCGCGCGCCGTCGCCTCGGGGTCGGCGGTCAGCGTGTCGAACATCGTGAAGGCCCGCTGCCGGTCGGGCGCGGTGGCCATGCTGTCCATCAGCACGAGCAGGTCGCGGTCCCAGGCCGCCGACTTGGAGGCGGGAAAGTGGATCTTGCGCAGGAAGGCCACCAGGTCGGGCGAGGAGGTGTCGTCGGGGCCGAGAGTCCCTGCCTCGGCCTGCTGCAGGACCTGGGCCAGGCGGGCTCGCCTGAGCTGGATCTCCCGCTCCTGCGCGGCCAGGTCGGCGTCGATCTCGGCGAGGATCTCGGGCAGCTCTCTGGAGCGGTCGTCGGCGATCACGTCGCGCGCCTCGTCCAGGCTCAGCCCCAGCTCGACCAGGCGGCGGACGCGGGCCAGGGCGATCGCGTCGCGCATGCCGTATTCGCGGTAGCCGTTGGCCAGGCGCGGCGGCTCCGGCAGGACGCCCTGGTGGTGGTAGTAGCGCACTGTGCGGGTGGACACCCCGAGCAGCGCGGCGAGCTCTCCGATCCGCATGCCTTCAAGTTAAGACGTTGACGCCACGTCAACGTCAAATCGGGCGCAGGGCCTTGAGCATGAGGTCGACCAGGGCGTCGGCGTATTCGGGGGTCAGCGGCCCCGAGCGGAGCAGCCAGCGCTGGTAGAGCGGCGCGTACAGCAGCTCCAGCGCCAGGTCGAGGTCAGCGCCGGCGGCGATCTGCCCCGCGCGCTGGGCGCTGCGCAGGCGGGCCTTCTTGGCCTCGTCGACCGGGGCGGCCAGCTTCTCCCGGTATAGGGCCGCGAGGTCGGGGTCGTCGATGATCTCCATGTTGAGCGCCCGGATGGGCGCCTCGAAGGCTGGGTCGGCGAACTCGGCCACCGTCGCCCGCATCACCGCCTTGAGGTCGGCCTCGATGTCTCCGGTGTCGGGCAGCGCCACGCCGTCCTCCGCCTCGCTGAGCGCCAGGAACGCGTCGAACACCACGGCGCCCTTGGACCGCCACCAGCGGTAGATCGTCTGCTTGCCCACGCCCGCCCGCGCGGCGATGGCCTCGATCGACAGCTTGGCGTATCCCACCTCCGACACCAGCTCGCGGGCCGCGGCGAGGATGGCCTGGCGGGAGCGCTCGCTGCGGCGGGAAGGGTCGGGCTGCTTGGGCATGCGGTCAGCATAGCACTCGAACGAGACGATACGGTCCGTCTTCCATGGGGGTTGAATAATTAAGTGGCACGCCCCCGTCGCGCGCCATTAATGTCGAACACATCGAACCTCCGGCAAATCGAGGAAAGGCCAGTCATGCTGATCGCAACCGGCACGCTACGAGCGGAACGGTGTCGCCACCGCCGTGCCGCGGCGCTCGGTTGCGCCCTCCTCGGGCAGGCTTCAGGATAAATCCGCAGAGGACTTGTCCCGAGGCCGCCCGGTGCACACCAGGCGGCCTTTTCTTTTCCCCCTTCCCGGAACCGGGCGGCGCATTTTGACAACTCCACAGCGGAACACCAAGGGCTGATGGTGAAAAGGCATCACACCTGCCTTGCAAGCAGGAGTTCGGGTTTCGAGATCCCGTCGGTCCACGAGCCGCTCCGCGGCTCTTCCTCGCGTCCGTGGCCCAATGGCAGAGGCACCGGCCTAAGGAGCCGGACGGTGTGGGTTCGAATCCCACCGGACGTACGCACGCATGCCCCGTTGGTCCAGCGGTCAGGACGCCCGGCTTTCACCCGGGAAATCGCCGGTTCGAGTCCGGTACGGGGTATCTCGGCCCTATAGCTCAATGGATCAGAGCGCCGGCCTACGAAGCCGGGTCTGTTGCAGGTTCGAGTCCTGCTGGGGCCACTGAATTTCCTCCCCTTTTATGGCGCGTTTTATGGCGCGACCGCAAGGGGTGGCCCGGCGCAGTTCGCGGGTGCGGAGGCAGGCCTGCAAAGCCCGTCCGTGCGAGTTCGACTCTCGCCTGCGTCTCGAAGGGTGTTCCGCTGCGGAGTCACGTCCGGCTTGACAGCTCTGCGGGGTTATGGGCGTAATGGCCGTCGCGTCGCGTGTCGCCGCCGGGAAGACGGACGGGGCATGGAGGCGCCGTATTCAAGGGGATGACGCCATGGCCACTCACACCATCGGTCGTGCCTGAGCACACCGCGCCCGCGCGTCGTCCCATGCCTTCGGCGGTGTCGTAGGACCCGCACGCGTCGGCATGCCCGTGCGGGTCGCCCATGTCATCGACACCTCACCCGCAAGGAGCCAGAACTCAGCATGCCCAACGACTTCAACCAGCAGATCATCGACGAATTCCGCGCCAACAAGGGCCAGGTCGGCGGCCCATTCGAAGGAGCCCGGCTGCTCCTGCTGACCACCGTCGGCGCCAGGACCGGAGCCCCGCACACCACGCCGCTCGGCTGCCTGCCCGACGGCGACCGCGTCCTCGTCATCGCCTCGGCCGGCGGCTCGCCCCGCCACCCCGCCTGGTACCACAACCTGCTCGCCCACCCGCAGGTCACCGTCGAGACCGGCCTCTTCACCTACCAGGCCAAGGCGGTCGTGCTCGAGGGCGAGGAACGCGAGCGCCTGTTCGCCCGCGCCGTCGAGGCCGACCCCGGCTGGGGCGCGTACCAGGACAGCTCCGGCCGCACCCTGCCGGTGGTGGCGCTGCTGCCGACCGACTTCGGGCCGCCCACCGGATCCCTGGGCGAGGCGCTGATCAGGATGCACGACGGCTTCCGCCGGGAGCTGGCCCTGATCCGCAGGGAGGCGGCCACGTCCGGGCCACGCCTGACCGCGCAGCTGCGCGTCAACTGCCTGACCATGTGCCACGGCCTGGAGGTGCACCACTCGCGCGAGGACGGGTTCATGTTCCCCGCGCTGGAGCAGCGCTACCCCGAGCTGGCCCCGGTGATGGCGCGGCTGCGCGCCGAGCACGAGGTGGTCGCCCGGTTGCTGCAGGAGCTCCAGACACTCCTGGCCGCCGAGGACGTCGCGCCCGAGGCTCTGCTCAGTGAGGTGGAGCGGCTCACCCGGGAGCTGGAGGCCCACCTCGACTACGAGGAGGAGCAGCTCGTAGCGCTCCTGAACTGACCGCGCCGGGGGCGCCTCTGTGACAAGAGGGACAGGTGGGACGTATGCTGGAACGGCGTCCGGGCCCGGCGCCACATCCAGCTCGACCCCCTCCCGCATGCCCGCCAGGGTGGAACGTAGTTCCCGGGAACCAGGCAGGTCGGTGCCCGCGCGTGATGTGCCGGGCAGTGGCCCGTTCCTACGCTCTGGCCTGTGCTCAACGTCCGATCCCGGCCCACCTGGTGATCTCGAGTCGGCTGGTCACCAGGTGACCGGCAGCCGGTGCACCCCGTAGACGAACGCGTGCTCGCGGAAGGCGATCTCCTCGGCCGGGACCGCGAGCCGGAGCTCGGGAAAGGCCTTGAGCAGGGCGGTGAAGCCCACCCTCATCTCCACCCGCGCGAGCTGCTGCCCCAGGCACTGGTGCACGCCGTGACCGAAGGCCAGGTGGCCGATGGCGGAGCGGGAGACGTCCAGCTCGTCGGGGTCCGGGAAGCGCCCGTGGTCGCGGTTGGCCGCGGGAAGGGAGAGCGTCACCACCTCGCCCTCCTTGATCACGTGGCCGTCGATCTCGATGTCGGCCAGCGCGCCGCGCGAGATGCTGGCGTGCACGACGCTCAGGTAGCGCATCAGCTCCTCGACCGCGCCGTCGATCAGGCCGGGGTCCTGGCGCAGGCGCCGGAGCTGGTCGGGGTGCTCCAGGAGGGCGAGGGTGCCCAGGGAGAGCATGTTCGCGGTCGTCTCGTGGCCCGCGACCAGCAGCGTCATGCCGAGGCCGGTCATCTCCTCGTCGTCCAGCTCGCCGCCGCGGGCCAGGTCGCTCAGCAGGTCGCTCCCCGGCCGGGCGCGCTTGTCGCGTATGAGCTCGGACATGTAGTGGATGAGCGAGGCTCCGGCGGCGGCCACCTCGTCGGGCGCGGTGTCCAGGTTGAGCAGGCGCCGGCTGTCGTGCCGGAAGGTCTTGCGGTCCTCGTACGGCACGCCGAGCAGCTCGCAGATCACCAGGGACGGGATCGGCAGCGCGTACGCCTGGACCAGGTCGGCGGGCGGGCCCTGGCGGCGCATCTCGTCGATGTGCTGTTCGGCCAGTTCTTGGATGCGGGGTTCGAGCTGCTTCATCCGGTGCACCGTGAACTCGCCGATGAGCAGCCGCCGCAGCCGCGTGTGCTCGGGCGGGTCCATCCGGCTGATCATGCCGGGCCCGGCGCCGGCGAGGCCGGTCTTGACGGGGTCGGTGAGGACGGCGGTGCGCCGATTCTCCGAACGTGAGCTGAGCCGGGGGTCGGCCAGCAGGGCGCGGGCCGCGTGGTAGCCGGTGACCAGCCAGCCCTCGTGCCCGTCGGGATAGATCATCCGGCTGATCGGGCGCTCCGCGCGGAGCCGGGCCAGCTCGGGCGGCGGATCGAACGGGCACCGGCGATCGCGGTCGATGGGCAGGCCATGCGGGACGGGAATTGCCTCGGTCATGTCGCGTCAGCTCCTGGGAGGGAGGTCCGTGGTCCGGGCACCTGCCATTCACTCATGAGCGCGCTCCGAGGGAAAGGTCACGCGAAAGCTGCAGTCACCTCCAAAAGTGCAATCAACTTAAAGTTTGCAGTAGGATCCAGGTATGACCGAAGGACTGCGCGAGCGCAAGAAGCGGCAGACGCGGCAGCACATCTCCGGGGTGGCCCTCGGCCTGTTCGTGCAGCGCGGCTTCGACAACGTCACGATCGCCGAGGTCGCCGCCGCCGCCGAGGTGTCGGTGAACACCGTCTACAACTACTTCCAGGCCAAGGAGGACCTGGTGCTGCCGCCCGAGGAGGCGTCCGCGCAGCGGCTGGCCGACATCGTGCGCGAGCGCCCCGCGGGCGAGTCGGCCGCGGGGGCGGTGCTCGCGCGGTTGCGCCAGGAGGTGCGCGGGCGCGAGCGACAGGTGGGTCTGAGCGAGGGCTTCGGGCGGGTGCTGGAGATGATGCGGGCCGCGCCCACGCTGACCGCGCGGCTGGAGGAGCTCGGTCACCAGATGACCGACGCGCTGGCGGCCGTGCTGGCCGAGGAGTGCGGCGTCGGGCGGGACGACCCGCTGCCGCGCGTGGTGGCCTGGCACATCGGCTGCCTGCACGCGCTCGTGCTGGCCGAGATCGGCCGGCTGACCACGGCGGGGGAGCGGCCCGACGCGATCGCCGGGGCCGTGCTGGAGTTGCTGGACGCCGCCGAGAGCGTGCTCGGCGAGCGGGTGCTGGGCTATGCCGTACGAGGGGAGTGAGTCGTGTTCAGGGTGACGATCAGCGGCAAGTTCAAGGGGCTCGACGGCGCCGGCCGGGCCGCCGTGCGGGCGGTGGAGGGTGCGGCCTTCACCGAGCCGGGCACGTTCACGCACGACGGGAGCGTGACGGCGTTCACGTTCCGCTGCCAGGTGCCGGCCGGGCCCGACGACGGGGAGGACGAGGCGGCTCTGGGGGCGATGGCGGCGCTGGAGGCGTACGGTCTGCCGTACGAGATCCTGCGCGTCGCGGTGACGGACATGCGCGAGATCAGGATCCGCCCGCGGAAAAAATCTTCGAGATCGGGGTGAAACTATCCGGCGGGTTCGGACAGGTACGGAATGTCGGACCCTCCGGATGAAAGAAGGCAGCGTGGCCCTCCATGATCGCAAACAGCGTTTCGAGGAGATCTACGCCGCCTATTATCCGGACATCCTTGCCTATATCCGGCGGCGTGCCGGCTCGCCCGACGATGCCGCTGACGCCCTCGCCGAGACCTTCACCACCGCCTGGCGCCGCCTGGACGACGTGCCGCCGGGCCACGCGGCTCGCCTGTGGCTGTACGGCGTGGCCCGCCGCGTGCTGGCCAACGGCCGCCGGGCCGAGTCGCGCCGCAGCGAGCTGGTGGAGCGGCTGGGCAGGCAACTCGCCGTGTGGGCCGAAGCGTCCGAGGAGCCCGGTGCCGGCCTCGACGGCGTACGCGAGGCGTTCGCCCGCCTGAGCCCCGACGACCGCGAGATCCTCGCGCTGGCCGGATGGGAGGGGCTCGGCTCCGACGAGATCGCCACGGTCCTGGGCTGCTCGCGCGGCGCCGCCCGGTTACGGCTGCACCGGGCCCGCAAACGCCTGGCCAGGCAGTTGCAGGCGGCCGGGCTCGACGTGGCCCGCATCGGTTTTCGTGCCATGGCGCTGACGAAGGGGGCGATGTGATGCACGACATCGACCGCCTGGTGGCCGGCATCGCGCCCGACCCCGGCCCGGGCCGCACGCCGCTGGCCGGGGAGCTGCTGGAGGAGATCACCTCGCTCCCGCCCTCGGAGCCCGGACCGCGCCGCCGGTGGCCGGCCATGCGGCGGGGGGTGCGGCGGTGGGTCGCCGTGCCGGTCCTCGCCGTGCTGACCGCCGCCCTGTCCTTCGGCGTCGCCCAGGCCCCTGCCTCCGCCGCGCTGGACATCGAGCTCGTGGACGGCCACTACGTCATCACGGTCAACGACCTCATGGCCGACCCCGAGGTGTACGAGGCCGAGCTCAGGGCCCGCGGCCTGGACATCGCCCTCAGGCTCGTGCCGACCTCGGCGAGCCTGACCGGCCAGATGTTCGTGATCAACGACCTCGACCTGCTCAGGTCCGGCGAGCCGGTGCCCGCCGAGGGCCCGATCGCCACCATCGACGGCCCCGGCCCCTGCCGGCGGCTGACCGGCTGCCCGATCGGCCTGAAGGTCCCGGTCGACTTCGACAAGAAGGCCGAGGTCACCCTGGGCAGGAGGGCCAGGCCCGGCGAACGGTACATGATGCCCCCGGGCATCGCCATGTACGGCGAGCCGCTGCACTGCGTGGCGTACATCAACAAGACCGTCGCCGAGATCCGTACGATCCTGCTCGACCGCGGCGTGACGCCGAGCTTCATCTCACCGGGACAGGGCTCGAGGCCCTCGGCCCCCGGCGACTGGTTCGTCCACGACGGCGTGATGACCGCCGACGGCCAGGCCCTTCTGCTGGTCGGCCCCGAACGCCGCGCCTGGCACCACCCGCCGCAGCCCGGCTGCTGACCTTCGCCCCGGCCGTGGGCGGCTGAGACCCCCACGGCCGTTCCCTCTCACCGCCATGCGTTCTCCTCGGCATGCGCGGATCTCCCGCCCTCCCGCCGACGATCGGATTCCGCGTGCTCACAGACACCCGCACGGCCCTGCCCGCGCAGCGCCGCTCCGCCGCCCTCGCCGGCCACCGCGTCTTCGCCGTGCTGCTCGCGCTGGCCGCTGTCCTGCGGGTGGTCACGATGCTCGGCTACCGGCCGGCCACGCTCTACTGGTACGACTCCTTCACCTACCTCGACACCGCCGTGCACCCGGCGCCGTCGGCGACCTTCCACCCGATCGGCTACCCGCTGCTGCTGCGCGCGCTGCTGCCCTTCCACAGCGTGGAGCTGGTCGTGGCCGTCCAGCACGTCCTGGGCCTGGGCATCGGCGCGCTGCTCTACGCGGTGCTGCGCCGCAGGTCGGTGCCCGGCTGGGCAGCGGTGGCGGCGAGCGTGCCGGTGCTGTTCGACGCCTCGTTCCTGCGGCTGGAGCACGCCGTGCTGTCCGACACGCAGTTCATCTTCCTGGTCGTGGCCGGAGCGAGCGTGCTGATGTGGTCGCCGGAACTGTCCGCCCGCGCGGCCGCCTGGGCGGGCCTGCTGTTCGCCGGGGCCGCGCTGACCCGGACGATCGCGCTGCCCCTGCTCGTGCTCGTCGTCCTGGTGCTGGCCGTACGGCGCGCGGGATGGCGGCCCCTGGTGGCGCTGGTCCTGGCCGGTACGCTGCCCCTGGCCGCCTACGCCGCCTGGTACGCCCAGCACCACGGCCGGTTCGCGCTCAGCGGCGCCGACGGGGTCGCCCTGTGGGCCCGCACGATGACCTTCGCCGACTGCGCCCGCATCCAGCCGCCACCGGACCGGGCCGCGCTCTGCCCGAACGGGACCGTGCTGGACGCGGCCTCCGAGTACGTGTGGGCCGCGCGGTCGCCGCTCAACCGGCTGCCCGGCGACCGCTTCTCGCACAACGACCGCGCCCGCTCGTTCGCGATCGACGCGATCCTCGCCCAGCCGCTGGACTACCTGGGCGACGTCGTACGCGACACCTCCATCACCTTCTCCTGGACCCCGATCGCCCACCCCGCGCGCACCACCCCGGCCTTCGGCTTCCGGCACGGTCAGTGGCCGCTGCCGGACCAGCCGCTGGTCGGCAAGGTCCAGCGCGAGTACGACCAGGACATCCGCGGCCTGTCGTCGGCCGGCCCTTACGCGGGCCTCCTCATCGCCTACCAGTACGCCGCCTACCTGCGCGGCCCGCTGCTGGGCGCGATCCTGCTGCTCGGCGCGGCCGGCGCGGTCCTGCGGCCCGGGAGGGCGCTGCTGCCGTGGGCGATCGCGATGGGCCTGCTCGTCGGTCCGGTCGCCGTCCTGGACTTCGACCACCGCTACGTTCTGCCCGTGATCCCGATCGCCTGCCTGGCCGCCGCTCTGGCAATTCCCAGATCTGGGATAAACTCCCAAATGTGAGACACCTTGAGGATGTTGAGACCCGGCTGGCCGACCGCCTGGCCGAGTTGCGGGTCGAGCGGGGCTGGTCGCTGGACGAGCTGGCGACCCGGTCCGGCGTCAGCCGCTCGACGCTGTCGCGGCTGGAGCGCGGCGAGATCAGCCCGACCGCGGCCCTGCTCGGCAAGCTGAGCGCGGTCTACGAGCGGACGATGTCCCGGCTGCTGGCCGAGGTGGAGTCCGAGCCGCCGCAGGTGGTGGCCCTCGCGACGCAGCCGGTGTGGCGCGACCTGGAGTCGGGGTTCGTCCGCCGCTCGGTCTCCCCGCCCCATCCCGGGCTGCGCGGCGAGGTCGTCGAGGCCAGGCTCCTGCCGCGGGCCGACATCAGCTACGACGCGCCGCCCGTGCCGGGGCTGGAGCAGCACATCTGGGTCCTGGAGGGGGCGGTGGAGATCACCGCGAACGGCCGTACGCACGCGCTGGAGGCGGGCGACTGCCTGCGCTTCCGGCTGTGGGGCGCCTCCCGCTTCCGCTGCCCCGGCCCCGATCCGGTCCGCTACGCGATCCTCGTCGTCCTTCCCTGACGCCGCCACCCCGCCTTCCAGCAAATCCGAGCAAATCCGAGCAAAGGAGCCCCACTCCCATGCACACCATCGCCCGGCTGCCGGCCGAGGAGTTCGAGCGCTGCGTCAAGGAACTGGCCGACCTGCTGGTCGACGCCGTGGACGACGGCGCCTCCGTGGGTTTCGTGAGACCGTTCGACCACGAGGACGCCGCCGCGTGGTGGCGCGGGCAGGCCCCGGCGGTGGCCGCCGGGAGCCTCCTGGTGTGGGCCTGCCGCGAGGACGGCGCGATGACCGGCACCATCAGCCTGGCCCTGGCGAGCAAGCCCAACGCCCGCCACCGGGCCGAGATCGTCAAGCTCATGGTCCACCGCGACGCCCGCGGCCGCGGCCTGTCGCGCGCCCTGCTGGCCACCGCCGAGCGGGCGGCGCTCGATGCCGGGGCCGACCTGCTGCTCCTGGACACCGAGACCGGCAGCACGGCCGAGCACGTCTACCTCACCGGCGGCTGGACCCGCTACGGCGTCGTCCCCGACTACGCCGCCTCCCCGGACGGCACGCTGAGCGACTGCAGCTTCTTCTACAAACGCCTGACCGGCTCGGTCTGACCCGGCCCGATCAGGGCACCTTCCGTGTCGCCCTGGCCCTCGTACCGACACCCCCGAACAGGGCCAAGCCGCTGATGACGACCCGCGGCGCCCCCCGCCTCCGGCGCACGGCACTCCTGTCGAACCCGCCGAACAAGCCGAACCCCTTGACCTCCACCTCGACGTCGTCGGGAACGGTGACCTCCGCGTACCCCCAGAGGGCGAAGACGCGGACCTTGATCTCGTGGTCGGCGAATCGGGCGTCGCGCAGGTCGATCTCGCCACCGCCGAACATCGACAACGACGTGAACGCGCGCGGGGCGACCCACTCGCCCTTGCGGATGCCGGCCTCGATAGCGTCGATCAGCTCCACCAGCTCCGGCCGGGCGGCCCCCCGGTAGTCGGCGTGCATCTCGGCCCAGACGAACAGGCGCAGGTAGCGCTCGTCCGCCAGGGTGCCGAACAGCACCTCCATGATCCCCGCCGCGGTCGGCACGCCCTGCTCGGCCCGGATCCGCTCACGGATCCGCTCCTCGATGCGATCGTTCTCGGCCCTCAGCACCTCGCGCACCAGGGCGGCGTAGGTGCCGAAGTAGTGGGTCACGAGCCCGTGGGCCACGCCCGCGGCCTCGGCGATCTGCCGCAGGCTGACGTTGTCCGGGCCCCGTTCCCTGATCAGCCCGGCCGCCGCCGCCAGCAGCTCCGCGCGTGATTCCTCGGGACTGCGCCTGCGTCGCCTGGGTGCCATGAACGGCAGCCTATTGTCCGCCGGCCAACAGGCTGCCGTTCAGAGGGTCTGGGTGAGGGCGTCGAGGTCGGCCAGGCGGCGCACCGGGTCCAGGCGCGCGGCCGTGGCGACGAGCAGCAGCTCGGTGACGGCGATCTCGTTCGCGAGCGGCGCGATCGGTCCGGCGGCCTCGCGCGGCAACCTGATCAGCACCTCCGCCTCGGCGGCCAGCGGCGACCCCCAGGCGTCGGTGACGAGCACCAGCCGCGCCCCGCGGGCGCGGGCGGCGTGCACGAAGCGGGCCGTGTCGGGGGAGTAGCGGCGGAAGTCGTAAGCCACGACGACGTCGGAGGCACCCAGGTCGAGCACGGTACGGGCGCGGCCGGGCGCGGACCCCGGCACACGGTGCGCGGCGGGGCGCAGGCTGGCGAGCTGGCGGATCAGGTATTCGGCGGCCAGCTCGCTCAGGGGCCCGCCCAGCGCCCACACCGCCCTGGCCCCGGCCAGCAGCTCGGCGACCTTGTGACAGAGCGACTCGGGGATGGCGGCAAGCGTCCCGTCCAGCCCCGCACGCAGTTCCTCCGCCGCCTGCCACAACACGGACACCGCCCCCGCACCGGTTGCGCCCGAGTCGGCGACCGGATGAGCGGGCGTCCCCTCCACGCGGCCACCACCCGACGGGCCGCCTGCGGCGGATCCGCCCCGATGGGCGTCGCTTCTAAACGGGGAACCGTCACCGGCGGCCTCACCCTGACCGGCGTCCCTCCCGTTCGGAGAGCCCGTTTCGGGGGCCTCGTGCCGACCGGGACCCCTGTCGTCAGGAGGGCCGTCGGACGCGGGGGCGGTGGAGAGCTCCGCGCCGGGCACGCTCCCGGGTGGGGACGTGGCGGGCGCTGGGGTGGAGCGGGTGACGAACTCCAGGAGGCGGGAGCGGTCGCGGGCGCCGTCGCGTACGGCGGTCTGGAAGGCGGCGAATCCGCCGTACCCCAGCCGGTCGAACAGCCGTGAGGCCGTCGGCGGGCTCACCCCGGCCCGCTCGGCCAGGGACCGCAGGGAGCCCAGCGCGGCGAACGGATAGTCGTCGAGCAGGACCCGCACCACCGCCCGTTCCCCGGGCGGCAGGTCGGGATAGGCGGCGCCGAGGCGGGCGGCGATCGGATCGTTCTCCACAATGACAAATGTTACACCACTTCACATTTCCCGATATGAGAGAAACAAGTGTTACGGTGCCAGGCATGACGACGTGGCACGGTCTGATCGACAGCGACTACCGGCCCTGGCTGCCGGTCACCCCCGACACCCCCTCCATCTCCCTCAACGAGGGCAACACCCCGCTCCTGCGCTCGGAGCACCTGTCCGGCCGCACCGGCTGCGAGGTCTGGCTGAAGGTCGAGGGCGCCAACCCGACGGGCTCGTTCAAGGACCGCGGCATGACGGTGGCGCTCAGCCGGGCGGCCGAGGCCGGCGCCGAGGTGGTCATCTGCGCCTCCACCGGCAACACCAGCGCCTCGGCCGCCGCCTACGCCGCCCGCGCCGGGCTGACGGCCGCCGTCCTGGTGCCCAAGGGCCGCGTGGCGCTGGGCAAGCTGAGCCAGGCCGTACGGTACGGCGCCGAGATCGTCGAGATCGACGGCACCTTCGACGACTGCCTGCGCGTGGCCCGCGAGCTGGCCGCCCACCACCCGATCGCCCTGGTCAATTCCGTGGGCAACGAGCTGCGCCTGGCCGGGCAGCGTACGGTGGCCTACGAGATCGTGGACGCCCTCGGCCAGGCGCCCGACGTGCACTGCCTGCCCGTGGGCAACGGCGGCAACATCACCGCCACCTGGGGCGGCTACCTCACCTACCGCGAGGCCGGCCGGTCCGGCGCGCTGCCGCGCATGTGGGGCTTCCAGGCGGCCGGCGCGGCCCCGCTCGTCCATGGCGAGCCCGTCGCCCAGCCCCGTACGGCGGCCACCGCCATCAGCGTCGGCCACCCGGCCACCTGGGGCGGCGCGATCGCCGCCCGCGACGAGTCCGGCGGGCTGATCGCCGCGGTGACCGACGAGCAGATCTTCGCGGCGTACCGGCTGCTGGCCCGCCGTGACGGCGTCTTCGCCGAGCCCGCCTCGGCGGCCGGGGTGGCCGGGCTGCTCGACCTGCACGCCAGGGGCGAGCTGGAGCTGGGCCTGCGCATCGTGATCACACTCAGCGGCAACGGCCTGAAGGACCTCGACGCCTCCATGCGCGACGGCTACACCTCCACCGAGACCTCCGCGGCCACCTCCGACGTGGCCCGCGCCCTGCGCCTGGCCGCCTGACCTACCTGCGACAACTACTAAAAGTAACGAATAAGCAACGTTATGTGATTCACCTCACGGGCACGAATTTCGCGACAAAGCCGACGAGGCGGCCGATAGGGCGATTTGCCGTATCGGCCAGTGGCGCCTGAACCGGCGATCCCCCCTTCGCGAGAGGAACACCTCCGTGCCCGCGACCAGACTGCCCCCTGCCCTGCGACGCGCGTGCGCCGCCGCCCTCCTGCTCACCGCCGGGGCGGCCGCGCCCGCGTACGAACCCGACACCGTCCCCTGCGAGCGCCACCTCCAGCCGGCCCGCACCTACCACGCCAACCACCACCGCTTCACCACCGACGGCGCGGGCCGGCCCGCCGAGGCCCTGGCCGAGAACCTCGTGGCCAGGGCCGCCGCGCGCGGCGAGTGCGAGGCCACGGTGGGCGACTGGGGCGGCCGGGGCGACTGGCAGGGCGGCCACCTCATCGCCGCCTCCTTCCACGGCGTCAGCATGCGCTACAACCTGGTCCCCATGCGGGGCAGGCAGATCAACCAGGGCCTGATGGCGCGCGTCGAGAACGGCGCCCGCTCCTGCCTGGAGGGTGCGGGCACGGTGTCGGCTTACCGGGTGCGCCTGCACTATCCCGACCGCACGACGCTCGTGCCCGACCGGATCCACGTCACCCTGTCACCGAAGATCTCGGGCGGTTCCCTGCAGGTCGCGCTCACCCTGCCGAACCGCACCCTGCCCGCCGGAGAGCTCGAATCCTGGCAGAACCGGATCACCAAGGCGTTCCAGGCGGCACGCTGCGGCACCGACCGTCTGTAGAAGCGGTATCGATCGGTCGCAGACGATCGGAGGGAATGTTGTGGGAACCCTCCATGCCTGACTGTGACCGTTCTGGTGTGGGATCGACCTCATGAAGGCTCCCATGAACGGTGAAGGAAAGCGGTGGCGGTTCCCGACGGGTGACGTGGCGAGGGTGGCCGTGTTCGCGGCGCTGATCGCGGTGCTCGGTCAGGTCCCGGCGCTGCCCCTCTTCGGCAACACGGTGCCGATCACGCTGCAGACGCTGGGCGTGATGCTGGCCGGGGCGATCCTGGGCACGTGGCGGGGCGCGCTGGCGGTGGCGGTGCTGGTCGTGCTGGTGGCCGCGGGCCTGCCGCTGCTGGCGTCGGGGCGGGGCGGGCTGGCGGTGTTCGCCGGGCCGTCGGCCGGATACGTGCTCGGCTGGATCCCCGGCGCGGCGGTGACCGGCTGGCTGGTCGAGCGCGCGGGCCGCCGCCCGAACCTGCTGCAGCTGATGGTGGCGTGCCTGGTGGGCGGCATCGGCGTGGTCTACCTGTTCGGCATCCCCGTGCAGGCGCTGGTCACCGGCGTGCCGCTGGCCACCACGGCCGCGGCCGCCGCCGTCACCTTCCTGGTGGGCGACCTGATCAAGGTGGTGCTGGCGTCGTTCGTGGTCAGGGGTACGCAGCGGGCCTACCCGGACGCGGTGCCCGCCGTGCACCGGGAACGGCTGCGGGCCGGCGGGGGACACTGATCCTTCGATGCCCGTAGCCGAACACGTGATGCGGCACGCCGCCGAGCGCCCGTCCCGGCCCGCGGTGCGCGGCCCCGGCGGCGAGCTGACGTACGCCGAGCTCGCCGCCGGCATCCAGGGCGCCGCCCGGCACCTGCTGCGCCAGGGGATCGGCCCCGGCGCGCTGGTCGCGATCGGGGTGGCCGACCCGGCCGAGCTGCTCACCGCGGCGCTCGCGGCCGACCTGGCGGGGGCGACGCCGCTGGTGGGCGAGCCCACGTGGGACGCGGGGCGGTGGGCCCTGGTCACCGGATCGTTGCGGCCGGCCGCCCGGATCGACGCGCCCCTGCCCCGCGTCGCGGGCCCTCCGGTGCCGTACGACCCCCGGCCGGCGGATCTGGCCTGGGCGTGCTTCAGCTCCGGCAGCACCGGCCGGCCCCGCGCCGTCGTCCGCACCCGCGCCTCCTGGACGGACTCGTACGCGCCGCTGAACGACCTGACCGGCATCGGCCCCGGCGACGTGGTGCTGGTGCCCGGCCCGCTCGTCTCCTCCCTCTACTCGTTCGCCGCCCTGCACGCCCTGGCCACCGGCGCGACGGCGGTCGTCCCCGGCCGCCGCTCCGCCGGCCTGCCCGGGGCCACCGTCGCGCACCTGGTGCCGCACCAGCTGCCCGACGTGCTGGAACACCCGGGGACGCTGCGCACGGCCGTGGTCGGCGGCGCGGCCCTCGACCCGGACGTGCGGAAGGCGGCGGCGCGGGCCGGGGTGCGCGTCGTGTCGTACTACGGGGCGACGGAGCTGTCGTTCGTGGCCGTGGACGCCGACGGGGGCGGGCTGCGGCCCTTTCCCGGCGTGGAGATCGAGGTCCGGGCCGAACCCGGCGCCTCGCTGGGCGAGGTGTGGGCGCGCTCGCCGTGGGTGGCAGAGGGCTACCTGGGCGGGGCGGCCGGGCCGTTGCGCCGCGACTCCGGCGGCTGGATGAGCGTGGGCGACCTGGCGCAGCCGTACCGGGCGGGCGAGGTGCTGCGGCTGCGCGGGCGCGGTGACGGCGCGATCCAGACCGGCGGCGCCACCGTCGTGCCGGAGGACGTCGAGGAGGTGCTCAGGAAGGTGCCCGGCGTGGGCGACGTCGTGGTGGTCGGAACGCCGCACCCGGTCCTGGGCTCCGTGGTGACGGCGATCATCGAGGCCGACGGCGCCCCGCCGCCGCGCGCGTTGCTGGAGGCGACGGCCAGGGACATGCTGGACACGGCGCAGCGG
The DNA here is from genome assembly GCF_040674815.1 of Nonomuraea sp. NPDC049709. Taxonomy (NCBI): domain Bacteria; kingdom Bacillati; phylum Actinomycetota; class Actinomycetes; order Streptosporangiales; family Streptosporangiaceae; genus Nonomuraea; species Nonomuraea sp. NPDC049709. The sequence goes on from NZ_JBFANM010000054.1 coordinate 22,473, forward strand.
CCACGCCGCTGGTACGCGGTGCCGAGCCTGCCGCGCACCCCGGCGGGCAAGCCCGCGCGGGCCCTGCTGGCGGACCGGCTGGCCGGCGGCGCGCTGCGGCGGCTGGTCTGACATGCGAGACACACCTGTGGTGGTCGCGGCCCGGCGCACGCCCATCGGCACGGCCGGGCACGCGTACAAGGAGCTGACCGTCGACCGGCTGGCCGCGCCCGTGATCGCCGCGGTCGCCGCCGACGTGGCCGGGCGGCGGGTCGACGACGTGGTGCTGGGCAACTGCATGGGGCCGGGCGGCAACGTGGCCCGGGTCTCGGCGCTGGCCGCCGGGCTGGGGCACGAGGTGCCCGGGGTCACGGTGGACCGGCAGTGCGGCAGCGGGCTGGCCGCGATCCTGGTGGCCGGGCAGGCGATCCGGGCGGGGGAGATGGACCTGGTGATCGCCGGAGGGGCCGAGAGCGCCTCGACCGCGCCGCTGCGTACGTTCCGGGGGCAGGACCGGCCGTACGAGCGGGCGCCCTTCGCCCCCGACGGCCACCCCGACCCGGACATGGGCCCGGCGGCCGAGGCGCTGGCGGCGGCGTGCGGCGTCGGCCGGGAGCGGCAGGACGCCTACGCCTGCCGCAGCCACGCCCGGGCCCTGTCCGCCCGCGAGGCCGGGCACTTCGCGCAGGAGATCGTGCCGGTCGGGGGGCGCCACGACGACCAGCGCCCGCGCCCGCTGCGGGCGGCGTCGCTGGCCCGGCTGCCCGCGGCGTTCGTGGCGGAAGGTACAGTGACGGCCGGCAACTCCTCCCCGGTCAGCGACGGCGCCGCCGCCGTGGCCCTCGTGCCCGAGCGGTCGCGTGCCGGCCTGCCGGGGATGCGGCTGGTGGCCGGGGCCGTCGTCGGGTGCGATCCCGAGTTGCCCGGATGGGGGCCGGTGCCCGCGATGCGCCGGGTGCTGGCGCGTACGGGGGTGGGCATGGAGCGGGTCGCGGCGGTGGAGATCGTGGAGGCGTTCGCGGCGCAGGTGCTGGCCGTCACCGACGCGCTCGGGCTCGACCCGCTGGGCGCCGACGCGGAGCGGGTGTGCCCGCACGGCGGGGCGCTGGCGCTGGGCCATCCGTGGGGCGCCTCGGGAGCGGTCGTGGTGACCAGGCTGTTCAGCAGGCTCGTACGCGCCGGCGCCCTGCCGGGAACGCTGGGCCTGGCGGCGGCCGCGGTCGGCGGCGGGCTGGGCGTGGCCGCCCTGTTCGAGGTGGTAGGAGCTTGATCGAGTTCGACGGCGTGCACGTACGCCTCGGTGAGCGCGACGTGCTGCGCGGCATCACCGCCTCCCTCGCCGAGCACCGCGTCGGCGTGGTCGGCGCCAACGGCTCGGGCAAGAGCACGCTGGCCCGCCTGGTCAACGGCCTGGCGCTGCCCACCTCCGGCAGCGTCACGGTGCTCGGCCTGGACACCCGACGCCACGCCGCCAGGATCCGGCGCGGCGTGGGGTTCCTGTTCACCGACCCGGACGCGCAGATCGTGATGCCCACGGTCGCCGAGGACGTCGCCTTCTCGCTGCGCCGCAAGGGCCTGGCGCGCGAGGAGGTCGAGCGGCGCGTACGGGAGGTCCTGGACAGGTACGGCCTGGGCGGGCACACCGACCACCCCGCCCACCACCTGTCGGGAGGCCAGAAGCAGCTCCTGGCGCTGTGCTCGGTCATGGTGCTGGAGCCGGACATCCTGGTCATGGACGAGCCGACCACGCTGCTGGACCTGCGCCACTCCCGCCAGGTCGCCACGCTGCTGCGCGAGATGCCCCAGCAGGTGCTCGTGGTCACCCACGACCTGCCGCTGCTGGCCGCGTTCGACCGGGTGCTGGTGCTGGACGAGGGCCGCGTGGTGGCCGACGGAACCCCGGACGAGGCCATCGGCCACTACCGGAAGCTGATGGCGTGAACGGCCTGACCGGCGTCTACGTCCCCGGCTCCTCACCGCTGCACCGGCTGCCGGCCGGCGCCAAGCTGGCCGCGCTCGCCGTGGGGTGCACGGCCCTGGTGCTGCTGCGCTCGCCGCTGTCGCTGGCGCTGGCCGCGGTGGCGGTGGCGGGCCTGTACGCGCTGGCGCGGGTGAGCGTGGCGGCGGCTTGGGCGCAGGTCAAGCCGGTGCGCTGGCTCGCGGTGGGGCTGTTCGGGATGCAGTGGCTGCTGGTCGACCTGGACGGGGCACTGTCGACGACGCTGCGCGTGGTGGTGGCCGTGGCGCTGGCCGGCCTGGTCACGCTCACCACCCGCACCTCGGCGATGATGGCGGCGCTGGAGCGCTGTCTGAGGCCGGCCAGGTTCGTGGGCCTGGACCCGTTCCGGCTGTCGTTGCTGCTGTCACTGACCGTGCGCAGCGTGCCGGTGATCGCCGCGCTGGCCACCCGGGTCAGGGAGGCGCAGCAGGCCAGAGGCGTCGAGCGCAGCCTGCGGGCCTTCGCCGTGCCGCTGGTGGTCAGCTCGCTCAGGCACGCCGACGCGCTGGGGGAGGCGCTGAGCGCGCGCGGCCTGGACGACTGATATTTCAGGCTTGACTTATATAAGCCCGACCCGAAATACTCGGGTGGTGCACGCATTCGACGTCCTCGGGGATCCCGTACGGCGCCGGATCCTGGAGTTGCTGGCCGGCGGCGAGCTGAGCTCGGGCGAGGTCACGACCGTCATCCGGCGCGAGTTCGGGATCTCCCAACCGGCCGTCTCCCAGCACCTGCGGGTGCTGCGCGACAACGGGTTCGCCACCGTGCGGGCCGAAGGCACCCGGCGGCTGTACGCCGTCGAGCCCGGGCCGCTGCAGGAGGTCGACCTCTGGCTGGAACGCTTCCGCGGCTTCTGGAACCAGCGCCTGGACGCGCTGGGGACCGAACTGGCCCGCGGCAAACGAGAACGCCGCATCGAAGGAGAGAACACCTGATGGAGATCATAGACCAGCTCAGCCAGGCACACCGTGAGCTGATCGACGGCGAACGCAAGAGCGTGGTGCTGCGCCGCCACTACGACGCCGAGGTCGAGGACGTGTGGCAGGCCTGCACCGACGCCGAGCGGCTCGGCCGCTGGTTCGCGCCGGTGTCCGGGGACTTCCGGCTGGGGGGCACGTACCAGATCGAGGGCAACGCGCGCGGTGAGATCGTGCGCTGCGAGCCGCCGAGCGTCCTCAAGATCACCTGGCTCTACGGCGAGGACCCCGGCTTCTCCGAGGTCGAGGTGCAGCTGACCGCCAAGGACGGCGGCACCGCGTTCGAGCTGCGCCACACGGCCGAGGTGCCGGCGGAGTTCTGGGGACAGTTCGGCCCTGGCGCTACCGGAGTGGGCTGGGACCTGGCGCTGCTGGGCCTGGCCCTGCACCTGACAGGCGGTGAGAAGGTGGACGAGGAGACCTTCCACCAGACCGAGGACGGCCGCGGGTTCATCACGGGCAGCTGCCGGGCCTGGGGCGAGGCGCACCGGGCCGCGGGCGGCGACCCGGACGAGGTCGCCGCCGCCGTCGCCGCGTGCACTGCTTTCTACGCACCCGAATAAGGAGCATTCTCTGATGGCCCAGAAGATCACCACGTTCCTCATGTTCCAGAACGGCGACGCCGAGGAGGCGATGAACTTCTACGTGTCGCTGTTCGACGACGCCAAGGTGGTCGCCGTCGAGCACTACGGCCCCGGCGAGCCCGGCGAGCAGGGCACGGTCAAGCACGCCACGTTCACGCTGGCGGGCCAGGAGTACATGTGCATCGACAGCGCCATCAAGCACGGCTTCACCTTCACCCCGTCGATGTCGCTGTATGTCGGGTGCGGCAGCGAGGAAGAGATCAAGCGCCTGTACGACGCGCTGGTCGAGGGCGGAGGCGCGCTGATGCCGCTGGACTCGTACGGCTTCAGCACGAAATTCGGCTGGGTCAACGACCGTTTCGGCGTCTCGTGGCAGCTCAACCTGCCGTGAACAGGCCAGGCCCGGTGACCTGATGGCGGGAGACGCCGTCAGGGCTTCTCCGCCCGCAGTGCCAGGGCGCGCGGAACGGGGTCGTTCCGCGGCTCCACCACCCGGGTGATCGCCAGTCCCGCCGCGATGAACGCGGTGAGCAGCTCACCCAGGGGAAGGTGCCGCATGCCGACCCGCCTGCGGATGCCGTCCTCGCGCCACCACGGGGCCGGCCGGTGCTCGCCCGAGACGCGGTAGGTGGGGTGGATGACCCGGCCGCCGTCGGGACGGTCCTCGGAGTGCGGGCCGGTGAAGCAGGGGTGCACCCCGTAGTACACCAGTGTCCCGCCCGGCCGCAGGACGCGGGCGGCCTCGCCGAGCACGCGGGCGAAGTCGTCCATGTCCGTCGACACCCACAGCGTGACCACCGACGCGAACGAGCCGTCGGCGAAGGGCAGCGCCGCCGCGTCGCCCCGCACCAGCCCCTCCCCGTCCGCCCGCCGGCGGCCGGCCAGGCGGAGCTGGTCGGCCGAGTGGTCCAGGCCGACGACGGTGCGGCCGGAGGCGCGCAGCGCCGGGAAGTTCAGGCCGGTCCCGCAGCCGAGGTCGAGACAGGGGCCCGTGCCGGGGCCGAGCAGGTCCAGCAGGGGAGCGCGGTTGCCCTCGGCCCACGAGGCGTTGAGCTCGTCGTACCAGTCGGCCAAGCCGTCGTAGCGCGGGGCCGGTCCGTGAACGGATACCACGTCTGCCGCATCCTTTCCGATCAGAGGGGGATGCGGCCAACGTACCGCTCCCGGTCAGGCCAGGCTCTGCCCGCCGTCCACGGTGAGCACCGTTCCCGTCATGTAGTTGTTGGCCATGAGGAACAGCGCCGCCGAGGCCGCCTCCTGCGCCGTGCCGAACCGCCCGATCAGCGACCCCTGCCCGGCCGCCGCCACCGCCGCGTCGTCGGGCAGGCCCATCGCGCCGCGCGACAGCGGGGTGTCCACGACGCCGTACCGGATCACGTTGACCCGCAGCCGGCGCGGCGCCAGCTCCACCGCCAGCGCCCTGGTGAGCCCCTCGACGGCGCCGATGCTCGCGATGGCCGCCGACGCCCCCGGGATGGGGCGGGCCAGGTAGAGGCCGGAGCTGAAGGTGATCGACCCGCCGGCGGGCAGGCGGGTCGCGGCGGCGCGGGCGAGCCCGTACGCGCCCCAGATCCGCCCTTCCACGGCCTCGCGCACCAGCTCGCCCGGGGTGTCCAGCAGCGGCCCGACGGCGAAGCCGCCGGCCGTCACCAGGACGTGGTCGACCGCGCCCGCCTGGTCGAGCGCCCGCTCCAGGTCACCCTCGTCGGTCCCGTCTGCGGTGATCCCGCTCACGGACGCGCCACCCGCCGTACGGATGCGCTCCACCGCGACGCCCAGGCGGTCCGCGTCGCGGGCCACGAGGACGACGCGCGCCCCCACCGAGGCCAGCAAGTCGCCGGCGGCCAGGCCGATGCCGGAGCTACCCCCGACGACCACCACGGTGCGGCCCTCCAGCGCGGCGGGCAGCGGCGAGCCGATCGGCATGGGGGCAAGCGTGGTCACGGACATGTGATTCTCCTCTGAAATAAACCATCCAGTTGGTTTAGACCTTGGCGCGATGCGGCGGAAAAGTCAACTGGATGGTTTAATTTCGTCATGACGTACGACGCGGAGGCCACGCGGCAGCGCATCTTCGAGGCCGCCACCGCAGAGTTCGCCGAGCACGGGCTGGCCGGCGCCCGGATCGACCGCATCGCCACCACCGCGCGGGCCAACAAGCAGGCCATCTACCTCTACTTCGGCGGCAAGGAGAAACTGTTCGGCGTGGTCGTGCGGGCCAAGGTCGACGAGATCTGCCACGCGGTGAGCCTGGACCCGCGCACGCTGCCCGAGTCGGTGGGGCAGCTCTTCGACTGGTACCACGAGCATCCCGAGCTGATCCGGCTGCTGCTGTGGGAGGCCCTGGAGGCCGACGGCGGCCGGGTCGAGGGCGAGGAGGAGCGCAAGGAGTCCTACCGCGGGCACGTGGGCGGGCTGATGAGCGCGGGCCTGCCGGAGCGCGCAGCGGCGCAGGAGTGGCTGTTCACCATCCTGGGGCTGGTCGCCTGGAACTTCTCGGTGCCGCAGCTGCGCCGCCTCATCCTCGACGAGCCCGACGCCGAGCGCGCGGTCGCCCGCCGCCGCGCGGTCGTGGTCGAGCTGGCCGGCGTGCTGGCCGAGCGCATGCTCCCCGAAAGCATGCTTCCTGGACGCGCGACCGAGCCCGCCTCCCGAGGCTGACCGCTCCCGCTACGGTGACTCGACCTGGCCACGGTGACCGGACACCAGGGCGTGGCCGAGCTCCGTACGCCAGTACAGCACCGACCGTCCCGCCCGCCGGCGCCGCACCAGACCGGCGTCGAGCAGCACCTTCAGGTGCCGCCCCACCGACCCCAGCCCCTGACCGGTCATCGCCACGAGTTGGGTCGTGCTCTTGGGGCTGTCGAGCAGCACGAGCACCCCGGCCCTGCCCGGCCCCAGCAGCCTCCCCAGCGCCCTGGGCACCGGGTCCTCGCCGCCCAGGAGCGCACCCGAGCACGCGTACACCACGGCGTAGCGGTGCGGCACCTCCCAGGCCACCCATCCCGAATGCGGCGTCACCGGCACGAACATCAGCTGCGCCCCGGACAGCTCCCGCGGCGGGTAGTCGAGGGCGTTGATCTGCAGCCGGCCGTCGCCCAGCCAGCGCATCTCCGCCCCCATGTCCTCCAGAGCCGCGGCCCACCCGCCCTGGCTCAGCCGTTCGGTCCTGGCCACGATGTCGGCCTCGAGGATCCGGCGCCGCCGCGGCCAGGAGGGCAGCACCGTCTCCCGCCACACCCAGGCCAGCAGGTCGGCGGCGCGCGCGCCCAGATCGGGCCGGTCCAGCGCGGCCGGCGGGGGCCGGCCCAGCGACACGGTGAGGTCGGCCCGGACGGTCTCGGGCGGGGTCGCGCGGATGTGCTCCACCTCGTCCTCGAACGTGGCGTCCGCCCCGCCATGCGGCGCGGGGACGAGGAAGTCGGCGATCCAGCGGTGGCCCTGGGCGGCGCGCAGGAGCAGGGCGGTGATCGGGTCGCCGGCCAGCCGCTCGCGGTAGGCGGGAAGGTGCGCGTCGAGCCAGGCCCGCTCGCCCGGATGCGCTGGCGTGCCCCGAACCAGCAGCCCCAGGCACGCGGTGGCCTCGGCGAGCGGGGAGATCGTGAAGCGGCCGCGCGCGAGCGTGTCCGCGCTGACCCGCCAGTAGCCCATTGCTTTCGCCCCCGTGCGAAACATTAACAGCCGGCCGGCGACCACGGATGAGACTCCCGTATGCGCACATACAGGGAGCTTTTCCGGACACGTGAGTTCACGCCGCTGTTCGCCGCCTCGGCCGTCCAGACGACGGCCTCGACGGTGAGCGGGCTGGCGCTGGGCACGCTGGTGTACGCCTCGACCGGTTCGCCGCTGCTGTCGGCGCTGAGCATGTTCGGCCCTTCGGTGGCCCAGGTGATCGGCGCGGCGGCGTTGCTGTCGGCGGCCGACCGGTTGCCGCCGCGCGCCGCGCTGTCCGGCCTGGCCGCGCTCTTCGGGGTGGTGACGGCGGCCCTGGCGATCCCCGGCCTGCCCGTGTGGTCCGTCTTCGCGCTGCTGTTCGGCCTGGGGCTGGCCGCCTCGCTGGGCGGCGGGGTGCGCCTGGGACTGCTGGACGAGATCCTCCCGCGGCAGGGTTACCTGCTGGGCCGCTCGGTGCTCAACATGTCGGTCGGCCTCACCCAGATCGCCGGGTACGCCGCCGGGGCCGTCCTGGTGAACGCCCTGTCGCCGCGCGGCACGCTGCTGGCCGGCGCCGCCCTCTACCTGGCCGCCGCGCTGATCGCGCTCCTGGGTCTGAGCCGCCGCCCGGCCCGCGCCGCCGGACGGCCGTCGATCGCGGCGACCTGGCGGGGCAACCGCCTGCTGTGGTCCTCGGCGCCACGCCGCTACGTCTATCTCGCGCTGTGGGTGCCCAACGGCTTGATCGTCGGCTGCGAGGCCCTGTTCGTCCCGTACGCGCCCGCCCACGCCGGCACGCTCTTCGCCCTGGCCGCCCTCGGGATGCTCGCCGGGGACGTGCTGCTCGGCCGGTTCGTCCCGGCCCGGTGGCGCGAGCGGCTCGCCGGTCCGCTGCGGTTGCTGCTGGCGCTGCCGTACCTGGTCTTCGTCCTGCGTCCGGACCTGCCGATCGCGGCGGCGGCCGTCGTGCTGGCCTCGGTCGGGTACGCCGCCAGCCTCCTGCTGCAGGAGCGGCTGGTCGCCCTCACCCCGGCGGAGCTGCGCGGGCACGCCCTGGGGCTGCACTCCTCCGGCATGATGGCCATGCAGGGCGTCGGAGCGGCCCTGGCCGGCGCCGTCGCCCAGTGGACCTCGCCGGCGACCGCGATGGCGGTGATGGCGGCGGCGTCGGTCGCGGTCACCCTGAGCCTGTCGCCGGGCCTGCGCCCCCGCCCCGTCGGCCTCGCCCACCCCGCCGCCCCCTGATCCCAGGCCGACATGCGGCCGGGGACAGGCAGGTGTCACCTGCGAAGTGATGTCACGCTCCGTGCTGGATGTCTAGAGTTCGATAATGGCAGACACACCGCGGATGACCTTGCCGACGATGCTCGTGCTGCAAGTGATGCTGTCCGATCCGGCCAAGCGCCGCTACGGGCTGGAGCTGTGCGAGAAGACACGCCAGCACCCCGGAACCGTCTACCCGATCCTGGCCCGGCTGGAGCGCGAGTACGGCTGGCTCGAGCGCCACGAGGAGTCCCCGGCCGAGCACCTGGCCGAGGGGCGCCGCGCTCGGCACTACTACGTGCTCAGCGACGAGGGCGCGGTCCGGGCGCGGGCCGCCCTGGAGCGAGCCGAGCGGTCGCGCGCGGTCATGAACCTCCGGACGGTGACGTCATGACCAGCCTGGTGGCCCCGCTGCTGGCCCGGCTGCCCGGCGGGTTCACGGCCTCCGAGCGTGACCGGATCCGGCGCGCCTACGAGTTCGCCGCCCACCACCATGCAGGCCAGTTACGCAAAAGCGGCAATCCCTACATCACCCACCCGGTCGCTGTGGCGGAGATCGCCGCCGACGCCGGTCTTGACTGCGCCGCCATCTGCGCCGCCCTGCTGCACGACGTGATCGCCGGCACGCGATGTGACGCCGGCCAGGTCCGCGCGGAGTTCGGCGACGAGATAGCCGCCCTGGTCCAGGGCATGGCCGAGCTCGACCGCCGCCACGATCAGGCGGCCCTCGATGCCGCGGGCGACCGCGTCCTGGCGCTGAAGGTGCTGGACCGGCTGCACAACATGCGTACCCTGCAGCCCCTTGACCAGGCGAAGCGGCAGCTGAAGAGCCGGCAGACGCTGGACGTCATCGCACCGCTCGCCAAGCGTCTCGGCCTGCCGGCCATCGCGGACGAGCTCGAAGCGATCGCGCGCGGCCACCTGCCCGGGGACACCGGCGTGGCGCATCGGGCGCTCGCCCTCGGATCCCTGATCCTCCCCTCGGCGTTCAGGGGGACCTACCTGTGCGAATGGCTCGGCGAACTCGATGTGTTGCGGAGCCGTCGGGCACGCGCCCACTTCGCGTTCGGGGTGCTGCGCGGCATGCCCGCGCTGGCTCTGGCCCTGCGCCACCCACTGCGCCACCCACTGCGCCACCCACTGGGCCACCCACTGGGCCGGACGCTGGCCGACCGGCTGCCGGCGGCACTGCGCTGGGTCCTGCGATCGAATCTGCGTACGTGGACTCCGCTGGCCGCGCTGCTGGGCTGGATGATCCTGGAGACCGCGCGGAGCAGCCTCGGCGACGCGGTGGTCATCCTGATCACCGTGCCTCCCGTCCTCCACACCGGCGTCAGCTGCCTGCGGGCGAAACTCGGTCTCGACGGAGCAGGCGAATAAGGTGGGGTGAGTAAATACTCACCCCACGCTACTCGAGGAGAACCGGCCACTCATGAGGATCACGGTATTCGGCGCCACCGGCGGCACCGGCCTGGAGCTGCTGCGCCAGGGGCTCGACCGCACCCACCAGATCACCGCCGTCGTGCGCGACGCCACCCGCCTGCCCCCCGAGCTGCGCGATCGTCTCGACGTCGTGGAGGCCGACATGATGGATCCCGACGCCATCGCGCCCGCCGTCAAGGACCGCGACGCCGTGCTGAGCGCGATGGGCCCACGCGACCGAGGCCCCACCACTGTGCATTCGGCCGGCATCACCTCCATCCTGGCCGCCATGGACCGGGTGGGCGCCCGCCGCCTGCTGATGGTCAGCGCCTCCGGCCTGGAGGCCGACGCCGGCGACGGCCCGTTCACCCGGCACGTGCTCAAGCCCCTCGTCGTCCAGCGCCTGTTCCGCCACTCCTACGCCGACCTGGCCAGGGCCGAGCGGCTGCTGCGGGCCAGTGACGTGGACTGGACGATCGTGCGGCCCTCGCGCCTGAGGAACGCCGGCCGTACCAACCGCTACCGCACCGCCAGGGACCTCAACCTCCGGGGCGGCATGAACACCACCCGCGCCGACCTGGCCGACTGCATGCTGGAGCTGATCGCCGACCGCACCTCGGTGCGCCACGTCATCTCGGTCGCGACCTGATGGAGCGGCAGCGGGCCCCGCTATCTTGGGCCCTGTGATCCGCGCCGTGGTGATTGATGTGGACGACACGCTCTGCCTCACCGAGGAGGTGTGCTTCGAGCTCGAGAACGACGTACTGGCGCGCATCGGTGGCGGGCCGATGTCGCGGGCCGCGCACGTGGCCACGTGGGGCCTGCCGTTACTGGAGGCGATGCCGAGGCGCTCACCCGGTGTCGACCTCGACGCCTTCACCGCCGCCTACGGGGACGTGCTGCGGGAATACGTGACGGCCGGGCGGCTGGACGTCGTCGTGCCGGAGAACCTGCGGGCGCTCGACGCGCTCGCCGCCGCCGGCCGCAGCCTCATGCTGCTGACCTCACGCACCGAGGCGGAGATGGCGCACCTCATGGCGCCGGACCACGTGCTCGGCGGCCGGCTCGACGCCGTCTACCACGCGGGCAACATGCGCTTCGCCAAGCCCGACCCCCGGGCCTTCGACGAGCTCCTGGCCGCCACCGGGCTGGAGCCCCGCCAGTGCCTGTACGTGGGCGACTCTCCCGGGGACGCGCAGGCCGCGAACGGGGCGGGCCTGCGCTTCATCGCCTGCATGCAAAGCGGTCTCCGGCGGCGGGCCGACTTCGACCCGTACCGTGTCGACGCCTTCATCGACGCGTTCCCCGAGATGGTCGACGCCGTGGCGCGCCTGGAAGGCACGCGCCCGGCACGAGCCGTGGCGGGTCAGGTGATGAGCGCCGACGGGTCGCGTTCGGGCGGTCCGGCGGGCCACCACTCGCCGTCGCGCAGGGCGTAGGGGTACCAGCGGCCGTCGCGCCCGTAGCGCAGTTGCAGGGGGCCCAGCGTCCAGCGGTTGCGCCAGGTCTGCGGGCGTGGCGGGTCCTCGCCCTCCCAGCCGGCCTCCAGCAGCGCCTGGGCCCGGGCCAGGTCGCGGCGGGGCGGGGTCCAGGCGCGGTCCAGGACGTCCAGGGCGTCGGCGCCGCCGTACCGCCAGGCCTGTACGGCGGCCTCGAGCCCGCGGCCCGGCCCGAGATCGTGGTCGGCGGCCAGCCGGACGCGGTCCTGGTACTCGGTCAGCTCCGGCAGGTGCCCGCGCAGCAGCAGCTCGCGGGCGCGCGCGGCGGCGGAGGCGGCCAGCACCGCCAGGGCGGCCACGTCGACGCCCGCGTCGGAGGCGGGCCCGAGCGCGGGCCCAAGGGCGGGCGGGGTGTAGGAGACGTCGTACGGCGGCGGGTCGGGCAACGGCGGGACCCCCGCCGCGTACGCCAGCGCCGCCGGCACCCCCGACGGCGCCGGAGCGGGGGCGTCGCGCCCCTGCAGCGCCTCGATCAGGTCGCCCTCGCCGCGCCCGCGCATGAGCAGCAGCACGAACGGGTCGGCGTCCAGCAGCCAGGACGCCTGGTAGCACAGGGCGGCGGCGTGCTTGCACGGATGGCCCCAGTCGGGGCAGGAACATTCGGGTTCGAGGTCGCCGACGGCGGGCAGCAGCGGCACGGCGGCGTCCTCGGCGGCCTCGACCAGGTCGTGCGGCATGTCGCGGTCGAGCAGCGCGGCGATGTGGCCGGCCTTGGCGGCGACCTGGTCCAGGAAGCGTTCCCAGGCGGCGTCGGTGAGCTGCTCGACGCGGACGACGGTGTCGTACTCGCTCTCGGCCACGGCGGCGATGCGGCCGGGGCTGACGGTGATGGGGCCGAGCCGGCCGTGCTTGGCGTACGCGCGGCCCTTGCGCAGCAGCACGTGGTCCAGGGAGGTGTCCTCCAAGGCCTGGATCCAGGCGCGTCCCCACCAGGAGGTGGCGAAGCGGGCGCCGGCGCGCTGCGGGGGGAACGCGGCGAACCCACGGGCGTTGGTCATCGGAGCTCCACGAGGGCGGCGAGTTCGGCGTCGGTCAGCTCGGTGAAGGCGGCCTCGCCGGAGGCGAGCACGGCGTCGGCGAGCGAGCGTTTGGCGGCGAGCATCTGGGCGATGCGGTCCTCGATCGTGCCTTCGGCGATGAGGCGGTGCACCTGCACGGGTTTGGTCTGGCCGATGCGGTAGGCACGGTCGGTGGCCTGGTCCTCGACGGCGGGGTTCCACCAGCGGTCGTAGTGGATGACGTGGTCGGCGCGGGTGAGGTTCAGGCCGGTGCCGGCGGCCTTGAGCGACAGCAGGAACACCGGGGCGCTGCCGTCCTGGAAGCGCTCGACCATCTCCTCGCGGCGGGCGACGGGGGTGCCGCCGTGCAGGAGCTGGGTGGCCACGCCGCGCCCGGTCAGGTGGCGTTCCAGCAGCCGGGCCATGGCGACGTACTGGGTGAAGACGAGCACGGCGCCGTCCTCGGCGACGATGGTGTCGACGAGCTCGTCGAGCAGCTCCAGCTTGCCGGAGCGGCCGGGCAGGCGCGGGGTGGCCTCGTGCAGGTAGTGCGCGGGGTGGTTGCAGATCTGCTTGAGCCCGGTGAGCAGCTTGACGATCAGGCCACGCCGGGCCATGCCCTGGGCGTCGGCGATCTGGGCCATGATCTCGCGCACCACCGCCTCGTACAGGCCGGCCTGCTCGGTGGTGAGCGCGACGGGCCGGTCGGTCTCGGTCTTGGGCGGCAGCTCGGGGGCGATGCCGGGGTCGCTCTTGCGGCGGCGCAGCAGGAACGGCCCGACCAGCCGCGACAGCCGCCCGGCCGCGTCGGTGTCGCCGGATTCGACGGGTTTGGCCCAGCGTGCCCGAAACCTGCCGAGCGGGCCGAGCAGCCCGGGGGTGGTCCAGTCGAGGATGGCCCACAGCTCCGACAGGTTGTTCTCCACGGGGGTGCCGGTCAGGGCGACGCGCGCGGCGGCGGGGATCTCCCGCAGGGCCTTGGCGGTGCCGGAGGCGGGGTTCTTGACGTGCTGGGCCTCGTCGGCGACGAGCAGTCCCCAGGGGTGGGCGGCCAGGCGGGCGGCGTCCAGGCGCATGGTGGCGTACGTGGTGAGGACGAACCCCTCGTCGGCGAGCGTGCGGTTGGCGCCGTGGTAGCGGCGTACGGGCACGCCGGGCGCGAACCTGGTGATCTCGCGCTCCCAGTTGCCCAGCAGCGAGGCGGGGCAGACCACGAGGGTGGGGCCGGCGGCGCGGTGCAGGTGCAGCGCGATGAGCGTGATCGTCTTGCCCAGGCCCATGTCGTCGGCCAGGCAGGCGCCCAGGCCCAGCGAGGTCATCCTGGCCAGCCAGCGCAGCCCGGCGAGCTGGTAGTCGCGCAGGGTGGCGGCCAGGCCGGCGGGCGGGGCGACGTCGGCGGGCTCGCCCAGCCGCTCGCGCAGGTCGTTCAGCCAGGCGGTGGGCTCGACGGGCACCTGCTCGCCCTCGACCTCGACCGTGCCGGTCAGGGCGGCGCCGAGCGCCTCGATGCCGGTCAGCGGTTTGAGGTCGCGCTGGCGGGCCTTGCGGGCCAGGTCGGGGTCGATGAGCACCCACTGGTCGCGCAGCCGTACGACGGGGCGGTGGGCCTCGGCGAGCCGGTCCATCTCGGCGGCGCTGAGCCGCTCACCGCCGAGGGCGAGCTGCCAGTCGAAGCTGGTCAGGTGGTGCCCGCCGAGGAAGGAGGGCATGTCGGAGGGGGCGGCGTCGCGCTCGCCGATGACGGCGCGGGCGCTGAGACCGCTGACGAGGGACTTGGGCCAGTGCACGTCGACGCCGGCGGCGGCCAGGCGGTCGGCGGCTCCGGCCAGGAGCTCCTCGACGTCGCCGTCGGAGAGGGTGAGCTCGTCGGGCACGGCGCTGTCGAGCAGGCGTTCCAGCCGGGGCCAGGCGCGGGCGGCGCGGCGCACGGCGAGCGTGGCCTCGATCCGGGCGCGGGCGCCGAACCCGGGGTCGCGGCCCTGCCACAGGTCGGCGGCGTCGACGACGAGGGAGGGGTCGGCCAGGCTGTGCAGCTGGGCGACGGCGCGGAACTCGGCGGCGGCCGGGTCGTCGGCCTCGATGCGCAGCGACAGCCGAACGCCGGAGTCGAGGCCGGAGGAGACCTCCTCGGCCCAGCGGCGCAGGTGGCCGACCTTGACGGGTTTGGCGGCGGCGTAGGCGGTGGTGCCGGTGGCGCGCACGGCGCCGGGCGAGCGCGGCATGGCGTCGGCGACGGCGTCGAGGAAGGCCCGCACCAGCGGCTCGGCGTCCGGCAGCAGGTCCCCGTCAATGGGGATGGCGCGGGCGGTGGCGGGCATGGCGGCGGCCAGCTCGCGTACGCGCTGGAGGTCGGCGGTGTCCAGCGGCCCGGCCCGCCAGGAGTCGTGCTCGCCGGGCGAGACCCCGGGCAGGATGCGGCCCCGGGTGACGAGCTGCAGCGCGACGAGCGCCGCCGCGCCCCAGAAGCGGGTGGCCGGGTGGGCGTGCGGGTCCATGCGAGCCCTGGCCAGCCCGGCCACCGCCGTGCCGACGGGGACGAGGGTGGCCGGGACGGGCCGGGTGCGCACCCGGCCCCCGTCCTGCTGCGCGTCCTGCCGCACGTCCTGCTGCGCGTCCTGCTCCGCGTCGTGCTCCTCGGCGACGGTGACGAGGGCGTCGCCGGCCGGGTCGAGGAAGGCGATGTGCCCGGACCTGGGCGGGTCGCCGGGTCGGAAAACTGCCGCGTGCCGTGCCAGATCCGTCAAAGAGCTCACGGCCGTACAGTGTACGGTACACCGGGGGTGTGGTTAACCACAGTTCTGGACGGGCAGCTTCCTCATTCCGCGCTTATCCGGATCTTCCATAACCTTGATCTCATGACTGAATGGCTGGTTGGACTGATGGAGAGTCTCGGCGCCCCCGGCGCCGGGCTCGCGATCGCGCTGGAGAACCTCTTCCCGCCCCTGCCCAGCGAGGTGATCCTGCCGCTGTCCGGTTTCACGGCCAGCCAGGGTTCGATGGACCTCCTGGACGTGCTGGTGTGCACGACGCTCGGCTCGGTGATCGGGGCGCTGGCGCTTTACTGGGTGGGGGCGATGCTGGGGCGGGAGCGCACCCTGGCCATCGCGGCCAAGCTGCCCCTGGTCAAGATCTCCGACATCGAGAAGACCGAGGCGTGGTTCCAGCGTCACGGCCACAAGACGGTCTTCTTCGGCCGGATGATCCCGATCTTCCGGAGCCTCATCTCCGTGCCGGCCGGCGTGGAGCGGATGCCGCTGCCGACGTTCACGCTGCTGACCACGGCCGGCAGCCTCATCTGGAACACCATCTTCGTGATGGCCGGCTACCTGCTGGGCGAGAAGTGGTCGCTGGTGGAGCGATATGTCGGCATCGGCACCAACGTGGTGATCGGGCTCGTCGTGCTCGCGGTCGCGGTCTTCATCGGCGTCCGGCTGACCGAGCGGCGCAAGGGGAGGCATGCGAGCCGCCGCTGAGGGGCTGCGCGTGGTCGGCGCGGTGGCGCTGGGCACCGTCACCGCGCTCGGCGAGCTCGTCTTCCTGCTGCTGACGCTGCCGTTCCTGGGCAACCCGAACGTCGCGGAGGCGGCCCGGCGGCTGGCCCGGATCGAGGCCCGCCGCCTGCGCCTGGACCTGGCCGAGCTGGACGCGCTGCGCGAGGGCCGCGACGGGCGGGCCGCGCGCTACCTGGCCGCGCGCGTGCCGGCCGGCGTGCTGGGCGGCCTGGTGATCACGCTGCTGGTGTACGGGGCGGGGGTGGCGGTGCTGCTCGCGGTCTCGTGGGGGCGGGGCGAGCCCTTCGACGGGATGCTGCCCTCGCCGCCGCTGGTGGCCTACATCCTCGTTGGCGGATTCGTACTGCTGTTTCTGGATTTGTCGGGCGTGGCGGGGGTGCACGCCCTGGAACGCCGGCTGGCGATGCGGATGCTCGGCCCCGACCCGACCCGCGCGCTGGAGCGGCGGATCGCCGAGCTGGCCGAGAGCCGGGCGGGGATCGTGGCGGCGGTCGACTCCGAGCGCCGCCGGATCGAGCGCGACCTGCACGACGGGCTGCAGCAGCGGCTGGTGGCGCTGTCGATGCTGATCGGCCGCTCCCGGCGGGGTCGCCCGGAGCTGCTGGAGCAGGCGCACCAGGAGGCGCAGCAGGCGCTGGCCGAACTGCGCGAGGTGGCCTGGCGGGTCTACCCGAGCGGGCTGGACTCGCTCGGGCTGGGCGAGGCGCTGGCGGGGGTGGCCGAACGCTCCAGCGTGCCGGTCAAGGTGGACTGCCAGCTGGATCGGCGGCCGCCGATGGCGGTGGAGACGGCGGCGTACTTCGTGGTGTGCGAGGCGGTGACGAACGCCGCCAAGCACGCCGGCGCCACGCTCATCACGGTCGAGGTGGGTCCCGAGGGGGACGGGGCGGTGCTCGTACGCGTGGGCGACGACGGCGCCGGGGGCGCGCGGGCGGACGGGGGCGGCCTGTCGGGGCTGGCCCGGCGGGTGGCGGCGCTGGACGGCGACTTCGAGGTGAGCAGCCCGGTGGGCGGGCCGACGACGATCACGGCGGTGCTTCCGTGCGGGTGATCCCGCGTTTTCCGGAGGTCTGAACTCCTTCTGCTGCACCCGGCTCCGACAAGCATGCCCGTCTTGACAATTATATTTTTCGGTGGGAGGGTGAAGGCACCTCAGAAAGAGCTGGAGAGACATCATGAGAAGGATCGTCGCGGGGTTGTTCATCTCGCTCGACGGCGTGGTCGAGGCGCCCGAGACCTGGCATTTCCCGTACTTCGACGAGGACATGGGCCAGGCGGTCGCCGCGCAGATGCGGGCCGCCGACGCCATGCTGCTGGGCCGGCGCACCTACGACGCCTTCGCCGCCCACTGGCCACACCAGGACGCCACCCGCGACCCGATGGCCGCGACCATGAACGCCACGCACAAATACGTCGTCTCGGCCACCCTCACCGACCCGGCCTGGGAGAACACCACGGTCCTGGCCGGCGACCCGCGCAAGGAGCTGGAGCGGCTGAAGGAGCAACCCGGCAAGGACATCGGCATCACCGGCAGCCCCACCCTGGTGTCGTGGCTGCTGCGCGAGGGCCTGCTCGACGAGCTCAACCTGCTGGTGCACCCCATTGTCGTGGGCGCGGGCAAGCGCCTGTTCGAGGGCGGAACCGGGCAGATCCCGCTCACGCTCACCAAGTCCGCCACCTTCGGCACCGGTGTGCTGAACCTGACCTACACGAGGGCCTGACATGCCTGCCAAGACCGTCGCCGGCAAGCTGCTCATCAAGCCCGGCACCGAGGTGTGGATCTCCGACGCGGCCCACCGCCCGCTGGTGGAGCCGCTGCCCGAGGGCGCCCGCCACGCCGACGACCTCAAGGGGGCCGACGTGGCGGTGTTCTTCGCCGCCGACGCCGCCGCTGCCCGGCGGCTGCTCGACGAGCACCGCGCACTGCTCACCGAGCCTTCCGTCGTCTGGGTGGCCTACCCCAAGGGCAACAAGTCGGACATCAACCGCGACACGCTGTGGCCGATCGTGGGCGAGTACGGGCTGCGCCCCAACGGCCAGGTCGCGGTGGACGAGGTGTGGTCGGCGCTGCGCTTCCGCCCGCTGCGGGAGGGCGAGGCCCCGTTCACGGGCGGGCGCGGCTGAGCGCGGTGGAGTAGCCGAATCCGTCGACGGTCCGATGCGTCTGGGTCCGCTGGATGTCGATGCCCGGCTGAGGGGCCGTACGGGCGCTGCCGGCGGGTCCTGCCCGGGTGATGGCGGGTGCGAGCGCCGCCACGAAGGCGAGGGATCGAAGCACCCTCTTCTCCTTGGCTCTTGTTCGGGCGAGGTCGAGAAGAGGGATAGTGATCGATCACTTCTGCCTCGACGCCGAGTGAGCGGCACCGGCTAGGCTTTGACGCACACAGCGAGGAGAGGGGTCCCTTGGACGAGCCTGAGACGCCGCGCCTCACGATCCATGAGGTAGCCCGGCGTGCGGGTGTTTCTCATCAGACCGTTTCCCGGTACTTCCGGCACAACGAAACCTTGAGACCGGCGACCCGCGCGAAGATCGACCTGGTCGTCCAGGAGTTCAACTACCGGCCGAATCTGGTCGCGCGCTCCATGCGCACCCGCCATACGAACCGGCTGGCGATCACGCTGCCCGCCTCCTCCTACCTGTGGCCGGCGCGCCTGCTCCGCGCCGCCTCCTCCGCCGCGCACGACGGGGGCTTTCAACTGGAGGTCGTCAGCGTGGAGGGCGATCCGCGCGCCAGAGCGGAGCGGGTCTTGGAGCTGGCCGGTTCGGGGCAGGTCGAGGGCATCCTGTCGCTGACGCCCTTGGAGATCGACCCCTCTTCCTCGCCGGTGCCCGTCGTCGTCACGGGCGACTACGACGACATGCTGCGCGGGGTCAACGAACTGGCGGACGCCTCCCCGATCCAGGAGATCGTCGAATATCTCGCCTCGCTCGGCCACCGGGTCTTCTTCCACATCGCGGGTGCGCAGAGCTGGGCCTCGGCCCGCAATCGCAAGCAGGTCTACGAGCAGACGATCGAGCGCCTTGCGCTCACCTCGTACGGCGTCGCCCTCGGCGACTGGAGCCCGCAGTCCGGCTACGACGCCGTACGAGGGCTGCCGGACGGGTGCGGCGTGACCGCCATCGTCGCCGTGAACGACCACGTGGCCATGGGCGCCGTGCGAGCAGCGCTCGCGCGCGGTTGGCGCGTTCCCGGCGACGTCAGCGTGTTCGGCTGGGACGACGAGGAGCTGGGGCGCTTCGCCACTCCCGCGCTCTCCACGGTGGCCGTCGACAGGGAGGCGCAGGGGCGGGAGGCCATGGCAAGGCTCATCGCGGCAGTACGCGGCGAGCCCGCGCCGCCGCCTCCCGAGCGGTCGATCAACCGGATCATCGTCCGTGAGACAGTCGGCCCGCCGCCCGCCGGCGTGTATTGAGTCGGCCTGCGCCGATGTGCTAACTCTATGGCGCCATGAGCTCCCTCCACCCAAGGCTCCGGTCATGAAGGACCCATCCGTGATCATGATCGACGATCAGGTCCGGCACCAGACGATCGACGGGTTCGGCTTCTCCACGGCCTTCCGGCGCAACGAGCTGATCAAGTCTCTCTCGGAGGACAAGCGGCGCGAGGTCCTCGACCTGCTGTTCGACCCGGTCAAGGGGGCCGGGCTCACCATCCTTCGCCTGGGCATCGGCTCGGCGCCGGCCGGCAGCCCCTACGACGAGATGGTGTCGATCCAGCCCGAGGATCCCGGCGGACCGGACGCGCCGCCCCGGTATGTCTGGGACGGAGACGACAACAGCCAGGTCTGGGTGGCCAAGGAGGCTCAGCGGTACGGGGTGCAGCGGTTCTTCGCCGTGGCCTGGAGCGCGCCCGCTTACATGAAGGACAACGGCGACGACAAGAACGGCGGCAAGCTGAAGCCGGAATGGCGCCGCGCCTACGCCGACTACCTGGTGCAGTACACGAGGTTCTACGCCGGGCAGGGAGTCCGGATCACCGAACTGGGCTTCGCGAACGAGCCCGACTGGACGGCCCCGCATCCCTCCATGCGCTTCACCCCGAAGGAGGCCGCCGACTTCGTCAAGCTGCTCGGCCCCCTCGCCTCGGGCGTGCGGCTGGTGTGCTGCGAATCGCTCGGCTGGGAGGAGGCCAAGGCGTACATCGCCGCCATCGCGGCCGACCCCGAGGCCCGGCGCTGGGTGAAGGTCTACACCGCGCACGGCTACGGCACCCCGGTGGACACTCCGCTCCCGACGAAGCAGCCCACCTGGATGTCGGAGTGGAATCCGAACGGCACCACCTGGAACGAGAGCTGGTACGACGGCAGCGGCTCCGACGGCTACACGATCGCCTCGGCCGTGCACGACGCGCTCACCTTCGGCAACGTCTCCGGCTACCTGTACTGGCTGGGCGCTTCGGAGGGGAACACCCGGGCGCTGCTGCGGATCGACGGGGAAACCGGGACCTACCGGGTCTCGAAGCGACTGTGGGCGCTGGCCGCGTTCAGCAGGTTCATCAGGCCGGGTGCGGAGAGGATAGGGGCCTCGGGAGCGGTGCCCTCGCTGAAGGTGTGCGCGTTCCGCAACCCCGACGGCTCGCGCGTGGTCGAGGTGCTCAACACCGGCGTGGCGCCCCGCGCCTGGGCGGGCGTGAGCGAGACGGCCGAGGTCTACCTGACTGCCAGCGGGCGGCGATCTCGCTCACGTCGCGGCCGTCCTCGGCGGCCTGGCGCAGCTCGTGCCCGACGAGGTCCTCCGGCTGCACCCAGGTGAGGCGGATCATGCGCGCTCCCCGAATCGGGCGCGGGTGCGGGTGCGGGTGCGGGTGATCATGCGTGGTCGAGGTCGGCGAAGGCGGACTCGTGGGCGCGGCGCCGTACGAGGTCGTCGGCGTGCACCCGGCGCGCCACCCCGGCGATCGCGAGCCCGGGAGCCACCAGGTCCGTACGGCTCGCGGCCGCCACCCCCTCCACCCACTCCGGCGGCACGGAGGCCAGCCCGCCGAGCGCGCCCGCGATGGCGCCGCCCATGGAGGCGATCGAGTCGGCGTCGCGCCCGTAGTTCACCCCGCCCAGCACCGTGTCGCGGAAGTCGCCCTTGGCGATCACCAGGAACCCGAGCGCCAGCGGCAGCTCCTCGATGCTGTGCACCCGGCTCGGCCGCCGCGCGCCCAGCCCCTGGTCGCGGTAGGTGTCGGCGACCGTGTCGAAGGGCCGGACAGCGGCGCGCAGCGCCTCGAACGAGCCGTCCCAGTGCCCCAGCCCGGCCGCGGTCTCGCAGACCGCCTCGATGGCGGCCCGGGTGCCGTCCTTGGCCAGGCGCAGGCAGGCGGCCACCACGGAGTCGGCGGTGGCGCCCGGCCGCATGGCCTCGGCGACGGCGGCGGCCATGACGCCCGCGGCCTCGCGGCCGTAGCTGGACTGGTGCGCCCCGGCCAGGTCGACGGCCTCGGCGTAGGCGGCGTCGGGGTCGGCGGCGTTGACGATGCCGACGGGGGCGACGTACATGGCGGCGCCGCAGTTCACGATGTTGCCGACGCCGGCCTCGCGCGGGTCGGCGTGCCCGTAGTGCAGGCGGGCCACGATCCACTTCTCGGCCAGGAAGATCCGCTGCAGCGGCAGCGCCTCGGCCTCCAGCTCGGGGATCCACCGCCGCTCGCCCATCAGCTCGGGCACCAGGTGCTCGGCCATCGAGTAGGCGTCCAGGTGACCGCCGGCCTTCTCGTACACGCGGATCAGGGCGTGCGTCATCAAGGTGTCGTCGGTGATGTGGCCGTCGCCCTTGTGGTACGGGGCGACGGGGCGGGCGTTGCGCCAGTCCTGGTTGAACGGCGGCACGATGCCCTCGACGCGGCCCCCGTACCGCTGCACGATCTGCTCGGGAGTCCAGCCCTCAGTCGCGCCGCCCAGCGCGTCACCGACCGCCGCCCCCGCCACGCAGCCGGTGGCCCTGTCTTCAAGCGGCGTCATGCTATGTCCTCCAATAGTTGGATCAAATCTCGGCCCGCCAGATCAGGCAGGCAACAACCGGCCAGCGTACGGGTCGAGGCGGTCCACCCCTCCGGGATCGCCTCGTACCCGCCGCAGGCCCCGGCCAGCGCCCCCGTGAGCGCGGGCGCCGAGTCGGCCAGCGGGGCCAGGCACGCCGCGGCGGGCACGGCCCTGCCCAGCTCGCCGCCGGACACCTCGGCCAGCGCCAGCGCCACGGGCACCGTCTGCGCGGCGCCCACGCCGTAGCTGTAGACGTGGTCGAGCAGCGCGCCGTCGAGCGCGGGGATCGCGCCGAACGGGTCGCCCGCCTTCCGCGCGGCGGCCAGCGCCAGGCGGGCGTTGTAACCGATGGCGGTGTCCTCGGGCAGGACGGCCAGCGCCGCCTCGACCGCGCCCGCCACCGAGCCCGACGCCACGGCCTCGGCCACCGCGGCGGCCATGGCCAGGGCGCCCAGCACGCCGTCGCCGGCGTTCGTCACCTGGGCGTCCGGCGCGGGGTCCCTCCCCAGGGCCCCGAACGCGACGGCCCTGACGGCGGCGGCGTCGTCGAAGTGGTGCGGGTTGTCGTGCCCGGAAGCGGGCGGCTCGACGCCCCTGCCCAGGTTGTCCAGCGCGGTCGCCACGGAGATGCGCGCCCTGACGCGCGGCGACTCCCCGTCCGGGGCGATCAGCTCCCTGAACGCCTCGGCCCTGGGCCGGTCGATGGTGAGCGCCGTCCACGCGAGCCACTCGGCGTCGTCGGACGGCCCGATCCGCAGCGGCGCGACCGGCTGGTTCAGCGCGAACGGCACCGGCAACGTGGTGACCTGGTGCTCCTCGGCGAACGCGTCCAGCTCGCGGTGCAGGCGGCGGCTCCAGGGCGCGTGCAGCGCCGCCCGGTGCCTGGCCGCCGGCCACCCGGCTGCGTCGCCGGTGGCGAGCCCGGCGAAGGCTCCCCTGATTCTGTCCCCCGACATTGCGATCTACAGTCCTCCCGCCGGTTCGTCGGCGAGTTCGTCGGCGAGCTCGTCGGCGGTGTCCAGCACGTGTCTTCCGGCCACGACGGGCAGGCATTTGCCCGTCACGGCCCCGATCCTGGCGGCCCAGCGGGCGGGCACGCCGCCCTCTCCCTGCCCGGCCCCGGCCACGGCACCGGCGATGGCGCCGATCGTGTCGGCGTCGCGGCCCAGGCTCACCCCGAACGTCACGGACGTCTCGACGTCGCCGTCCGCAGCCAGGAAGGCGGTCAGGGCCAGTGCGACGGCCTCGGGCGCGACGTCGGTCCACGGATAGTGCCTGACCACGACAGCCTCGTGCAGGGCCTCGATGACGTCGGGGTCGCCGGGATCCGGGGACGGGCCGAGCGCCGCGCGGGCGCGTACGACGTTCCGTGCCGTCCACGAGTCCGCCGGGATCACCGACAGCGCCGCCGACACCACCTCGCCGGGCGCGGCCCCGCCCATCGCGGCGGCCACCGCCCCGGCGACCGCGCGGCCGCCGAGTATGCCCTCGCCCGACCCGCTGACCAGCCCGTCCTGCTCCACCAGCCGGGCCGCCTCCGCCGGATCGCCCGGGCAGAAGATCCCGTAGGGCGCGGCCCGCATCGCGAGCCCGTCGGACCAGCCGTGCGAGTGCACCAGCCCGGTCAGCGGCGGCTCCAGCCCGCGGCGAAGCGCTTCGATGGTGCCCAGCTCGGAGAAGCCGGCGCCGCGCATCGGGCCCGTCACCCGGGGGATGATCTCCTCCCGGTACGCCGCCGCCACGTCCGCGGCGGTCAGCGCGTGGCCGTGCCGTACCAGCAGCGAGGCCGCGAAGATGGCGTATTCCGTGTCATCGGTGCCCCCGCCCTCGATCTCGGTGAGCCTGCCCCACCGCCGGCGGATCTCCGCCGGCGACAGGTTCTCGGCCGGGGCCCCGAGGGCGTCGCCGGCCGCCAGGCCGAGCAGGCACCCCCGGGCTCTCTCCCTCAACGAAGTCAACGCTGGTACCGCTCCAACACCTCGTTGCCCTCCTGGACGAGCTTCGTGGCCGCCTCGTCGAGGGTGATCTTATTGGCGAAGTACTCCTGCAGCACCGGAGTGGCGACCTTGCTCTTCCACTCGTCGAACCCGTTCACCTTCAGGAACGGCGCCACGACCAGGTTCTTCGCGGAGGCGGTGGCCACGTCCCAGCCATTGTCCTTCGTGGTCATCGCCGGGTCGGCGGCGGCCGTCTGGGAGGTCGGCAGCAGCCAGTCGCCCTTGGCGAGCTTGGCCTGGTTCGGCCCGTTCAGGAAGAACGAGATGAACTTCATCGCCTCGTCGGGGTGCTTGCTGTCCTGCGCGATCGACAGCGTCTGCGAGACCGCGCCCTGCTGGGCGCTGGTGCCCTTGGGCGCGGGCAGGGTGACCCACTCGAACCCGTCAGGAGCCTGCTCGACGACCTGCTGGCGCAGGTAGACGCCGGCCGGGAGCAGCGCGAACTTGCCCTTGTAGAACGCGGGCAGCGGGTCCGCGGTGCCCTGGCCGAGGGCGGCCGGGTCGGCGGACTTGTCCTTGTAGAGCTGGTCGTGGATGCGCTGGAGCACCTCGCGCTCCTCGGGGCCGACCTTGACGGTGGTCTTGCCGTCGGCAGTCTGGAAGAACGTGCCGCCGAAGTTGAGCGCCAGGTTGAGCGTCTTGTTGACCGGCGACTTCATCGGCCAGGCCACGCCGAAGGTGCCGCCCTTGGTCATCTTCTTGGCGGCTTCGGAGAACTCGTCCCACGTCCACGGGTTGTCCGCGGCGGGGACGCGTACGTCGGCCTCGTCCAGCAGCTTCTTGTTGGCGATGATGACCTGCGACTCCTGCAGGAACGGCACGCCGTAGACGCCCTGCTCGCCCTTGCCGCCGTCGAAGGTGACGGTGTCCCAGGCGGACTGCGGGATGTCGCTCTTGAGCTCGGCGGGCAGCTTGTCGGTCAGGTCGAGCAGGTAGCCGTCACTGGCGAAGCCGGACAGCGCGGGCGAGTCGTTGTGGATGACGTCGGGTGCCGTGCCGCCGGCGAACTGGGTGACGAGCTGGTCGTTGACGTTGTCCCAGCTGCCCTGGACGTAGGTGACCTGGATGGTGGGGTTGGCCTTGTTCCACTCGTCCACGAGCTGCTTGTTCGCGGCGACGGATTCCTTCTGCCACGCCAGGCTGAGGAAATTGATCTTGACTGGCTCGTTGGGCGCGGACGACGGCTCGCCACCGCCTCCCCCGCCGCACGCGGCGGCCAGCGTGAGGAGCGCCGCCGCCGCCAAAGCGGACTTGATTCGCATATGAGCCTCCTAGCCCTTGACGGCGCCGGCCATCAGGCCGGACTTCAATCGCCGCTGGATGATTGCGAAGAAGATCAGGCTCGGGATCGTCGCCATGAGCGACGCTGCGGCCAGCGGTCCGAGCCTGGCCACTCCCTCCGGGCCGGTGAACCTCACCAGCGTGAGCGGGAGCGTCATGACGTCGGGGTCCTGGAGGATCACGAGCGCGAACATGAACTCGTTCCAGGACGAGATGAACGAGAACAGCAACGTGGCCACCACGCCGGGCGCGAGCAGCGGGGCGACCACGCTGACGATCGCGCGCAACCGGGTCGCGCCGTCCACGGACGCCGCCTCCTCCAGCTCGCGCGGCACCGCGCGCACGTATCCCTGCAGCATCCACAGCGCGAACGGCAGCGTGAACGTCACGTGCACGACCACCAGGCCCGGCAGCGTGTTCACCAGCTCCAGGTCGCGCAGGATCATGAAGAGCGGGATGATGATCAGGATGAACGGGAACACCTGGCTGACCAGCACCCACCCGATCGCGATCTTGTTGACCAGGCTGCGGTAGCGCGCCATCGCGTAGGAGGCGGGCAGCGAGATCAGCACCGTGATCACGCTGCTGAACAACGCCACGACCAGGCTCCGCGTGGCCGCGCCGACGAGGTCCTGCTCGCCGAACGCGTCGCTGAAGTTGGCCAGCGTGGGCTCGCGCGGGATCCAGGTAGGGTCCGCCATGGCCATCTCCTGCGGCGTCTTCAGCGCCGTGGACAGCAGCCAGACCAGCGGGAACGCCAGGAAGACGATGTACGCCAGCAGCGCCGCGTACTGTGAGACGCGCCCCATCACTTGGCCTCCCTCATCTGCCGCCACAGGTAGAGCCCGAGCACCGCGAGCACGACGATCGCCATCGCGAGGCCGAGCATCGAGGCGTAACCGGCGAAGCGATACCTGAACGCCTCCTCGTAGGCGAACAACATCGGCAGCCGGGTCTGGCCGCCGGGCCCGCCCTGCGTAAGCACGTAGACCAGGCCGAACTGGTTGATGTTCCAGACGAAGTCCAGCGAGGTGATCGCCACGATGACGGGGCGGAGCTGGGGCAGCGTGATGTTCCAGAACCGCCGCCACCGACCGGCGCCGTCCACCTCGCCCGCCTCGTAAAGCTCCTTGGGGACACCCTGCAGGCCCGCCAGCAGCACGACCGTGGTCTGCGGCATGCCGGTCCAGATGCCGACCACGATGATCGCGGGCAGCGCGAGCGAGAAGTCGGCGAGCCAGTTGATGTCGGTGCCGAGCACGTCGTTGAGGATGCCCGCGTCGGGGTGGTACACGAGCTTCCACATCAGGCCGATGACCACCGGCGGCATCGCCCACGGCACCACCGCCAGCACCCGGGCCACACTCCTGAAGCGCAGGTTCTGGTTGAGCAGCAGCGCCAGGCCGAGCGCGGCCAGGAACTGCAGCACGGTCACCGAGACCGCCCAGATCGCGCCGATCCGGAACGAGGACCAGAAGTCGTCGTCGGACAGCAGCTCGACGAAGTTCTCCAGGCCCACGAAGCTCGTCTCGTGGACGCGGGTGTTGCGGGCGTCGGTGAACGCCAGGCCGATGCCGTACAGCAGCGGGCCCACACTGAACAGCAGCACCGGCACCATCGCCGGCAGCATCAGCAGCCACATCTCCCGCGTCTCGCGCGAGATCCCGCGGCGCTTGGCCCGCGGTCTCCGCGGCGGCGCCGGTCTCGTCACGGTCGCCGTCACGCCCCGCCCTCCTTCCGATCCGTGCGCTCGTACGCGATGGCCTCGGACCCGGCCGTGGACGCCCGTACGACGAGGCGCGGCGGCACCGTGACCAGGCGGGGCTCGCGGTCGCCGCCCTGCAGCCGGTCGAGCAGCAGCTCGGCGGCGGCCTTGCCGCGCTCGGCGGAGCCCAGCGAGACGCTGGTCAGCGACGGCCACGAGGCCGCGGCCAGGTCCGTGTCGTCCATGCCGACCACCGCCACGTCCTCCGGCACCTGCTTGCCCGCGGCGCGCAGCACGTCGAGGGCGCCGAGCGCGATCAGGTCGTTGGCGCACATCAGCGCGTCCACGTCGGGCACCCGGGCGAGCAGCTCCGCCACCGCCCGGCCCCCTTCCGCGCGGTAGAAGTCGCCGATCTGCACGAGGTTCTCGTCGTAGGCCAGGCCGAGGTCGGCCAGCGCCTCCCGGTACGCGGCCCCGCGGGCGGCGCCGGGCACGGTGTCGAGGGGGCCGTTGATCATGGCGATGCGGCGGCGGCCGAGCGAGTAGAGGTGATCGACCGCCAGCCTGACGCCGGTCCGCGAGTCGGCGCGTACGTTGTCCACGCGCGTCCCCTCGGGGACCGAGCCGATGATCACGACGGGCGCCCTGGCCGCGGCCAGCATCTCGAGGTGGGCCTCGGTGACCCGCAGGGGGCTCATGATCAGCCCGTCCACGTACCGCTCGCCCAGGCTGTGCAGCACGTCGATCTCGTCGGCCACGACGGCGTCGGTGGAGTGCAGGACGAGGCGGTATCCGGCGGCCTTCAGCACGGGCTGGATCTCGCGGAGCATGGCCAGGTAGGCGGGGTTGCCGACGTCCGCCATGGCGAAGGCGACCTGGTGGGTGCGGCGCGACTTGAGCGACCTGGCCACGGCGTTGCGCACGTAGCCGAGCTCGTCGGCGGCGGCCATCACCTTGCGCACGGTCTCCTGCCTGGTCGGCAGGCCGTTCAGCACCCGCGAGACGGAGGCGATCGAGACACCGGCGCGCTCGGCGATCGTGTTGATCGTGGGTCCGTCGGCCAAGGCTGTCCTTCCCTGAGGTGTAAACGTTTACGGAAGGCAATCTGTAAACGTTTACCGTGTGGGGGACATGAAACCTGGATGTAACTTGCAGGTCAAGTCACGATCGCATAACACCAGCTCAGGGGGCATGTTGGCAAATTACGGCAGGTAAAGGACCCGGCCCCGCGCACCGCCGCCCGCCCCGCGACGGGGACGGGCGGCAGGACCGGCGGGCGGGTCAGTCGCGAGCGGGCTCGGGTGCGACCTCGTGCCCGCGTTCGCTGTCAGCACCCGAATCCCGTCCGGCGGCGGCACCGGAGCCCGCGCCCGGACCGGCGGCGGCCGGGGCGGCGCCGACCGGGGCGGAGAGGCGGAGCAGCGCGCGGATGGCCGGGGAGCCGGTGAGCGTGACCACGGCGGCCAGCACGGCCGGGATGATCAGCGCCACCGGCAAGGACGTCGCCTCGGCCACGTACCCCAGCACGGCCGGCCCCAGCAGCAACCCGCTGTACCCGAAGGCGGTCACCATGGCCAGCGCCCGCCCGACCCGGCCACCGGCCGCCCCCACGGCGCTGAACAGCACCGGCACCACGGTGGCCAGCCCGACCCCGGCCAGCGCCCACCCGGTCCACGCGCACGCCACCCGCAGGCTCTCCCCCGCCAGCGGCGAGACGAGCACCAGGACGTACCCGGCGGTGGCGAACAGCCCGGCGAGCTGGATCGTCCGCACGGACCCGAGCCGGGCCCTGATGGGGTCCCCGAGCAGCCGCACGGTGGTCATGGCCACGGAGAAGATCGTGTACGCCAGCGGCGCCATGGCCGGATCGGTCTCCAGCACCCAGCGGGCGTGCAGCGCGGCCCAGTCGATGGCCGCCCCCTCGCTCAGGTGCCCGGCGAACGCGGCCAGCCCCAGCAGCGCGATCAGCCCCCAGCGCAGCGAGTTCCCCGAGCCGGAGGCGGACTCGACGGAGGCGGCGTGCTCGGGCGGGTCGGGCAGCAGCAGCCGCGCCGCCGGGACGTACAGGAACGGCACCACGAGCGCCGCCGCGATCAGCAGGGCCTGCGGGTCCAGCCCGGCCTGCAGCACGAGGGAGGTGAGCCCGCCCCCCGCCGCGCCGCCCAGGCTCCACGTGCCGTGGAAGGCCGAGATGATCGGCCGCCCGTAGCGGCGCTCGACTTCGACGGAGTGGGCGTTCATGGCGACCTCGGTCACCCCCAGCCCCATCCCGAACAGCACCGCGAGCGCCGCCAGCGCCCAGTACGAGGGCGCGAGCGCGGGCCCGAGCAGCACCAGGCCGGAGAACGGGCCGGCGAGCCAGCACACCCGCCGGCTCGACCACCGGTCCACCAGCGGCCCGGCCACCAGCATCGACACGAGCGCCCCGCCCGAGATGAGCAGCAGGACGCTGCCCAGCCGGGCGGGGCCGAGCTCGAGCCGGTCGTTCAGCGACGGCAGTCCGGCCGCCCACAAACCCATGACAAAACCGGCAAGGAAGAAGAACCCAAAGACTGCGACACGTGCTCGTCTGGCATCAGTGAGGCTTTTGTTCACGGCTAGAGCATAAACTGTGTTCGTGAATGGAGCTACGACGAGTGGCGAGCTTCGCGCGCACAACCGGGTCAGGCTGCTGCGCGCGGTCCACGACTGCGGGGCCACCCGCACCAGGTCCCAGCTCACCCGTGACCTGCACCTGGCCAGGGGCACGGCCTCGGTGCTCGTCGCCGGGCTAGTGGAGGACGGGCTGCTGCACGAGGAGCCGGCCCCGGAGCACACGCGCGGGCGGCCGACGCAGGTGCCGGGGCCGCATCCGTACGGGCCGGTCGCGCTGGCCGTGGACGTGCGGGAGGACGCGTGGGAGCTGGCGGCGTGCGAGCTGGGCGGGCGGGTCACGGTGCTCGAGGTGCGCCCGCACGACGGGACGCCGCAGGGCGCGCTCGGCAGCCTCGGCGCGGCCATCGCCACCCACGGACGCCGCCTCGGGCACCGGGTGATCGGCATCGGGGTCGCGCTGGCCGGCCCGGTCCGCCACGGCGGCCTGGTGGACATCGCCCACCTGGGCTGGCGCGCGGTCGACGTCCCCGCACTCCTGACCGCCCCCTCCCCCGGCGGGGACGCAGCGCCCGAAGGGCTCCGCGCGCCCGTCGTCGGCAACGACACCGCGTTGGCCGCCCTGGCCGAGGCGCGGCGGGGCCGGTTGCAGGGTGCCGGGGTGGGCCTGCACCTGCACGTCGACTTCGACCTGGGCGGCGTGCTGGTCGTGGACGGCCGGCCGGTCGCCGGGGCGGGCGGCACCGGCGCCGAGTTCGGCCACATGCCGCTGACCGGCGGCGACCGCCTCTGCCCGTGCGGCGCGGTCGGCTGCTGGGGCATGGACGTCGGCGCGAACGCCCTGCTCCGCCAGGTCGGCCTCGCCTACGGCGGCGGCAGGGGACGCGAGCAGGCCGAGCACGTGCTGGCCACGAGCCCGGCGGCGGTCGAGGCCACCGCCAGGGCGCTGGGACGCGGCATCGCCGCCCTGGTGAACGCCCACGACCCCGAGGTGGTCACCCTGTCCGGGCACGGCGTGGAGCTGTGGGAGCGGGCCGGGCAGGCCCTCCTGGAGGCGTACGAGCCGGGCCTCATGGCGATCCGCCGCGACCGGCCGCCCAGGATCGAGGGTTCCGCGCTCGGCTGGCGCGGCTCGCTCCTCGGCGCCATGGAGTCCGTCTTCGACGCTTTCCTCACGACCGAGGGCCTCGAACTCTGGCGGAAAAGCCACCCTGACCAGGGTCGCGACACGCCCGAGCAGCAAAGTGTGACGCATTCCACCTTGGATGGATAAAGGTCTCCATAACGCCTCCCGCCAGAAGGTCCCCTTGATGATCTTGCCGGGCCCGGCCGCGGACGGTACGCATGGAAGGGTCCAATGCGCGAAACAAATCATGACCAGAGGGATGCACGCGTGAATCTCGAACTCGCGCTCCGCATGACGGAAGCGGCCTTGAAGCAGGCGTTCCGCGAGGGCGCGTCGATCTCCGTCGCGGTCGTGGACGAGGGCGGGAATCTGGTGTCTTTCCAGCGTATGGACGGTGCGGAGATCTCCGGACCGGTGCTCGCGCAGGGCAAGGCGTACACCTCCGTGGCCCTGCGCCGACCCACTGCCGACCTGCCCGCGCTGACCGCTCCGGGAGGGGAGCTGTCGGGCCTGGCGGGCGGCCGTTTCGTGTGCTTCGGAGGTGGCGTCCCGCTCTGGTCGGGCTACGGTGAGGAAGAACGCGTGGTCGGCGGCATAGGGGTCAGCGGAGGCACCGTCACGCAGGACGTGGCCTGTGCCGAAGCGGGCGCGTCGGTGTGGTCTGCACGCTGAGCGGGCGCTTTCCGCAACACGAACCGCTGGTATCCGCCATGATTAGCCACTGCACCACGGGTAACAAGAACCCGAACGTAACTCCCCGAGGAGAGAACTGAGATGGCACTTCCCACTCTCACCCCCGAGCAGCGTCAAGCCGCTCTGGCCAAGGCCGCCGAGGCCCGTGCCGCGCGCACGGCCCTCCTGGCCAAGGTCAAGGCGGGCGAGCTGACGTTCGCTCAGCTGCTCGAGCGCGACGACGACATCGCGAAGAAGATCAAGGTCTCCCAGGCGCTCCGCGCCGTCAAGGGCGTGGGTCCGGCCAAGGCCACCGCGCTGATGGAGGAGGCGGGCGTCGACGAGAAGCGCCGCCTCGGCGGCCTGGGCGCCCAGCAGCGCAAGAAGCTGGTCGACGCGCTCGGCTAGAACCCGAGCGGCCAGGTCCGCGCGCGATGCCGCGCGGACCGGCCAGCGACCCCTCACTGGCAAGGAGGGACCGCCGAGCGGAGCCGCCCCGCTCGACGGCGGGCCAGCCCGAGGGGTCAGCACAACTCAAGAGTCAGGAACGCAGGTAGGTCAGTACGGCGAGCACCCGGCGATGCTGATCACTGTCCTCCGCGTAGAGGCCGAGCTTGTTGAAGATGCTCCTGATGTGCTTCTCCACGGCCCCGTCACTGATCACGAGCTGCCGTCCGATGGCCGGATTCGACTTCCCCTCGGCCATCAGCCCGAGCACCTCGCGCTCGCGCGGCGTGAGCTGCGCCAGCGGGTCGTCCTTGCGCCTGCGCACCATCAACTGGGACACCACCTGGGGATCGAACACGGTCCCGCCCGCGGCCACCCGCCGCAGGCCCTCCAGGAACTCGTCGACGTCGACGACCCGGTCCTTCAGCAGGTAGCCCACCGCGCCCCTGGCGTCGGCGAGCAGGTCGTCGGCATAGGACACCTCGACGTACTGCGACAGGATCAGCACGGGCGCCCCCGGCACCCGGCGCCGGGCCTCCACGGCCGCCTTGAGCCCCTCGTCGGTGAAGGACGGCGGCATCCGCACGTCCACCACCGACACGTCCGGCTTGTGCTCGGCGATCGCCTCGACGAGGGCGTCGCCGTCACCCACGGTGGCCACCACCTCGCAGCCGAACTCTTCGAGCAACCTGACCAGGCCCTCCCTGATCAGGACCGCGTCATCGGCCACGACTACCCGCACGGCACCTCCGCCACGATCAATGTGGGCCCGCCGTCGGGCGAGTGCACGCTCAGCTCCCCGTCAACGGCGCGGAGCCGGTCGGCCAGCCCGGCGAGCCCATGTCCCTTGGCGACGTGTGCGCCGCCGACCCCATCATCCCCGATCGAGAGCATGAGGACGCCACCGATGCGGGTCAGCTGGACCGTGCAGACGGTGGCCCGGCTGTGCTTGGCCACGTTGGTGAGGGTCTCGGCGCAGACGAAGTAGATGGCGTTCTCGACGGCGGCCTGGTAGCGCTCCACGGTCTGCACGTCGAGGTCGACGGGGACCGTGCAGCGCCCGGCCAGGGCGGCCAGCGCGGGCGCGAGGCCGCGGTCGGACAGGATCGGCGGGGCGATGCCGCGGGAGAGGGCACGCAGCTCGTCGAGCGTCTCGCGGGTGGCGGTGATCGCGGACTTGATCGTGGCCTGGGCGGCCTCGGGGTCCTTGGCGAGCTGGCGCTGCGCCCTGGACAGCTCCATGGCCAGCGAGACCAGCCGCTGCTGCGGCCCGTCGTGGATGTCGCGCTCCAGCTTGCGCAGCGCGTTGGCCTCGGCGGAGACGGCGGCGGCGCGGCCCTCGGCCAGGTCGTCGATGCGCTCCTGCAGCTCGGCCACGCCGGTCAGCAGCGCCCGGCCCAGCCCGGCCCGCAGCAGCGCGGCGCCGCGCACCGCGAAGGGCATGATCAGCGCGAAGACAGCGCCGAGGGACACGTAGAAGATCGAGTTGACCAGGTAGCCGTCGCCCATGCCGAGCAGCTCGGGCAGCTCGGAGTTGCCGGGGATGCGCGAGGTGATGATGCCGTACAGGGGCCAGGTGAGCCCCGCCAGGGGGATCGACCAGAACACGACGGTCAGCACGAACGAGAGGATCGCGAACGGCAGGTTGAGGATGCCGTGCAGCAGGTCGAGCCAGGACTGCCCGCTCATCAGCGGGTTGACGAGCCGGCGGAACCGGCCGGCGCCGGGCGGGGCGGGCCGGTAGCGCGGCCGTACGGGGGGCCGCTTGAGCACGTCGGACAGCCAGCCGCGCTCCGCGTCGGCGAAACCCCGCGCGAGCATCAGCGTGCCCGCCAGCAGCGGCACGCCTATCCACACGACCGCGGTGCCCAGGCCGGCGGCGAAGCCCGCGATCATGAGCACGAAGCCGATGAGCGTCGTCGGCAGGCCGACCAGGGTGTAGCGGGTGTCGAGGAGGACACGCCTCATCAGGGAGCGCATGGCCCCAACGGTATGACGTCGCCACGAGCGGCACGAGCGGGTGCGCAGGTGTGCGGGGGTAGGGCCAGCCCTACCGGGCCCGGTGGTGGGTCCTGGACCCGAGAACGGCGGCTCGCGGCAATGTGCGCGGCGGCCCCGGACGGAAGCCTTGAGGCATCAGCTCCCCCCGTGAAGCGAGGCTCCCATGACCGTCCTGCTGGACCGCCCGATCGCCGCTCCCGCGGAGCCGCGCCGTACGGCAGGTGCGCGTCCGGCGGGCCGCGATCCGTTCATCGACCTGCTGCGCGTGGTCGGCATGGCGCTCATCGTCTTCCAGCACTGGACGATACCCGTGCTGTCCTACGACGGCGACCGGCTGACCACGGGCAACGCGCTGTCGACGCCCGGCGTGTGGGTGGTGACGTGGGTCAGCCAGGTGATGCCGCTGGTGTTCTTCGCGGGCGGCGCGGCGAACGCGATCAGCTTCGGCCGGTCGGACAGGGCCGCGCCGCCGTGGCTGGCGGTCCGGCTGCGCCGGCTGGCCTGGCCGCTGCTGCCGCTGGCGGCGGTGTGGATCCCGCTGCCGCACATCCTGCTCACGCTGGGGGTGCCGGAGCAGCCCCTCGACGTGGGCGCCAAGCTCACGGGCCAGCTGTTGTGGTTCCTGGCCGTGTACCTGATCGCCGTCACGGCCACCCCGTACGCGCTGCGCCTGCACGAGCGGTACGGCTGGCGGGTGCCCGCTGTGCTGGCGGCCGGGGCGGTGCTGGTGGACGTGGCCCGGTTCGCGACCGGGTTCGAGGCCGTGGGCTACCTGAACGTGCTGTTCGTCTGGCTGGCCGTGCACCAGCTCGGCTTCTTCTACGCCGAGGGGCGCCTGCGGCGGCCGTGGCTGCTGGTGGTGGGCGGGTTCGGCGCGGCCGCGCTGCTGGTGACCCAGGGCCCGTACCCGGGCAGCATGATCGGCCTGCCGGGTGCCGAGGTGTCCAACATGGCCCCGCCCACGCTCGCCATGCTCGCCGTCGGCCTCGGTCAGATCGGCCTGGCCACGCTGCTGCGCCCGGCGCTGCTCCGGCTGCCCACGGCCCGCCTGCTGGCCTGGGCGAGCCCGCGGATCATGACGGTGTACCTGTGGCACATGCCGGCCCTGTTCGCGGTGACCGGGGTGACGGTGGTGCTGCTGGGCGTGGACACGCCGCGGCCGGGCAGCGTGTTGTGGTTCGCCGGGTGGCCGGTCTGGTTCGGGCTGCTGTGCCTGGTCCTGTGGCCGCTGGTGAAGGGGTTCGCCCGGTTCGAGACGCCGCCGGCGCTGCCGTACGGGACCGGTGGGCTGCGGGTCACGCTCGTGGCGACCGGGCTGATCGGGGCCGGGGTGCTGACGCTGACGGTCGGCGGCTTCGCGCCCGGCGGCGGGCCGTTCCTGGCGGTGCTCGCGCTGCTCGGCGGGCTGCTGATGACGGTGCCTCGGACACGGGGATAGCGATCGCTTATGGACATACTCGGTCAGCACATTCCGCACGTTTCTGACTGAATCAGATCGGTTCGGTCTTGACTAGATCGTTTCTCTGATATTTCCTGCGGTCGAGCGGTTCAGCGAGGCGCGGGAGGCCACATGGAGCACGACGCATCGATCGGGCGGCGCAGGTTCCTCGTCACGGGCGGGGTCACGGCGGCGGCACTGGCGGCCGGCGGCCCCGCCCTGGCGGAGGGACCCGGCGACGGCACGCGGGTCCGGTTCGTCAAGCGGCCGGCCGCCCCCACCGGCGGCGGACTGTACGCCCCGAACCGCGCGCCCCTCTCCCCCACCCCGTTCCTCAGGCTGCCGCCCGGCGCCGTGCAGGCGCGCGGCTGGCTGGGGCATCAGCTCCGGTTACAGCTCGACGGGCTCTGCGGGCGCTACGACGAGGTCTCCGACTTCCTGGCCTACGACACCTGCGGCTGGGTGCACCCGGACAGGGGCGCCTGGGAGGAACTGCCGTACTGGCTGCGCGGGTTCGGCGACCTGGCGTACGTGACCGGCGACACCGCCGCCCTGGCCAAGACCGAGCGGTGGCTGACGGGGATCATCGCCACCCAGCAGCCGGACGGCTGGTTCGGGCCGGCGCGGCTGCGTACCTCGCTGGAGGACGGCCCGGACTTCTGGCCGGGGATGCCGCTGCTGTCGGCGTTCCGCTCCTGGTACGAGTACGCGGGCGACGAGCGGGTGCTGCCCTTCATGACCGGATATTTCCGGCTCCAGGCCGCCCAGCCCGCCGAGGTCTTCAACCGGAGCTGGGGCGCCTTCCGCTGGGGCGACAACATCGACAGCGTCTACTGGCTCTACAACCGCACCGGCGAGGGCTGGCTGCTGGACCTGGTGCGCAAGATGCACTCCGGCTCGGCCGACTACGTGAACGGGCTGCCGACGCGGCACAACGTCAACATCGCACAGGGCTTCCGCGAGCCGCTCCAGTACGGCCTGCTCGCGGGCGACCCCGCCCTCGCCCGGGCCACGTACCGGAACTACGCCACCGTGATGGGGCAGTTCGGGCAGTTCCCCGGGGGCGGGTTCGCCGGCGACGAGAACACCAGGGACGGCTTCGACGACCCCCGGCAGGGCTTCGAGACCTGCGGGATCGTGGAGTTCATGCACAGCTTCGAGATGCTGACGCGCTTCACCGGGGACCCGGTGTGGGCCGACCGGTGCGAGGAGCTGGCGATCAACTCGATGCCCGCCGCCTTCGACCCCGAGCAGAAGTCGGTCCACTACATCACCAGCGCCAACAGCGTCCGCCTCGACCGGACGGCCAAGCTCCACGGCCAGTTCCAGAACGGCTTCGGCATGGAGGCGTACCTGCCGGGCGTGCACAACTACCGCTGCTGCCCGCACAACTACGGCATGGGCTGGCCCTACTACGCCGAGGAGCTCTGGCTCGCCACGCACGACCGGGGCCTGGCGGCCTCGATGTACGCCGACTCCGCGGTCACCGCCCGCGTCGCCGGGGGCCAGGAGGTGACGGTCGACCAGCGCACCGGCTACCCGTTCGACGAGACGATCCGGCTCACCGTGGCCACCGCCGAGCCCGTCGCCTTCCCCCTCTACCTGCGGATCCCCGGGTGGTGCCGGAACCCCGCGCTGCGCGTGGCCGGGCGCGCCCAGCCGGTCGCCACGGACGGCGCGGGTTACGTCGTCGTCGAGCGCACCTGGCGCGCGGGCGACCGGGTGGAGCTGACGCTGCCGATGCGCACGTCCGTACGCACCTGGACGCGCAACCACGGCTCCGTCTCGGTGGACCACGGCCCGCTGACCTTCTCCCTGGCGATCGGCGAGAGCTGGCGGCGCACCGGCGGCACGCCGGACTGGCCCGAGTTCGAGGTCTTCCCCGAGACGGCCTGGAACTACGCGCTCGACCGGCCTCAGCCCGGCCGCCTGCGCCTGGTGCGGCGGCGCGGCCCGCTCCCCGACAACCCCTTCACGCCCCAGACGGCCCCGCTGGAGCTGCGCGCCCGCGCCAGGAAGGTCGGGAACTGGCAGGCGGACCCGCAGGGCGTGGTCCGCGAGCTGCAGGACAGCCCGGCGCGCACGGACAGCCCGGTGGAGGAGGTCCGGCTGATCCCCATGGGCGCCGCCCGCCTGCGCATCACCTCGTTCCCGGTCGCCGGGAACGGCCCGGACGCGCACGAGTGGACGCTGCCCGAGTTCGAGGCGTCCGCCTCGCACGCCGAGGGCTCCATGCTCGCCCTGTACGACGGCAGGTGGCCCGGCAGCTCCGCCGACCACGGCATCCCCCGCTTCACCTGGTGGGACCACCTGGGCACCGAGGAGTGGGTGCAGTACACCTACCGGGAGCCGAAGCGGATCGCCGGCTGCGCGCTCTACTGGTTCGACGACACTGGCATCGGCCGCTGCCGCGTCCCGGCGTCGTGGGAACTGCGCTGGCTCGACGGCGACCAGTGGCGCCCGGTCACCTCGCCCTCCGGCTACGGCGTGGCCCCGGACACGGTCAACCGCGTCACCTTCGACCCGGTCACCACGAAGGGCCTGCGGATCGTGGCCCGCCTGCGGAACGACTTCTCCGCCGGCCTCCTCGAATGGGAGGTGCCCACCGCGACACCGTGAGGACCCGGAAACACGCGCGTCATCTCCCGTTGAGGAAAATTGCGGCATGACGAAGATCCGTGCCCTCGCCGGAACCGACCTCCCGGCCGTCGCCGACATCTACTCCCACTACGTGACCACCACCGTGGCCACGTTCGACGAGACGCCGCTCTCGCTCGACGACTGGCGGGCGAAGGCGGCGGGCATCACCGGGGCCGGGCTGCCGTTCCTGGTGGCCGAGGCGGACGGCGAGGTGGCCGGATACGCCTACCTCGCCCAATATCGCCCCAAGCCCGCCTACCGCCACACCCTGGAGGACACCATCTACCTGGCCCCCGGCCACACCGGGCGGGGGCTCGGGCGGTTGCTGCTCGGCGGCCTGATCGAGCGGGCCCGCGAGACCCCGGCCCGCCAGCTCATCGCGGTGATCGCCGACTCGGGAGACCCGTCCTCGACGCGGCTGCACGAGAAGTTCGGTTTCCAGCCGGTGGGCCGGTTGACGGCCGTCGGGTTCAAGCACGGGCGGTGGATCGACACCGCCCTGCTTCAGCTCGATCTGGCACAGACCTTTACGAACTTCGCCGCCACCGGTTCGACCACCCGGCAAACTTCGGCAGGATAGGTGTGTGAGCCTACTCGTTGACCGCCTGCCCGAAGAGATCGACGCCGATCCCGACGCCATCTTCGACGCGTTCGTCGCCTGGAACGCCGAGCGGGGGCTCACGCTCTATCCGGCCCAGGAGGAGGCCCTCATCGAGGTGGTCTCCGGGAGCAACCTGATCCTGGCCACGCCGACGGGGTCGGGCAAGTCGCTGGTGGCCGCGGGTGCCCACTTCGCCGCGCTGACGCGCGACCAGCGCACGTTCTACACCGCGCCGATCAAGGCGCTGGTCTCGGAGAAGTTCTTCGACCTGTGCGCCGTCTTCGGCACCGAGAACGTCGGCATGATGACCGGTGACGCCAGCGTCAACCCGGGCGCGCCGATCATCTGCTGCACGGCCGAGATCCTGGCCAACGTGGCGCTGCGCGACGGCGCGGGGGCCGACATCGGCCAGGTCGTGATGGACGAGTTCCACTTCTACGCCGAGCCCGACCGCGGCTGGGCGTGGCAGGTGCCGCTGCTCGAGCTGCCCAACGTGCAGTTCATCCTGATGTCGGCCACCCTCGGCGACGTGTCGATGTTCGAGCGCGACCTGACCCGGCGCACCGGGCGGCCGACCTCGGTGGTCAAGCACGCCGAGCGGCCGGTGCCGCTGGTCTACTCCTACCGGATGACCCCGCTGCACGAGACGCTGGAGGAGATGCTCTCGACCGGCCAGGCGCCCGTCTACGTCGTGCACTTCACTCAGGCCGCGGCCATGGAGCGGGCCCAGGCCCTGATGTCGATCAACATGGCGACCAAGGCCGAGAAAGAGGCCATCGCCGCCATGATCGGCGGCTTCCGCTTCACCACCCGCTTCGGCCGGGCATTGTCACGGCTGGTCCGCCACGGCATCGGCGTGCACCACGCGGGCATGCTGCCGAAATACCGGCGCCTGGTCGAGCGGCTGGCCCAGGCCGGGCTGCTGAAGGTCATCTGCGGCACCGACACGCTGGGCGTCGGCGTCAACGTGCCGATCCGCACCGTGCTGTTCACCGCCCTGTCCAAGTACGACGGCAACAAGGTGCGCCGGCTGCGCGCCCGCGAGTTCCACCAGATCGCCGGCCGGGCGGGCCGCGCCGGGTTCGACACCATCGGCTACGTCGCCTGCCAGGCCCCCGAGCACGACATCGAGAACGCCAAGGCGCTGGCCAAGATCGGCGACGACCCCAAGCGGCGGCGCGGCTACGCCCGCAAGAAGCCGCCGGAGGGCTTCGTCGGCTGGAGCGAGGACACGTTCCAGAAGCTCCAGGACGCCGAGCCCGAGCCGCTCAACTCCCGGTTCAAGGTCAGCAACGCCATGCTGCTCGCGGTGATCAACCGCCCCGGCGACTGCTTCCAGGCGATGAAGCACCTGCTGACCGACAACCACGAGGACCGCAAGTGGCAGCGGCGGCACATCAGCCAGGCCATCGCCATCTACCGGTCGCTGCTGGCCGGCGGCATCGTGGAGCAGTTCACCGAGCCCGACGAGCAGGGCAGGCGGGCCCGGCTGACGATCGACCTGCAGGAGGACTTCGCGCTCAACCAGGCGCTGTCCACGTTCGCGCTGGCGGCGTTCGACCTGCTCGACCGCGAGTCGCCGTCCTACGCCCTCGACGTGGTCTCGATCGTGGAGTCGATCCTCGACGACCCGCGCCAGATCCTGTCCGCCCAGCTCAAGAAGGCCAGGGGCGAGGCCGTCGCGCAGATGAAGGCCGACGGGATCGAATACGAGGAGCGCATGGAGCAGCTGGCAGAGGTGATGTACCCGATGCCGCTCGACGACCTGCTGCTCGGCGCCTACGAGACCTACCGGCGGGGCCACCCGTGGGTGGGCGACTACACGGTGAGCCCGAAGTCCGTGGTGCGCGACATGTTCGAGCGGGCCATGACGTTCAGCGAGTACATCCAGGTCTACGAGCTGGCCCGCTCCGAGGGCACGGTGCTGCGCTACCTGGCCGACGCCTACCGGACGCTGTCGCGCACGGTGCCCGAGCACCTCAAGACCGACGACCTGGTCGACCTGATCGAGTGGCTCGGCGAGCTGGTCCGCCAGGTCGACTCCTCGCTGATCGACGAGTGGGAGAAGCTGACCAACCCGGCGGCGGCGCTGGAGGAGCAGCAGCAGCTCGAGGCCAAGGTGCGGCCGGTCACCGCCAACCCGCGGGCCTTCCGGGTGCTGGTGCGCAACGCGATGTTCCGGCTGGTCGAGCTGTGCGCCGTGGAGAAGGAGGAGGAACTGGCGGAGCTCGCTCCCGACGTCGACTGGGGCGCGGCGCTGGACGCCTACTACGCCGACCACGAGGAGATCTTCACCGACGCCGACGCGCGCGGGCCCGCGCTGCTGCGCATCGAGGAGGAGAGCGGGCTGTGGAAGGTGCGGCAGACGATCAAGGATCCGGCCGGCGACGGTGACTGGGGCATCGACGCCCAGGTCGACCTGGCCGCCTCCGACGAGGAGGGCCGCGCGGTCCTGCACGTCCAGGGGCTGAACCGGCTGTAGGGAGAGCGACAAGCCGTGTGCCGGAACGGACTGGCAAGGGCGTTCCGGCACAGGCCTGTCGATTCAGTTTCGGCCGAGAAACGTCGGGGTCGTGTCATGACAATGTCCCAAGATCGAGACATTCCCTGCAATCAGCAGTCGGCGATGGTGCAGACCTTGGCGAGCATGCGCTTGCCGTCCTGCGTCTGCCGCTTGAAGTCGGCCGCGGCGGGCTTGCCCCACTCGCCCGACACGGTGTAGAGGATCAGGGCGTTCGCCCGGCGGGTCACGATGGCCCGCTCGCCGCCGATGGCCGGCTTCTTGCCCTGATACGCCTGGCCGGTGACCGACAGCCCCTTGTCGCCCAGCTTGATCGCGGCGGCGGAGTAGCGGTAGCCGGAGGTCCCGCAGGCGCGTACGGCGGCCTCCAGGTCACGCATGGCCTTGCCCGCGGCCGCCGCCGACGCGTAGAGGATCACCTGCTCCGACTTGGAGTAGTCGGGCACCGCCGTGTAGATGAGCGTCCTGGCCGACGTCCGCCCCACCTGGCCCAGCTTGGCCTTCTGGCACGGGTTGACGACCAGCCGGGCCGACGTCTTCCCGCCGGCCGACCAGCTCGTCTCGGGGTCGTTGTCCTTCTTGGCGGCGTCCTTCTCGTACAGCAGGAAGTTGTTCGGGATGACGAGCGAAGCCGCCAGCACTAATGCTGTGATCATGGGACAAAATGGTAGGGGTGAATGACGAAGAGATCAGGCGCGTCCTCGGGCTGCTCTACCAGGACGACACACTAAGGACTTTCGCCTCCCTGGTGCTCGGCGTCACCGACGACCTCTCCCCGAAGTCGCTGCGGAAGCTGGCCGGCGGCGGCCTGGCGGAGTGCGACGAGAGCGGCGCGTGGCGGGCCACGCCCGAGCGCTTCCGCGACCTGCTGCGGGCGCGGGCCGAGCCGGCGCAGGAGCTGAGCCCCGAGGAGCGGGTGCTGCGCACGTTCCTGGTGGACGGGCGGCTGACGACCCTGGCGATGCGGCGCGACAAGCGGCTCGTCGTGCTGC
This sequence comes from Nonomuraea sp. NPDC049709, assembly GCF_040674815.1. Lineage (NCBI taxonomy): Bacteria > Bacillati > Actinomycetota > Actinomycetes > Streptosporangiales > Streptosporangiaceae > Nonomuraea > Nonomuraea sp. NPDC049709. The sequence continues at coordinate 64,343 of NZ_JBFANM010000054.1, forward strand.
GCTACATCGCGACGGTCTTCGAGCCCGGCGTCCGCTACGCCGAGAAGGACGTGAACGTGGCCCTGCGCGCCTTCCACGACGACTACGCCGCGCTGCGCCGCTACCTGGTGGACGAGGACCTGCTGTCACGTGAGGGCAACGTCTACTGGCGCAGCGGCGGCCACGTGGACGTCTGGGCGGGGTCTTAGGCGAGGTCTCAGGCGGGGTCTCAGGCGGGGTCTCAGGCGGGGTCTCAGACGAGGTCTCAGACGAGGTCTCAGACGAGGTCTCAGACGAGGTCTCAGACGAGGTCTCAGACGAGGTTGAGGACGGGGCTGCCGGGCTCGATGACGAAGGAGCCGGAGGTGTACGCGGGGGCGCCGGGCTCGCTGACCCGGGACACCGAGCGGAAGTCGACGCTCATCTCCTGCTGGGTGAGCCTGGCGCGCACGTAACCGCGGCGGCCGTTGAAGAACTTCACGTGCGGGTTCTCCGCCAGCAGGGTGCCCGTGTTCGGGTACTCGTCGAGGCCGTCGCCCGCGCTCGTCACGGACGTGGTGACCAGCTCGACGGCGACGGAGGCGGACCCGGGGTCCCGGTAGTCGCGCTTGACCTCGCCGGCCCAGTGGGAGTGCACGTCGCCGGTCAGCACGACCGCGTTGCGGCCGTGGTCCTCGATGGCGGCGGTCAGGCGGTCGCGGGAGGCGACATAGCCGTCCCAGCCCTCGTTCGAATAGCCCTTGCCCTCTCCGTTGACCCAGTCCATCTCCATGAGGAAGACCTGCTGGCCGAGCAGGTCCCAGGTGGCCCGCGAGCGTCTGAGCCGCTCGTCGAGCCAGGTCTCCTGCTCGCGGCCGAGGATGGTCCTGTTCGGCGCGAAGCGCTCCTGGCAGTCGGGGCCGACCGTGCCGCTCTTGCCGGTGCAGGCGTACACGTCGCGGTACTGGCGGGTGTCGAGCAGGTGCAGGTTGGCGACCGCGCCCCACCGGATGCTCCGGTACATCCTGAGCGCCGCCCCGTCCGGCCTCTGGGCGCGGCGCAGCGGCATGTTCTCGTAGTACGCGCGGAACGCCGCGGCCCGGCGCTCCAGGAACGACGCGTCGGGCTGCTCGGGCACCTCCCCGGCCCAGGCGTTCTCCACGTCGTGGTCGTCCCACACCACCACCCAGGGGGCGACGGCGTGGGCCAGCCGCGTGTCCGGGTCGGCCTTGTGCTGGGCGTGGCGCAGGCGGTATCCGGCCAGGTCGAGGCACTCGCCGCCGGCCTGGTCGCGGACGGGGTGCTGGTAGTCGCCGTACTCGTAGACGTAGTCGCCGAGGAAGGCGATCAGGTCGGGCTGGTCCTCGGCCATCCTGCGGTAGGCGGTGAACCAGCCGGACTGGTAGTCGGCACACGAGGCGAACGACAGGTTGAGCGGCGTGCCGCGGGTGCCGGGGGCGGGGGTGGTGCGGGTGCGGCCGACCGGGCTGATCTCGCGGTCGGCCCTGAAGCGGTAGAAGTACTCGGCGCCGGGGTCGAGGCCGTCGAGCTCGACGTGCACGCTGTGGGCCGCGCCGGGGCGGGCCTCTTGGACGCCGCGTCGTACGACATGTCGGAAGTTTTCGTCTCTGGCGAGCTGCCACTGCACCGGCACCCGGCGATCCGGCATGCCGCCCAGCCCGTCGGGCGCGAGCGGATCCGTGGCGAGCCGGGTCCACAACACCACTCCGTCGTGCGTGGGCTCACCCGAGGCGACGCCGAGCTGGAAGGGGTCGGTCAGGGGGACGCGCCGGGCCGCCGCGCGCACGGGGCTCTCGCCCGTCGCGGCGAAGGTGGCCAGGCCGAGGCCCCCGGCGAGAAGCGCACGCCGGATGATCATGGGGGTCCTTACGTGGGGGTGGCGTAACCTGCGGCGACAGCCTGACGGGCGCCCGGTTTCGCAGAGCGTTCGCGGGGGGACATTCCGCTGAAGTTCTGGTTAACCTTCGAGGTCAGAGCCTTGCGGGGCGCTCAGGGGCGGACGCGGGCGCGGTAGTCGCGGGGCGGCAGGCCGTACTCCTTCCTGAAGGCCCGGCTGAAGTGGAACGGGCTGACGAAGCCCGAGGCCGCCGCCACCTGCCCGACGTCCATGTCCGTCACCTCCAGCAGGCTCGCGGCGTGCCGCACCCGGGCCCGGCGCACGGCCTGCATGGGCGTCTGGCCGGTCTCCTCGGCGAACAGGTGGGCGAAGCGGGAGGGCGAGAGCGCGACCGTGCGCGCGAGCGAGGCGACCGAGTGCGGCGCCCCCGGCTCGGCCGCGATGATCGCCAGGACGCGGCGTACCCGCTCGTCCCCCTCCTCGCCCCGCCCCGCGGGCCGCGCCAAGGCGGTGGCCAGCACCAGCACCTCTTCCACGGCCCCCATGACCAGCTCCCGCGCCGCCCCGCCGACCACGACGGCCGGGCCGCGCGGCGCGGCGGGAACCGGCGTGTCGGGCGTCCACCGCGCGTCGCGGAGCGCCCGCCGGAACGCCAGGTCGATACGCCCGTGCACAGGCTGCGGCACGCCCGCCACCACATGGCAGCCGTCGTCCCCGACATACGGCGCCAGCCACGCCGCCCAGGACGCCCGTGGCTGGAAGTGCACCCACCAGAACCGCCACCGCTCCGCCCCGGGCCGCACCCGGTAGTGCTGGGCCACCCCCGACCCCAGCACCACCAGGTCACCCGGCCCCACCTCGCGCGACGCGCCGCCCTGCGCGACGTATCCGGCCCCCGCCTCGGTCCACAGCAGCAGCCAGCTCGGCGACCCGCCCGCCCGGCGCGTGGCGTAGCCGGGCGCCTTGTCGTAGTGGCCCACGATCATCAGGTCGGCAGCAGGAACAGACAGGTCCTCAGCGGTCATGGGCATACCGTTGCACGATCCGGCTCTCTAGCGTGAGAGACATGAGGCTCAACGACTTCCGCGATCAGGGGTACGTGCTGGTGCCCGGTCTCCTCGCCCCGGAGGAGGTGGCCGAGCTGCGCGAGGAGTTCATGGCGCTGCACGCCCGGGGCCCGATCCCGGGTCACTTCTCCCCGCAGCCGCAGGAGCCGGGGCAGCCGTACGACATCCTGCGCGACTATCCCCGGATCATGCACCCCCACCAGGTGAACGACGTGGCCCGGCGCTACCTGCTCGACACGCGCTTCGCCGCGATACTCCGCGACCTCCTGGGCGAGGAGCCGATAGCAGCCCAGAGCATGTTCTACTTCAAGCCCCCGGGCGCCAGGGGCCAGGCGCTGCACCAGGACAACTTCTACCTGCGGGTGGAGCCGGGCACCTGCGTGGCCGCCTGGGTGGCGCTCGACCGCGTCGACCGGGCCAACGGCGGCCTCGAGGTCGTCCCCGGCACGCACCTGATGGACCTGTTCTGCCCGGAGGAGGCCGACCAGGACGTCTCGTTCACCCGCGAGTACGTCCCCCCGCCCCCCGGCCTGGAGAAGGCGCCCGTCGACATGAACCCGGGCGACGTGCTCTTCTTCAACGGCAGCCTGGTGCACGGCTCGGAGCCGAACAGCACGGAGGACCGATTCCGGCGCAGCTTCATCTGCCACTACGTCGGCCGCTCGGCGGAGCGGATCGCCGAGTACTACCCGACGCTGACGATGTCGGGCGAGCCCGTCCGGCTCGAGGCGGCGGTCGGCGGCGGCCCCTGCGGCACGGAGATCACCGGCCCCCACTGAGGGGGAGGCGGTCAGCCGCCGGAGGTGTCCGACTCGGCCTCGTCACCGGGGATCGGGCAGTCCCACGGGTCGTCCAGCCACCCGTCGGGCAGGAGCACCTTGGACCGCTCCCCCGACTTGCCCCGGGGCGTGTCGGTGTTCGGCGGCCACGGCTGGTCCTGCTCCAGCTTCGCCAGCCCCTCCCGCAGCCCGTCGAGCGACTCGGCCGTGGCCAGCTCGCGGCGCAGCTCGCTCCCGACCGTGAACCCCTTCAGATACCACCCGACGTGCTTGCGGAAGTCGGCCACCGCGTACCGCTCGATGTCGAAGCACTCGGTCAGCCCCTCGGCGTGCCTGGCCATCACCTCGGCGACCTCGCCGAGCGTCGGCCGGGCCCGCTCGGGGCTGCCGTTGAACGCGTTTTCCAGGTCCCGGAACAACCAGGGCCGCCCCAGGCACCCCCGCCCGACCACGACGCCGTCGCACCCCGTGCGGGCCACCATCCTGACGGCGTCGTCGGCGCACCAGATGTCCCCGTTGCCCAGCACGGGGATCTCCGGCACGGCCTCCTTCAGCCGCGCGATGGCCTCCCAGTCGGCCACGCCGCCGTAGTGCTGCTTGGCGGTGCGGGCGTGCAGCGCGATCGCGGCGACCCCCTCCTCGGCCGCGATCCGGCCCGCGTCCAGGTAGGTCAGGTGATCGTCGTCGATGCCCTTGCGCATCTTCATCGTCACGGGCAACGACCCCGCGTTCGCCACCGCCTGCCGCAGGATCCGGCGCAGCAGATTCCGCTTGTACGGCAGCGCCGACCCGCCCCCGCGCCTGGTCACCTTGGGCACCGGGCAGCCGAAGTTCAGGTCGATGTGGTCGGCCAGGTCCTCCTCGGCGATCATCCGCGCCGCCCGCCCCACGACGTCGGGATCCACGCCGTACAGCTGGATGCTCCTGGGCTGCTCCGACTCGGCGAACCTGATCATCCGCAGCGTCTTCGGATTGCGCTCGACGAGCGCCCGTGTCGTGATCATCTCGCACACGAACAACCCCGCGCCCTGCTCCCGACACAACACCCGGAACGGCGCGTTCGTGATGCCCGCCATCGGCGCGAGCACCACCGGCGGCCACACCCCAATCGGCCCAATCTTCACTCACTTAGTTGTAGCGCAGGTCAGGCCGTAACCGGTATTTCGCGGATAGTCTGTGATCGGCATCTTCGGTTGAGGGGGATGGATGCTTCTTCGTGTACGCGTCGCGCTGCCCGACCGGCCGGGTTCCCTGGCACAGGTGACCAAGGTCCTGGGGGTGGCGGGGGCCGACATCACGCAGGTGACCGTGCTCGACCGGGGGGCGGGCCGGGCGGTGGACGACATCACCATCTTCTGCCCGGACAGCACGCCCCGGCAGGCCCTGGTCAAGAGCCTGCAGAGCGTCGAGAACGTCGCGGTCGAAGGCATCTGGACCACCCGCGAGGCGCCCGGCACCTACCCGGAGCTGGAGATCCTCAAATACATCACCACGGCCGGCGACCGGGCCCTGACCACGCTGATCGACTCGCTCCCGGTGCTGTTCAGCGCCGACTGGGCGGCCACGACGGCCGAGCGCCGCGTGGTCTACGCGAGCTGGCGGGCGCCGCAGGAGATCGTCATCCCGGAGGAGACGCCCGCCCGTCCCACGGCCCTGACCCTCGACGGCGACCTGCACCTCATCCACGCCCCGCTGCCGCCCCTGGCCCTCTCCCTGCTCCTGGCCCGCTCGGAGGGCCCCGCCTTCCACCGCATCGAGGTCCACCGCCTCACCAGGATCCTGGAGATCTTCCTCAGCCTGCCCGCCACCGAGCGCAGCGTGGCCCGCCAACTCCGCAAGGACGGACGCTAGCGCCGGCCACGAGTAAGCATCTGGTCCGGAAACGCGCTATTGTTAACCACGCAGCAACGCGGAAGTGGCTCAGTGGTAGAGCATCACCTTGCCAAGGTGAGGGTCGCGGGTTCGAATCCCGTCTTCCGCTCGGAGATGAGGTTTTGACTCGGTGGCGTGGCCGAGAGGCGAGGCAGCGGCCTGCAAAGCCGTCCACACGGGTTCAAATCCCGTCGCCACCTCCAAGGACGATTAGCTCAGCGGGAGAGCGCTTCCCTGACACGGAAGAGGTCACTGGTTCAATCCCAGTATCGTCCACCACCTCGAAAGAAGCCCCGGGCCGTGACGGCCGGGGCTTCTTCGCTTTCCCAGGGACGGCCCGCTCGACGCGGCGGCCGGGCCGTCGAGGTGCTCGTACGCGGCAGCGTCACTGACCGGCCAGGCCCGTGTGGGCCACGCCCCGGATGATCTGCCGCTGGAAGAGGATGAACACCACGAGCAGCGGCAGCCCGGCGAGCACCACGGAGGCCATGATCTGGGCGTACCGCAGGCCGAACGTCCCCTGCACCACGTTCGCCAGCCCCACCGGCAGCGTCATCGTGTTCGGGTCGGTGGACACCAGGAACGGCCAGAGGAAGTTGTTCCAGGTGTTGATGAACGTGAAGATCGACACCGCCGCCAGCACCGGCCGCGACAGCGGCAGCACGATGGTGAAGAACACCCGCCACCGCCCGGCCCCGTCCACGAAGGCGGCCTGTTCCAGCTCCGGCGGCACGTCCTGGAAGAACTTGAACAGGATGTAGACGATCAGCGGCGCCGCCACCTGCGGCAGGATGATCGCCCACCAGGTGTCCACCAGGCCGAAGGCGACCATCTCGGCGAACAGCGGCGCGATCAGCACCTGCGGGGGCACCATGATCCCGGCCAGGATCAGCGCCAGCAGCGCCCGCTGCCCCTTGAACTGGGTGCGCGCGAACCCGTACGCCGCCATCGCCGAGAACAGCACGGTCAGGAACGTCACGATGACGGCGGTCACCGTCGAGTTGATCGCCCACTTCACGATCCCGCCGGTGCCCAGGACCAGCTCGTAGGAGTCGAACGTGATCTCGCTGCCGATCCACTCCAACGGGAGCTTGGTCGTCTCGTCCTCGGGCTTGAGCGAGGTGGCCACGGCCCACGCGATGGGCGCGAGCCAGATGGCCGCCAGCACCAGCGCGGCCACCAGCAGGACGAGCTGGCTGAAGCTGAACCGCTTGGTCACGACGCGACCTCCTCACGCTTGCGGAACAGCCGGAGCTGCGCCAGGGAGACGATGACGATCAGGACGAACAGGATGTACGACACGGCCGACGCGTAACCGATGCGGTAACCGGTGAAACCGACGTCGTAGGCGTACTCGATGATCGGCCGGGTGGAGTCCTGCGGTCCGCCGCCGGTCATCAGGTAGATCTGGTCGAACACCTTCAGCGAGGCCACCAGCTGCAGCACCACGATGAGCGCCGTCGTGCGGCCGAGCAGCGGCAGGGTGATGGAGCGCAGCTTGGCCCAGCCCGAGGCGCCGTCGATGTCGGCGGCCTCGTACAGGTGCGTCGGGATGGACTGGAGGGCGGCGAGGTAGAGCAGGAAGTTGAAGCCGACCGTCCACCACACCGTGGTCAGCACCATCGACCACATGGCCACGGACGGGTCGCCCAGCCACAGCACGTCGGTGCCGAGCGTGCCGTTGAGCAGGCCGTAGTCGGGCGGGTAGATCATCTGCAGCCACAGGATGGACACCACGGCAGAGGGCAGCAGGAACGGCCCGAAGAACGACAGCCGCCACAACCACTGCACGAAGCGCAGGTTGTGCACCAGCAGCGCGAACACCAGGCCGAGGAACACCAGCGGGATCGTGCTCAAGACGGTGAAGACGAGCGTGTTCCACAACGAGCGCCACATGCGCGGGTCGGCGAACGCCTCGGCGTAGTTCGCGAACCCGACCAGCTGGTCGTTGCCGCCGGCGATGTTCACGCTCGACAGGCTCATCTGGAAGCCGAGCACGGTCGGCCACACCAGGAAGGCCAAGTAGACCAGCAGGAACGGCGCCACGAACAGCAGGCCGTGCTGGGTCCAGCCGCGCTTCACCTTCGCCTCGGCGAGGGGGGCGGCGGTCGCAGGGGCCGCGACAGTCGTGGTCATGCTCCCTCCTTCGTCGGTCCCATGACCAAGGTGCTGTGCTCATTGATGACCTCGACAAGCTCGGTCATTAGCGCTCCTCGTCGGGGAAGGGGTTCGGGGCGTCCAGCAGCCGGGTCAACGAGGCCTTGGCCTCCGCCAGGCCCTCCTCGGGGGTGCGCTGCCCGCTGATGACCGGGGAGAACGCCTCACCGAACTCGATCCACAACCGCGAGGCCGACCCGGTGAACCACACCTGCGGGTCGAGGGCGACGTCGGTGATGACCGAGCGGTACTCCGACTGCGGCTGCAGCGCGAGGTAGTCGGGCTCCTCCAGCGTGGGCAGGTACGCGGGCACGTGCCCGGCCACCGCCCAGTCGGCGCTGTTCTTGACGAGGTAGGCGATGAACCGGTACGTGGCCCGCTCCACCTCGGGGTCCCGGACACGCTGGTGCGGCAGGACGAACGCGTGGCAGTCGGCCTGCGCCGACCAGCCGCCGAAGACGCTGGGGAAGCGCATCATGCTGAACGGCGTCTTGCGTTCCTTGAGCCCGGTGGTCTCCCAGTCGCCGTTCCACAGGAACGCCGCCTGCCCGTTGGTGAAGTTGGCGACGGAGGCGCCGTAGTCGGTACGCCAGTCGCACAGCCCTTCCTTGCCGAGCCGCTGCATGAGCCGCAGCCCCTCCAGCGCCTTGGTGTCGTCGATGGTGATCTTGGTGCCGTCGTCGGACAGCAGGGTCCCGCCGCTCTGCGAGTAGAGCGTCCACCACACGCGCCACGGCCCCACGGTGCCCAGGCCGAGCGCGTCGAAGGCCAGCGGCGGCTTGCCGCCCATCACTTCCTTGGCCTTGGTGAGCTGGGCGATCAGCTGGTCCACGCCCTTGGTGGGGGTCAGCTTCCCGTCGGGGCCGAGCAACCCGGCTTTGCGGCAGATGTCGGTGTTGTAGTACTGCACCATCGGGTGGGCGTCGAAGGGGATCGCGTACAGGACGCCGTCGAGATGGGCCCGCTCCCAGATCGGCGGGCTGAAATCGGCGGCCGTCAGGCCGGCCTCCTCCAGCAGCTTCACGTCGATGGGGTCGAGGATCCGCCCGGCGCCCATCCCGGCCAGCCGGGCCAGGTGGAAGGTGGCCAGGTCGGGCGAGCGGCCGCCGGCGCCGGCCATCGCGATCTTCGTGTAGTACGGCTCGCCCCAGGCGAGCACGTTCTCCTCGACGAAGATGTCGGGGTTGTCCTTGGCGAACGCCCCGACCATCTGGTTCATGATGATGCCGTCGCTCGCGCCGAGGAAATGCCAGTACTGGACGCGGGTCTGGGACGAGCCGAGCCCCACGGGGATGGCGCAACCCGTGGCGGCGGCGCCGAGCAGTGCGAGGCTGCCGGCAAGAAGATGCCGGCGGGTTATGTCGGGGGGACCGTGCACTGTGGCCTCTTCTTTCACCGAGCTATCGCTTGGCCATGTTCTCGCTAACATCCAGGAGGTTCAGGGCAGCCGTTAATGGGGCCTCTCACAGAGGCGACAGAGCGAGCCGTCCGGGGTCACGGAGGTCGCCGCGCGTACCCCGTTGTTTCGGCGGGGTTACCCGAGTGTTAGCGGTAACAAGCTGGCTGTCAAGGGCCCCTGGCAAGGGGGTTGCCGCGAGATCCGGCCCCTTGACCGAGCAGGTGATAACGCTAACAATCGGGAACCACGTAACGCCCGCGAAACAGGAGAAGCCCCGTGCATCAGGCCAAGCTGACCCTCGATCCCACGTTCAAGGTCGCCCCGGTCCACCGGCGCACCTTCGGCACGTTCGTGGAGCACCTCGGGCGCTGCGTCTACACCGGCATCCACGAGCCGGACCACCCCTCGGCCGACGACGACGGCTTCCGCCGCGACGTGCTCGACCTGACCAGGGAGCTGGGCATCTCCACCGTCCGCTACCCGGGCGGCAACTTCGTCTCCGGCTACAGATGGGAGGACGGCATCGGCCCGGTCTCCCAGCGGCCGCGCCGGCTCGACCTGGCCTGGCACAGCACGGAGACGAACGAGGTGGGCGTGGACGAGTTCGTCCGCTGGTGCCGCAAGGCCAGCGTCGAGCCCATGATGGCGCTCAACCTCGGCACCCGCGGCATCGCCGAGGCCCTCGACCTGCTCGAATACTGCAACCACCCGTCGGGCACGGCCCTGTCCGACCTGCGCGTCGCCAACGGCGCCAAGGAGCCGCACGGCATCCGCATGTGGTGCCTGGGCAACGAGATGGACGGCCCCTGGCAGACCGGCCACAAGACGGCCCGCGAGTACGGCCGGCTCGCCGCCGAGACCGCCCGCGCCATGCGCATGGTGGACCCGAAGCTGGAGCTGGTCGCGTGCGGCAGCTCCAGCTCCCACCAGCCGACCTTCGGCGCGTGGGAGGCCACGGTGCTGGAGGAGACCTACGACCTGGTGGACTACATCTCCTGCCACGCCTACTACGAGGAGCAGGACGGCGACCTCGGCAGCTTCCTGGCCAGTTCCGTCAACATGGACTACTTCATCGCCTCCGTCGTGGCCAGCGCCGACCACGTCGGGGCCCGGCTGAAGTCGCGCAAGAAGATCAACATCTCGTTCGACGAGTGGAACGTCTGGTACCTGTCGCGCTTCCAGAACGCCGAGCCGCCCGCGGACTGGCCGGTCGCGCCGCCGCTGCTGGAGGACCACTACCACCTGGCCGACGCGGTGGCGTTCGGCGGGCTGCTGATCAGCCTGCTGCGCAACAGCGACCGGGTGACCGCCGCGTCGCTGGCCCAGCTCGTGAACGTGATCGCGCCGATCATGACGGAGCCGGGCGGGCGGGCGTGGCGGCAGACGACCTTCCACCCGTTCGCCCAGGCGTCCCGGCACGCCGCCGGTGACATGCTGCGCGTGGAGCCGGTGTCGCCGTCGTACGAGACGAAGCTGTACGGCGAGGTGCCGCTGGTGGACGCGGTGGCCACGCACGCGGAGGACGGCACGACGCTGTTCGTCGTCAACCGCTCCACCGACGGGCCGGTGTCGCTGGAGATCGACGCGCGGGCGCTGGGCGGCGCGCGCATCGTCGAGGTCACCACGCTGACCGACCCCGACGTCTACGCCCGCAACACCGCCGACGACCCCGGCCGCATCGCGCCCAGGCCGAACGCGGACGTCGAGCACGACCCGATGCGCATCCTGCTGCCCCCGGTGTCGTGGAACGTGATCAGGCTGGGCTGACCGGGCCGGTGCTCTCGCGTACGACCAGCTCGGGCTCGACCAGGCGCCGGGCCTCCGGCTCGACGCCGGCCATCCGGTCCAGCAACATGTGGAAGGCGTGCCTGCCGACCTCGCGGAAGTCCTGGCGCACGGTCGTCAGCGGCGGCCAGAAGTACGCGGCCTCGGGGATGTCGTCGAACCCCGCCACGCTCACGTCCTCCGGCACCCGCCGCCCGGCCTCGCGCAGCGCCCGCAGCACGCCGAGCGCCATCTGGTCGTTGGCCACGAACACGGCGCTGACCTCGTGATCCTTGGCGAGGCGGCGGCCGAGCTGGTAGCCGGAGCGGGCGCTCCAGTCGCCCCGCAGCACCTCGGGCACCTCTCGCCCGGCCTCCTCCAGGACGCCGCGCCAGCCCTCGATGCGGCCGTTGGCGTCGAGCCAGTCGGCCGGGCCCGCCACGTGCCACACGCTCCGGTGGCCGAGGCTGAGCAGGTGTCTGGTGACGCGGACGGCGCCGGCCTTCTGGTCCACCTTGGCCACGGGCACGGGGATGTCGTCACCGGCGTCCACCGCCACCACCGGCATCTCGGGCGGCAGGTGGCGCAGCCCGTCGGCGGCCGACTCGTGCGGCGCCACGATGATCACACCGTCGACGGCCTGGGTGCGCAGCCGCTGCATGCCCTCCTCCATCGACCTGCGGTTGAGCGAGCTGAGGCTGGCGATGCTGACGTTGTAGCCGGCGTGCCTGGCGGCCTGCTCGATGCAGTAGAGGGTGGAGGCCGGGCCGTAGAGAGTGGTGTCGATGCTGACCACGCCGAGCACGCCGGAGCGGCCGGTGACCAGCTGGCGGGCGGCCTGGTTGGGCCGGTAGTCCAGCTCGCGCACGGCGGCCAGCACGCGGGCCCTGGTCTCGGCGCGGACGAGGTCGGGCGTGTTGAGCACGCGCGAAACGGTCATGGTGGAAACTCCGGCGAGCACGGCGACGTCCATGAGCACCGCAGGCCTGCCGGGTTTGGATTTCACCGCGGCTCACCCCCTCAGCGGTAACGCTAACAGGCGGAAGAGGCGAGCGCGCGATCATTATTCGCCGCCCGCTACGCGGGCCTGAGCGACCGCCGCCGGCAGTTGTCGCCGGGCCGGCTCCCCTGGCGCACGTCCGTGCCGTCGGCCGTGCCGCGGTCGGCCACGTCGGCGACCTTGCCGGTGGCCCTGGCCGCGGGCGGCGGATCGTCCTGCAGCCGGACCTCCCGGACGAGGCGCGGGGGCCGGCCGGGGGCGCTGAGGTCAGCCGCCTTCCTGGTGGACGAGGAGCACGAAGGTGCGGGCGTACGAGACGCCGCTCGCCGGTCGCGGCCAGTCCAGCTCCGCCAGCGCCCGCGAGCCCGCCTCGTGGTAGGCGCCGTCGACCCGGATCTCGGCGGTCTCCCCGCCCTCTCCCCCGCCGAAGAACGCCTTCACCCCGACCAGCTGTCCTCGTTCGAGCGTGCCCTTCAGCGCCGGGGCCAGGTGCGGCAGGAGGACGTGCTGGACCGCCCAGCGCTGTACGGCGTCGTGGTCGTCGCCGGTGCCCCAGCCGGTGATGCCGCCGTGGATGGCGTGCCAGGCGGGGAAGCCGTCGGGGTCGCCGGGCGCGAAGTGGGCGGCGTGCGAGCCGTCCTGGACGACGAGTTCGAGCAGGGCGCTGCCGGTCGTGCCCAGCCACACCTGGACGGCCCGGTCGAGGGCCTCCTCGGTGGTGGCGCCGTAGCCGGCCACGCAGTCGCTGATCGTGGTGTCCTCCGGGCGGTCGACGTTGAGCACGAAGTCGAGGTCGAGGTGGCTCGCGCTGCCGGTGTGGTCGGCGCCCAGCCGCACCGCGACCGTGCCGGGGCCCTTCGCCATGCCGTCGCGGACCTCCCAGGGGCGGCCCATGGCCGTGCTCAGCTGTTCGGCGACCATGCCCAGAACCACGTCGTCCGCCGGCCGTACGCCGTCCATGCCCCACTCCTCGGTCCGAAATCGCGCGCCTCGACACCTGTCAGGCTAACGCTCTTGATCATCGTTCGCTCTCCCAGGGAACTGCCAGGAACCCGAGGTAGTCTGCCTCGGCATGAATTCGCCTTCCTGCCGCGCCGCCCCGTGTCGATCGCCGCATCCGCGCACGAGGCCGGTCGCGTGAAGATCCGCTACCTCATGCTGCACGCCTACGGCATGGGGGGCACCATCCGCACGGTGGTCAACCAGGCGAACGCCATGGCCGCCGCCGGCCACGACGTCGAGCTGGTCAGCCTCGTACGGCGGCGCGACAACCCCCGGTTCGGGCTGGACCCCCGGATCACCGTCACCACGCTGGTGGACCAGCGGGACGGCCGGCGGCCGGACTCGATCGGCCGCCGGGCCTGGCGCAGGGTGCGCGGGAAGGTCGTGCCGCGCGGCGAGTTCGCGGCCGACTACTTCACCGAGCGCGTGGAGTGGGCCGCCATGGAGTACGTCTCCAAGCTGCGCGACGGCATCCTGGTGACGACCCGGCCCGCGCTCAACCTGATCGCCGCCCGCCGGGCCCCCAAGAGCGTCATCCGGGTCGCCCAGGAGCACATGAACCTGTCGGCCTACCCCGACACGATCCGCAGGGAGATCGCCCGCCACTACGACCGGTTCGACGCGATCACGGTGCTGACGCGGACGAACCGGCTGGAGTACCAGCGCCTGCTGCCGCGCACCCCGATCGTGCAGATCCCGAACGCGGTGCACAAGGTCGATCAGGAACGTTCCCAGCAGGGGAGTCCCGTGGTGATCGCGGCCGGGCGGCTGGTGCCGCAGAAGGGGTTCGACCTGCTCATCCAGGCGTTCGCGCAGGTGGTGCCCGAGCACCCGGAATGGCGGCTGCGCATCTTCGGCACCGGGCCGCGCGGGGGGCAGCTCGCCGGGCTCGTCGCGCAGTACGGGCTGGACGAGCACGTGTCGCTGCCGGGGCGTACCGACCGGCTGGAGAGGGAGCTGACCGACGCCTCCGTGTACGCGCTGAGCTCCCGCTTCGAGGGCCTGCCGATGGTGATGATCGAGGCGATGACGCACGCGCTGCCCGTGGTGGCCTTCGACTGCCCGACCGGGCCGGGGGACGTGCTGACCGACGGCGTGGACGGCGTGCTGGTGCCGCCCAGGGACGTGGACGCGCTGGCCGCCGCCCTGAACCGGGTCATCGCCGACCGTGACCTGCGGGTGCGCATGGGGAGGGCGGCGGCGAGGGCGTCGCGCGCCTACGGGCCCGAGCAGGTGATGCCGCTGTGGGAGGACCTGTTCTCGGAGCTGGCGGCGGGCGAGCGGGTGGCCGACACCTTCTGGAACCCCCGCTGAAGCTCCATTGACCCCGATCCCCTGACTTCCGGCATATCTCGCTAAAGATTTACCAAGCCGGATCTTCCTGCTACATAGGGGTTTCCGCCCGGCTTGTCACGAAATTTCGGTTATTTCGTCAAACGCACCCCAAGACGCGCGGCAGTCTGTGGGCCATGCGTATCGGGAAAGCTTTTCTGACTGCCATGGCAGGCGTACTTGCCCTGGTCACAGGGCTCACCGCGCCGGCGCATGCCACGGCGACGACCGCGCCCGCCGTGTCCGCCGACACCCCCGCCGTGTACGGCCGGGCCGCCTATTTGATGGACGCCTCGTCCGGCGACGTGCTCCTGGACAAGGACGGCACCGAACGGATGCCGATCGCCAGCCTGACCAAGACCATGACCGCGTACGTCGTGCTGAAGACCGCCAGGCCCACGGACGTGGTGCGGATCGCGCGCGAGGACGTCGAGTACGCCGAGGACGGCGGCGGCACCACCGCGGACCTGCGCCCCGGCGACCGCCTCACGGTCGGCGAGCTCATGTACGGCCTGATGCTCCCCTCCGGCGCCGACGCGGCCCACGCGCTGGCCCGCACGTACGGCCCCGGCGTCAAGGGCTTCGTGGCCAAGATGAACGCCACCGCCCGCGAGCTGGGCATGAACGACACCGAGTACGTCAACGCCGACGGCCTGCCCATGCCCGGCAGTGACGGCTACTCCACCGCCAGGGACCAGGCCCTCCTGGCCGCCAAGGCGCTGCGGGTGCCGCTGATCAAGCAGGTGGCCGGGACCCGCCGGCACGACCTCGACGCCGGCGACGGGCACCGCTCGTACGAGTGGCGCAACACCAACCGGCTGCTCGGCACGCCCGGCGCGATCGGGCTGAAGACCGGCTTCACCAGGGCGGCGGGCTACTGCCTGGCGTTCGCCGGGGAGTCCGACGGCCGGCTGCTGGTCGGCGTACTGCTCGACGAGTCAGTCTCCAGCCGCCGCTTCAGCACGGCCGGGGAACTGCTGTCCTGGGGAACCTCCCGCCAGGCCGCCTGACCCGCCCGCCGATTCCGGCCATAGCAGCCATTACTGCAATGACCGTAATATCCGAACATGATCACCCCAACGGACGCCGAGCTCGAGTTCGTCGACGACGTCGCGGTCTTCTTCGCACGGGACGGCATGCCGTTGATCGCCGGGCGGGTGGTCGGCTGGCTGCTCATCAGCGACCCGCCGGAGCAGAGCGCCGCCGAGCTCGCCGACGTGCTGCGGGTCAGCCGGAGCTCGATCGGCAGCGCGACCCGGCTCCTTGCACCGAGCGGCCTGATCGAGGGGGTCCGGCGGCGGGGCGAGCGGCAGGAGCTCTTCCGCATGGCCCCCGACGGGTGGAGCCGGATGCTCGCCGCCCGCTACGCGAAGACGTCCGCGTTCTGGGAGTTCACCGAGGCCGGGCTGCGGGTGCTCGCCGACGGCCCGGCCGAGCGCCGGGAACGGCTGGAGAACGTGCACGAGCTCTACCGGTTCCTGGAGAAGGAGCTGCCCGCGCTGTGGCTGCGATGGAGTGCCCACCGCGCCGTCGCCGACGACGGCTGACCCGAGTTCCTCGACGCCATGGACGGTGTTGATCCTTTGGGCTAGTTTGCCCGACATGAAGCTTCGCATCGCGTTGAGCGCGCTGTCAGCGGCCCTCGTGCTCGTCGCCCCCCTGCCCGCCCAGGCGGGCATGCCCAAGCTGAGCTGGGAGCTCAAGGAGACCGGGGTGACGGCTCGCCTGCGCGGCCTGTCGCCCGTCAGCCGGAACGTGGTGTGGGCCTCGGGCTCGGGCGGCACCGTGCTGAGGACCGTGGACGGTGGCCGGAGCTGGCAGAACGTCTCCCCGCCCGACACGGCCGCGCTCCAGTTCCGCGACATCGAGGCGTTCGGCTCCGACCGGGCCGTGGCACTGTCCATCGGCGAGGGCACGGACTCGCGCGTCTACCGGACGGAGGACGGGGGGCGTACGTGGGCGGAGACGTTCAGGAACGACGAGCCCCGGGCGTTCTACGACTGCATGGCCTTCTTCGACCGGCGGCACGGGCTGGCCATGAGCGACCCCGTGGACGGCAGGTTCCGGATCCTGGCCACGGAGGACGGCGGGCGGAGCTGGCGGGTGCTGCCCCCGGACGGGATGCCGCAGGCGCTGCCGGGCGAGGCCGGGTTCGCGGCGAGCGGGCAGTGCCTCGTCACGGCCGGCGGGCGGGACGCCTGGCTGGCCGCCGGCGGGGCGGAGCGGTCGCGGGTGTTCCACTCGGGCGACCGGGGACGTACGTGGACGGTGGCCGACACGCCCATCCCGGCCGGGGACCCGGCGCGCGGCGTCTTCGGCCTGGCCTTCCGCGACCGGCACCGGGGCATCGCGGTCGGCGGCGACTACCGGCCGGAGCAGCAGTCGCCCAGCGCGGGCGCGGTCAGCAGGGACGGCGGCACGACCTGGCAACCGGCCGCCGCACCGCCGCCCGCGTACCGGTCGGGCGTGACCTGGCTGCCGCACCTGCCCTTCGCCGCCGTCGCGGTGGGACCGACCGGCAGTGACGTGACGTATTCGGGCGGGCGGAGCTGGGAGACGTTCGACGGCGGATCGTTCGACACGGTGTCGTGCGCACACGACCGCTCGTGCTGGGCCGCCGGCGAGCAGGGCCGCGTCGGGCGGCTCGTACTGCGGTAACCGGCTGAAGCCGCGCCGGGCGGCTCGTACTTCGGCGACCGCCCGGCCTCAACCCCGCCCCACACCGGACCGGCTACGACGCGGGCCATGCCCCTGTGGGCGGGCCGCACCCGATCGGCGAGCCGGACCCCCGTTTCGCGCGCCGGATCCGGTCGGCGGGACGAGAGTCAGCGGACGTCGTGGGGGCGGAACTGGATGCTGATCCGGGGGCCCGCCGGGCGGGCGGTCTTCGGGATGGCGTGCTCCCAGGTGCGCTGGCAGCTTCCGCCCATCACGATCAGGTCGCCGTGGCCGAGGTCGCGGCGGATCGAGGGGCCGCCGCCGCGTGGGCGGAGCAGGAGCGGCCGTGGGCTGCCGACCGAGATGATCGCGACCATGGTGTCCTCGGTGCTGCCCCGCCCGATCGTGTCACCGTGCCAGGCCACGCTGTCGCGGCCGTCGCGGTAGAAGCAGAGCCCGGCCGTACGGAACGGCTCGCCCAGCTCCGCCCCGTAGTGGGCGTCGAGGGCCCGCCTGGCGTCGTCGAGCACCGGGTCAGGAAGCTGCTCGCCCTCGTCGTAGAACTTCAGCAACCGGGGCACGTCCACGACCCTGTCGTACATGCGCCGCCGCTCGGCCCGCCACGGCACCCGCTCCGCCAGCCGTTCGAACAGCGTGTCGGCGCCCGTCAGCCAGCCCGGCCGCAGGTCGATCCAGGCGCCGTGGTCGAGGTGTGTCCTGCGCACAGCGCCGGCGAGCGGTCCGAGCCCGAGCTCCTCGTCGAGGCCGAGCAATGATGCTTGGAACGCGGCTGTCATGGTGCCGAGTGTACGCCATCGTTCAAACACATATTCGAGTGCTGCCAAGAGTCGCCTTCCACCCACCGGACGTGCCAGGCTGTGAGACGCCGGACAAGAGTGGCATCGCCCTCCAACCGCGCCAGAGGTGAAGAGGCCACCCACCGCTTCGTCACGCGAAGGAGCAGGCCATGCTCACCACCGACTACGTTCCGGGCACCCCTTGCTGGATCGACGTCAGCAGCCCCGACACGGAGGCGTCGGACGCCTTCTACACCGGGCTGTTCGGCTGGGATTCCATCTCGCTGGGGCCCGAGCACCGGCACTACCGGTTCTGCCAGGTCGGCGGCCGGACGGTCGCCGGGATCAGCACGGAGACCCCGGGGCGAGGGGCCCCGGCGTGGCTGACGTACTTCCAGGCGCCCGACGCGGGCGTCATCGCGAAGACGATCGAGCAGGCGGGCGGCACGGTCCTGTCACCGCCGATCGACATCGAGGGGCAGGGCGGGATGGCGGTGTTCGCCGATCCGGCCGGGGCAGCGTTCGCCGTCTGGCAGCCCGGCCGGACCAAGGGCCTCGGCCTGGTCACCGAGGCGGGCTCGCTCGGCTGGGTCGAGCTCCACACCCCCGACCCCGTCGGCATCCGCACCTTCTACCAGGCGGTCTTCGGCTGGCGGATCGAGGACCTGCCGATGGGCGACGCGTCGTACCCCGTGATCTCCCCCGCCGAGGGCGGCGAGTCGTCGGCGATGGCCGGCCTCGCCCAGCTCCAGGCCGGCGACAGCCCGCACTGGCTGCCGTACTTCGAGGTGCCCGACTGCGATGCCACGGTGGCCCTGGCGCAGCGGCTCGGGGGCACGACGCACGCTCCGCCGATGTCGGCGGAGGGGGTCGGGCGGATGGCGTTCCTCGCCGACCCCTTCGGCGCCCGGTTCGCGGTCATCACCAGCTCGGCCTGAGCAGCGGCGGCCCAGGCCGCAGATCGCCCCGCACGACGGGACAGGCGACTCGGGGCGACGTGGCCGGCGGGGGTCCGGTTGGCGCTGGTTACGGCGGATAGCCGGTCGGCCTGCACGCACGCAGTTCGCGCAGGCCGACCCTCCCCGGCGTGAGTCATTTTCCCAGCTCAGGAGCGTGGCTGCGGGTACTTCTTCCCGATGGCTCGCACTCCTAACACGGGCAGGCACTTTCCTGTAACGTCTTGGATGTGTTAGCCCGTTACATGACCGGAGCCCTCGCCGCCCGTACCGGTGACGAGATGTCCGGACCCGCGCTCCTGGTCACGGGGCTGGCCGTCACGGGGTCGCCCCTGCTGGCCTCGTGGCTGCTGGCGGGGCTCACCGTGTCGGCCGCCGCCGGTGGGCCGCTGCTCGGGGTGCTGCTCGACCGGTCCCGGCGGCCGGGCCGGCTGCTGGCGGCGTGCCTGCTCGGGTACGCGGCCGGGCTCCTGCTCCTCCTCGGGCTGCTGGTCCCGGGCGGGCAGGGGCGGGCGCCGGACGCGGTCCTGGTCGGGCTGGCGATCGTGACCGGCCTGCTGGGGCCGGCGCTCACGGGTGGCTGGACGGCCCAGCTGCCCCTGGTGGCCGGGCCCGCGCGGCTGGGCAGGGCCACGGCGCTCGACTCGATGAGCTACAACGCGTCCGGGCTGGCGGGGCCCGCCCTGGTGGGGGTGCTGGCGGCCGCGAGCGGCGTCGTCCGGCACGGAAGGCGATCATGCCTCCTCGTGATTGTCCGGGGACTGAGCGTAAACTCTACAGACTCGCCG